>CAZJRX010000105.1:3787-11475 GCA_964548145.1 uncultured Pseudomonadales bacterium | reverse complement strand
CCTACGGTCGACGCCTGATCGGGCTGCGCCAGGAACTACCCCCGGAAGTCTTCATCAACCTCGGCAAGGTGCTCCTCGACGAAGGTGCCGTGCAGGCCGCCGTGCAGGCGTTCGACCTGATCAACGACATCACCGGCCTGGTCAACGTGGACCAGACCAAGGCGGACCTGTTTCTCGACGCCGGATACCCCGACGAGGCCATCAACTGGTACTCGCGGGCGCTGAACGTCAGCCGGGACGACCTGATGCTGCTCGCCAGAACGGCGATGCTGCGCGAAGTGCGGGGGCAGGACGACGTCGCCAACGCCTTGTATTTCCGGGCGATCGGCAACGTCCTGCGTACGCTTGACACCAAACGCCGCGAGCAACGTCCCGGCGCAAGCGCTTCGCCGATGGCCATGCTCGGATCGGGCCCCGACACCAGCGTCACACGGGACTACCGTGCCTACTTCGAGTTTCTCGCCCAGGGATTCCTGACCACCTGGCCCGGCGAACCCAAGGCGGCCGCAGAACGCGTGGATGCCATCAAGGCGATGTTCGATGCCGAGCTTGCCGTCGTGATGGCCGCTCAACCCGAGAACGGCGCGAACGAGCCTTCCACGGAGTCGTTGGCCCAACTCGACGAGTTCACCCGGCTCGACCGCATCGCGGGGTTCGCACGTCGCGTGGCCGACCGCGCCGGTGATGCCAGTCTAGTCCGTTACCTGGATGGGATCCTCGGGGAGCACTTCCAGCACCAGGCTCCAGACGGTACCGAAGTCGCAACGGACGAGCCGCTGCTACGCCAGCACATGGAGATCGCGAAGCGCAACGACGACTTCGAGGCGGCGGTGCGGCTCGCTCGCCTCGCCGGCGACGACGAGGACCTGCTTACGCTGTTCCGGGAGCGGATCGACGCGGGCCGCTACCGGGAGGGTCTCGCCTACGCCCGGGCCTTGCTCGATGCGACCGCCTTCAAGCGGCTTGTCGCGGCGATCGCTACGACGCTCAAGGACAACCCGAAATCGTTCCTCGATCTGATCCAGGCCGACGCCGATCTCGTGCTCGAAATCGAATCGGACTTAGGTCGCGACATCGTCACCGTCGAGGAACTGTTCGACATCCTCGCCGACCCCGCCTCGCGGGAGGACACCGGATTCCCCGTGTTCTATTCGAGCGACGGCGTGTGGAGCTACCTCAAGGCAAAAGCGAGCATCGACGACCAGCTTCGCCACCTCGCCGCAACAGCGGCACGTCAAAAGCGCGGGGAGTTCCGTAGCTACGGCTTCATCGATATGCTCCACGACCTGCTAAAGGTCGAACTGACCGTGCCTCAGCGCGAAGCCCTCGTGGCCGCAACCGGGGAATACCTCGTCAAGCAGGATCTCAAGGACGAGTTCGCGCAGGCCAACGTATTCCAGCTATTGCTCGTGCCCGAAGCCCACCCCGCCAACCGCAGCGCGCTCTACGAACTCGCGGATCAAGCCCAGCGGCTCGCGCAGATGGCCACCGACGTCGCCGGCACGGTGAAGAGCATCCTGGAAGGCACGGACGAAGAAGGGCTCTTGGCGCTGGTCGACCTGCAACGCGGCGGCCGTCGGTATTTCGGCGGCATCTCCGGCGAAGACGACAAGTACGCGGCGGCCCGCGGGCGGATCCTCGATTCGGTTCGGGGCGACCCGCCTTACGATGCCGAAACCGTGCGGATCGTCTACGAGTTCGAGTTCGCGAGCCGCTACTTCGGCTTTCGACTCCCGCTTGAGACGTTGCAACGCCGCGCGGAATTGCTGCCCATTCTCGTCGAGCGCTATCCCGACGATCACCGGTACCTGCGGGAACTGGTATTGGCGCACATCGACCTCGCGCAATGGACGCGGGCGGAACAAGCGCTGGCCGCATGCTACGAGAACGACCCGGCGGACGAGATGCTACGCGGCGCGCTCTACTACCTGTTGGTCAACCAGGAACGCTACGACGCGGCGCTTGCCCTGGTGACGGACGGTGGTCCGGATCTGCGCGACACCGCCGTCGCCGACGAACTTCTCGAGAAGGTTCGGAACTCGCGGGGGTCCGAACCCGCTTCGAGCACGAGTCTGTTCCGCGCGGTCTACCGGGGCAACCTCGAACCCTCGTACAACCGCTGGTCCCCGCAGGTCGACCGCGGCATCGATATCCTCCGCGAGTCCCTGGCTGCCGACGCCGATCATGAGGACGATTCGGCTAACCAGGCGCTGCGGACCGTGTGGCGCGGAGCCACAGCGCCGAGCGAAGAGCGTGCCTATGCGATATCGGCCTACTACATGATCAATTCGCTCCTGTCGTTGCCGTTGGATTCCAACCGTACGGACGAGATGCGGTACCGGGCAGGAAACCAGGACTACCGACTCGATTCCCTGCTGGATGCGGCGGACGACCCGGACTCGACGACCCTGTTCGAGGCCATCGCGAGCAGGCCCTACAGTGCCCCGGCCTTCGACCTGTACCTGGGTTCGCTCCCCGCCACCGAGCGCCGCGATCTGCACGGTTTCTACCGGCTTCTGGTTACCGCAACCGTGAACGCCGAAACGCTCGACCAACGCGTCGAAAGCCTTGCGAGGCGACTCGGCGAACTGGGCGATCACGACTTCACGGTGTGGATGCTGCTTCGCCACGAGCAGACCGAAGACCTCGCGGCGAGGGAACACGATGCACTCGTAGAACGCGCAAACCAGATCGCCGACCCGACGATGTTGCAGATCCTGGCCATGGCGAGGCTCCACGCCAAGGCGGGCGCATTCGACACGGCCTCGGAACACTACCGTTTGCTGGCCGCCAAGCTCGCGCGGCACGGCGAGTTCATCGACCGCTCGCGGGTGATCGTGGGCGGTCCCAACCAAGCGCCGATGGACCTCGCCGAGCTTGCCCAGGAAGTCGCCGAGACGTTGCCCGCCGAGACGGCTCGGGGCACCGCCGAGAGCATCGTCGTAGCCGCCCGTCGCGCCGATCGCCACGAAGCCTATGCGGCCTATTTCGACGCCTTCCTGCTTCGCGTCCTCGCCCACCTCTACACGCCGCAAGAGGCGCTCGTCCAAGCCGCGCAGTTCTCCGCGACCGCAACGGCTGTGTCGGACCCGCTCGGCGAGTGGGAGGCGGCGAAAGCAACCGAGCTTGTGCGGCTGCACGCCATGGCCGGCAACGAGCCGCGCGCCACCGAACTGCTCCGATCACTTCTCGCCTCGTCAAGCCGCCCTGGCACGGCGGCGGGTCCGCTGGGACCTCAAAACCAAGAGAGGTTCGAACTCATCAGCGCGGTTCGCACGCTGGCAGAACTCTACGGCTTCCGGCAGATCGGCCTCTACGACGGCACGCCCGCACCGCTCAACCACCTGATCCTGCGCCGCGAACGTCCCTTCCCTGCCGCGCCCGAAAACCAATTCCCCGGCGATGTGGCCTGGATGACCGCCGCAGCCGACGCCCTTCTCGCCTGGGTTGACGACCCCGACCTGGATCGCGCCGGCGTGCTGGAAGCGGCGTTCGTCGTGGCTTGGCAACTTCACGCGCGCGGCGAGGCGGACCACGCCAAGGCCGTCGTCTCGAAGCTTGCCGGCAGCATCACCGCCGATCCGAAGCGACTCGGCCTGCAACACCTGGTGATGATGTCCCTGCGGGTCGGCAACGCGCTGCCACCGGAACTGGCCGCCGAGGCCCTCGCAAAAGGCGACCTCAGCGTCGAGCAGGAAGTGGAGGTGATCGAAGGCCTTCGCGATGCCAGCGACCCGACGACGGCACTGACGATCGGGCGAGTTGCCGACGACGACGACAAACTGGCGGTGATGCGGATACTGGCCCCGTTGGCAGATGCCGTAGGTGACAGCGACTATGCTGCGGACCTTCACAACCGGATCAACGCTGCCGAGGCGGCGCGGCGCGACCTGCAGCTAGACGAGGCTGCTTGATCTGGAGGACACCGCGCCGTCGGCGGGCTTGTCGGTGGCTCACGCAGTCGATGAACATGCGATCAAGAACGGCTCTCGCAACGCTGATCCTAGCCGGCATCGGGCTAGCAAACGGCGTGCAAGCCTCCGATCCACAACGCCTTGACCTGACATCGGTCGACAGCCTCTATCGACAAGCGATCCTCGAACATGGCGACATCGACCCGACGGTGGCGCGACTCCACCTCACGCTCGACACGGCGGAGACCGACCGCCGACGATCGAACACCTGGCTGACCATCGCCCATCTCCATTGGCGCCATGGCCAACTCGCCGCCGCCGTTGATGCAACCGGGAGAGCGCTCGACATTCACGAGAACGTTGACGGCATGTTGCTAAACGCACGCCTGTTGGATGCAACCGGCGATACCGACCGTGCCACCGCCTGGTACGAGACGGCGGCACAGACGACGACTTCGTCGGTGGTGATGGACTTCATCCGCCTCCGCCTCACCATGGTCCAAGCCACCAACCGCAACATCGATGCGCTGGTGGAACTGGCGAAGGAACGCGACCAAGCATTTCGGAACCGCGCCGCCATCACTCTGGCACTGTTGGGCCACCCTGCGACGGCAACCGGCCTCTACGAGGCATCCGAGGAGTTGGGTAATCCGTTCCGCCCCCACGCGCGGCTGGCAAATTGGGCGATGGAGTCGGGCAACTTCGAACTTGCGCAGACCGAGTCGTGGCGGGCCTACGAGGCGGCGGACACGCGCGGCGATCGGTTTTACGCCCTGGCATTGCTGGTCGAGGCCCATCGCAAGGACAACGCCCTGGACGGACTGCTGACTCGCCTCGCGCAGGCCACCTGCTCTCCGAAGACCTGACCCCGGCACAGGGCGAAGCGTTTCTGGCTGCCGCCACCGACCTGTTCGGCAAGGTGGGTCTACAGAACCGATTCGCGATGGCGGACACGCTCCACATCTTCCTCGACGACCACGTCGTTCCCGCGAATCACGAACTGGTCTACGCATTGGCCGAGGTCGCGCAACGCATCGGTGAGGTCTCGAATCGATCTGCCGGCGATCCTCAGGCGTATCCTCGGCGGCACGGAAGACGAGTCATTCGTTTCGCCGATTTGATTCTGTACCGGGAACGTCTCTTCCCGTCGACACCGGAAAATCGATGGCCGGGCGATGCCGCCTGGATGACGCGGGCGGCCAAGGCATTCGTCGACTGGCTCGATGACCTGACCGTCGACGCAACGAGCACCGTGGAGGCCGCCCTGACCATCGCTTGGCAGCTGCACCTGGCCGGCGAGGCCGGTGCGGCCAAGAACGTGGTGGAGATGATCGGCACACGCGCCGCCACCGAAGAAGGCAAGCCCGGTTTGCATCACCTGGCCCGGATGGGCGTGCGCCTGGGCGCAGCACTGCCCAGGGAGATCGCCAAGGAAGCACTCGCGCGAGGGGTCCTGACGATGGCTGACGAGATCGAGATGCTTCGGCAACTTGCGGCCACTCACGACGCCGCAACGATGCTTGCCATCGGACGCCTCACCGATACCGGCGACAAGCTCGCGCTGATGCAGTTCCTCTTGCCGCTCGCGGAAACCACCGGGGACGGTGACCATGCCGCGGACCTCAAGCGGCGGATTCAGATCGCCGAGAACGCTCGCGACGAGTTGGGGACCGAGCTCGTTTCGAGCCTTTCGCGTTAGGTACGCCCGAGGAAAACATGCTGCGACAGGCGTGCGTCACGAATCCAATCCCTAATCAGATCGCCAATATGCCGCGCCATTCCGTCATGCCGCGCCACTCCGTCGATGCGCGAGACGGCCTACGCGAACCGTCGATGCGGTTCAGTTCTCGCTACCGGCGGATGAGTTGCCAGCACGCCCTTGACCCGGAACGATTCCCCGCCGAGCTCGGTTGCTTCGCCAAAGGGATCACACGGCGGTCGTCCCTGTGACGAAACACCGATGCTGCCGAGGACGGCGTCAGAGGTCGGGATGGTCGATGTCGAGTCGCTGATTGGGTTCGAGATCACTCAGCACCGTTTCGCTGCCGTCCGGCCAAGAGACGGTAAGCGTCTCTACCCGTTCGGCCTGGCCGAGTCCGAACAGTTGGTCCGTGGGATTGTTCGACGCGAAATTGCTGCCGAGCAACACTTCCCGCATGAGATCCCGATCACCGACGCGGAGCGTGATTCGCGCCCCCACCGCCTCGGTGTTCGGCGGTGCGCCCTTGAGCTTCACGGCCAGATAGCTGTTGCCCTCGGTGTCGTTCCGCCAAAGCGTCGCCGAATGCCCCCGCCCGGCGTGCATCTGCAAGATGTCCGTGTCCCCGTCGTTGTCGAAGTCGGCACAGACGATACCGCGACCCTCGTGGGGATCGTCAAGGCCGAGGTCGGCTGCGCGGTCGTCGAATGCCGCCCCGCCGTTTGATACGAATGCCCGGCTGCGATCCGTTGAGAACTGTCCGTAGTCGTCCGCGTCCGGCCAGCCGTTGGTGTGATAGATGTCAACGTCGCCATCGTTCTCGAAATCCATGAAACAACTGCCCCAGCCCCAGCCCCCGTCGGCCACGCCGCTGGCTGCCGTGTAGTCGACGAAGACCCCACCCTCGTTCAGATAGAGGCGGTTCCCGAGCTCCGATATGGTCGGCGGAACGTTCAGCCCCCGGCCAAGAATGCTGCTCACGAACCAGTCGAGGTCGCCATCGTTGTCGAAATCGCCTAGCGCCGACCCCATGCCGTTGCCGTCGACGATCACGTCCACATCCGTCGCATTGACGAATGTGCCGTCGCCTAGATTGTGAAACACCTGGGTGTGGTTGAAGTCCGCCACCATCAGCACGTCCGGGTACCTGTCGCCGTTGATGCGTGCGAATCCGGGCGAGAAGGTGTAGTCGTCCGAATCGTGCGTGATCAACGGATCATCTGGATCCAGGATGTCCGGCGCGAGCCCGGATGACAGTGTCACGGGTGCGAAGCGGATTCCGTCCCCGTCGGTTTCGTTGCGCCACAGATGCTCCGTCTCGGACCCCCAGTCCGAGCGGTCGCGATGCGTCCCCCAATGCGCCAACAGAAGGTCCAGGTCGCCATCGAGATCGTAGTCCCCGAACGCCGGCGAGAAGCTATATTCGGCGCTGATCAGGTCAAGTCCCGATCCCCGGGTTGCGTCGGAGAACGTCCCGTCGCCCTCGTTGCGGTAAAGAAGCGCGGCGTCGAACCCGAGTCCCGGCAGAAGCAGGTCGAGGTCGCCGTCGCCATCGAGGTCGGCAAGACCCGGCGACCCGTGCCGCAGGTTCTCGCCCGGACGCAGACTCCACGCGATGCCCGCCTCCTCGGCCACGTCTTCGAAGCGAAGGTCGCCGAGGTTGCGGTAGAGCAGATTCGGACCCGTATCGCCGCGCACGATGACGAGATCGACCAGACCGTCGCCGTCGTAGTCCCCGGCTGCGACACCGGTCGGCACCGTCTGTGCGAGATCGCGGTCGGCGAGCGGGCGCACGAAGCCCACGTCGAAGGCGATACCCGACGCGGACGTGACATCCGAAAACCCGATGGTCACCTCGGGCGCCGGGGTCGGCGGCGTCACCGGCTGCGGCGGTGCGGGTGGAGGCGTTGCGCCGCCGCCACCACCACAACCCGATGTCATGAAGCCAAACGCGAGAAGGATCGCACGCTTGGCTAGGGCGGCTAAGCTAGTCGCCACCCCTCTTGTACTGCAACTCCAGATAGATGACCCGTCCTCTTGCGTTGTAGCGCGTTGGATCGTAGCCGTAGCCGCCT
>CAZJRX010000105.1:0-3777 GCA_964548145.1 uncultured Pseudomonadales bacterium | reverse complement strand
GATGTTCCGAGCGCCGAGTTTGACCCTTGCGCCCATATCGAAGGCGTAGGCGATGTTGGCGTTCACGACAAACCCGCCATCCACCTCAAGCGAGGGCCGATCGACGTACAGCTGATCACAGCGTCCGACCACCTGAAGGCACCGTCCCGTATTGTTATTCTCGTAAGACGGCGTATACCTGGCATCGACGTTCGCCGTGACCTGATCGCGGACGTAACTCAAACGCGCGGTCAAGTTCCACTCGTCCGTACCCCCGCTCGTTCCGACACGGTCCACCACCTCCGACCCGGGCGTGACCCTGAAGTACTCCTCACGAGTCTGATTCAGCTCGAGATCCGTGAAGAACTCGCCCATCTCGGTATCGAACCGGTAGGCCATCTCGAGACGCACGATCTCGCTCACCTTCTCGGCGATGTTCACGGAGGCGTTCCGAACCTTGATTGCGTTGCCTTGCTCGTCGCGTTGCACGAGTTCAGGTATGGCGAAAGCCACCTCGGCATGGTTGTAGAGCAGCGTGCTGCCGTAGGTAATCTGATCCGCGAACTGGATGTCGGACCAGGTCGCCTTGAGCCGCAAGCCGGGAACCGCCTCGGGCGCCCAGGTCGCGCTGGCGGTCCAGTTCACCGAGGTCTCCGGCTTGAGGCCGAGGTTCGCGCTTATGATCTCTGTTGGAATCCGCAAGGTTGCCGGACCGCCCGGCGCGTAGGGATCGTCGTAGATCAAGGCAAACTGCGACGGATTCCTAGTCGAGAACAGGTCGCCGAAGGTCGGGGTCCTATACGAGTCCTGCCGCGACAGCCTGAGCTCCAGCGACGAAACCGGCGCATAGAGCAGGCCCAACCGGTAGGTGCTGTCGCCCGACTCGACGGTCACGATGTCCAAGCACGACGGCGCAGGCCTGAAACCGAAGCACTCGTCCGTCACCTCGAATCCCGCAGCTCCTTTCAGGGTGTAGGTGTCGTCCCGCACCTGGAGATTCACAAGGAGCTTGTGCGCCCATTCGTGATCGTCGAGAATCGGCACGCCCAATTCGACGAACCAGGCGTCCTGCTCGTTCGTCGGTTCCTCGACACCCACCCGGTCGGTCTCGCTGAAGGTGACGCCAAGCGAACCTCCCTCGACATACTGGTAGCTCTGGCTGGTTATCGTTCGCTCTGAGCGCTCGCCGCCAAGGGCGTAGTGAATCGCGTTGGGCAGCAGGAACTCGAACTCGCCCTCCACCTTGTACTCCCACTTGGTCAACTCCGTCCTGTCGACCGACGGGCCCAAGGCATGCGTTGCCAGCTCTTCGAAGCGCGGGCTTTGCGCACTTCCGTCGCCGAAGAGGTTCAAAGCTACGGCGGGATCCGAACTGGCCAGCAACTCCTCGAACAGCGCCTTGATGGGATTGTTTGATCCCAAGAAGCTGGGCGAATCGAAACGAACTTGTGTTGCTTCCTTGTCGCTCTGCGAGGTAGTGCGTGTCAAGTGAAGTCGAACGTGGTCGTTGAAAACCCACATGCCCCCGTAGCTGGCAGTCACATGTTCCGTTTCTGCACTGGTGTAACTCGGCTGCAGACCCAGCCTTGCGATTTCGTTTCCAGGCCAATAGCTGACCTTCAGGTCCGTGCCGTAGGGATTGAACGCGTTGCTGGCGGGTACGGTGACATTGGTGATCAATGTCTGAAACTCCTGGTACTCCTCCGTAGTGCTGTACAAGACGTCGGCGAACAGTCGCAGCTTGCCGTCGAACGTATCCTGCTCGAAGTTCACATGGAGCGACCGGTTCTCGGAGTCTGAGCCGTTCTGCGGCGGGATGTAGTCGAATACCCTTGGCGCCACGAAGTCTTCGGGGTCCGCATTGGTACCGTCGTGCCCGTCCGGCAGTTGACGACTCGGCCCGCATGCGGAGGCCCAGCGTCCCGAACCGCACTGATCCCGCACGACCCCCGGCTGGCCGATATCCGAATTTCGCAGGTCGAACTCGGGACCGAATTGCGGCGTGAAATCCCTCGTTGTGAATCCCGCCTTGCGGTTGATGATTGGGTTACTTTCGCCCTGGGTGACGGACGCAGTGACGTACCCGGGACC
This sequence comes from uncultured Pseudomonadales bacterium, assembly GCA_964548145.1. Classification (GTDB taxonomy): domain Bacteria; phylum Pseudomonadota; class Gammaproteobacteria; order Pseudomonadales; family Azotimanducaceae; genus VXYL01. Next base: position 1,707 of record CAZJRX010000105.1, on the reverse strand, counting down.
GAATACACCGCCGCCGTGCCAGAATGTACCGCCGAGCAAGTTCAGCCGCTGGGAGTCAGCATCGGAGGCGCTGTCCTCGTTTCGGTACGTGGCCTCGATCCCCTGGTAGTTCTTCTTCGTTATGAAGTTGACCACGCCGCCGATCGTGTCCGAACCGTACGTAGCGGAGCCGCCGTCAAGCTGGACGTCGACCCTTTCGATGGCGCCAAGTGGAATGTGGGAGATGTTCACGAAGCCGTCCTCATCCCCTGCGGCACCGGCGATGCGGCGACCGTTCAGCAACACGACCGTATTGGCGGAGCCGAGGCCGCGCAGGTTGACGGTGCTCGTCCCTAGGCCAAGCGCGCCCAGATTCTTGTCCGTGTCTGACGCGTCGCCACCGAACAGCATGTTGGATTGGGAATTCAGGGAGCTGAAGACGAACGGCATAGTGCGCATGAGTTCCTCGACGGTCGAGACCCCGCGCCTTGCGATCTCTGCGGCATCCACGCTGATGATGTTTGCCGTGGGATCGCCCGTTCCCAAACGCGAACCGGTCACTGTGATGGTCTCGACGTAATCCGGATCCCCGTCGTCTTCAGCGGATTGCCCTGCAGTCCCGTCCCCTTCCTCGCCTTGCGCCGCCGCTGGCAACGCGATGGCAACAGTCAATATCCCGATACCACGGACCCAACTGGCCCACACTCGATCATCTTGCATCGTTGTCACCCTCGTCCTCCCAGAACTATTTTTGCTGGCTCTCGACATACTTAGTGGAGATGCTTACCGAAACCTTACGGGATGTTTCGGGGTTATGTCACGCGCGTCTCTTGCGTCTCTTGGACACGTCCGCAAGGCGTCCCCCGTCGTGGGGCGATTCGTCAGCTTCCGGTAAGGTGTCATGACTACGGTCAAGGCAGTGATGGCGAGGAACCGATGCAGATGAACCGGTCTCAGTTGATCGTGCTGGCAGGAGCAGTGGCGACCGGTGGTCAGCTTGCCGCAGGCGAAACGGACTTCCCGAGGATTGCCGATCCCGGCATTCCCGGCACGCCCAGACTTGGACAGCCAACGCTCGTCATGGAGGATACGAAACCCACTCTCACCGAGCAGCACGGACTAGCAGCTCAGCAATACTGGGACGACACGATCGGCAAGCTCTACGAGGAAGGCAAGGCACACTGGCTGACGTTGCGCCACCAGGGACGGATCTACGTGATGCTCGGCCAGAAACGCGGCGAGTAAGTCGATTCGACGACAGACGGGAGAACCCGAATGAGACATGCCAAGAAACTACTGCTCGCTGCCTCGTTGGCCCTTGCCGGTCAACTGGCGGCGGACGAGACGAGCTTTCCGGAAATCCTCGATGCCGGGATTCCGGGCACCCCCAAACTGGGCTCGCCGATCCTGATCGAAGGCGCCACGAAACCCATCCTCACGGAGAAGCACGGCCTCGCCGCTCCGGCGCTGTGGGACTGGGACGGCGACGGCAGACGCGATTTGCTGGTCGGGGAGTTCGAGACGAATTCGGGCGAGAACTTCCCGATGGGCGCCGACGGATCCACCATCCGCGTCTACCTGAACGTCGGCACCGACGCCGATCCCAAGTTCACCGACGAGTTCGAGTGGGCCCGGGACACCGAGGGCACCATCATGGAAGTGCCCCAGTGGTGCTGCATCGGCTTCACGCCGCAGTTCTACGACCTCGACGACGACGGCCATCTCGAC
>CAZJRX010000104.1:0-11479 GCA_964548145.1 uncultured Pseudomonadales bacterium | reverse complement strand
GATGTCGACGACGACGGCGACAACGACCTCTTGGTGGTCAATCTCGAACGGCAGACCGACTCCTACTTCCGCAACGAGGGATCCTACTTCTTCGACGCCACGCGCCTGGTTGGACTTGGCACCACCAGCCTGCGACATACCCGTTTCGGTGTGATCCTCGCGGACTTCGACAACGACGGCCGTCTCGACCTCTACGAGGCGAACGGCAAGATCGCCCTGTCGGGGCCCGCCGAAGGCGACGGCTACGCGGAACCGAACACGCTGTATCGCGGCTCGATCGACGGCGACGCCATCGGGTTCGACGTGATGGACCCGCCCGGTGGGGTCTGGCCGGGATTGGTCCACACGAGCCGGGCGGCGGCTGCCGGCGATCTCGACGGCGACGGCGGGTTGGACGTCGTCGTAGTCAACCGCGACGCCCCGGCGTACCTCCTGATGAACCGCGCCAATCGCGGCAACTGGGTCCGGTTCCGGGTCCGAACGGCCATGGGTCGCGACGCGTACGGCGCCACGGTCGCCGCAACCGTCGGACCGCGGCGGCTCCGCCGGACCGTCCAGCCCTCCGCCAGCTACCTCGCGTCAAACGATCCCGATGTCCACTTCGGCATTGGGGAAGGGTCCCGCGTTCGCAACGTGGTGGTGCGGTGGCCAGGCGGTGCAGAGGAGACCTTCGGCGACTATCCGTCCGGCTCGGTCCACGAACTGACACAGGGCGAGGGATCGTCAACTGAGATTCGGATCCGACCGGAAACGCAGTAGCGGATTGGGGTAACCCTACCGCGGGACGACCCGCAAAGATTGACAGCCCGACTAGTCAGGCGTATTACGCACAGGTGAACGTTCGAATGTTTGGAGAGGGAAAGTGATCAACGTGCGAGTATTCCATGCCAGCGCTCTGTTGGCGTTCTTTGCGGTCGCCGCCGGTGCCCAGCCCACCGAAGCCGAGGACGCGGATGACGCGGACGAGGACGGTGGCAAGTACATCGAGACGGTGATCGTCACCGGTGAACGGGGCGAGGTCAATGTCCTCGACCGGCCGATGACGGTGACCGGCTTCAACGCGGAGATGATCGAGCAACTCGGCATCCAGAACACGGATGACCTCGAGGTGCTCGTGCCGGGCCTACAGGTCGGCAACCGCAGCCAGGGCGCCGGCAAGAACGAAGACGACCACTACTACATGCGGGGACTGGGCTCGGAACGCACGGTCAACTTCTTCAGTGATACGTCGGTGGCGGTCTACGTCGACGGCGTCTTCACGGACCAGACCTTCGGCATCGACGGCGGATTGTTCGACGTCGAGCGGGTCGAGGTGGCGCGGGGTCCCCAGGGAACGACCGGCGGCAAGTCCGCCATTGCGGGCTCGATCAACTTCCGTACCCGCAGGCCGACGGACGAGTTCGATATCCGCACCAACCTCGAGGTCACGGACATCTCCACGCAACGTGCGCAGGTGGCCTTCGGCGGACCCTTGGGCGAGACGGGCTTCGCCTACCGGCTGGGCCTGAGTTCCTATACCGGTGACGGCCGGCTGAAGAACTTGAGCGGTCCCGACGGCATGAAGCCGGACGAATTGATCGTCGCACCCCAGTTGCGCTGGAAGAACGACCGCTGGGATGTCAACGTCAAATACCAGCGCATGCAGGACACGGGGACGCCGAACGCGTCCATACCGCTTGGCTCGGAGAACACGCTGGACGAGTTCATACTCGGTCCCAACGGCGAGCCGTTGTGCGCCCCCCATCCCATCACCGGCGAGGAGGTCTGCCAGCGCAATCCGTACTTCGGCTTGCAGCCGGCACCGGCCGTCGCGGGTTGCTCCAACGTCAACCAGGACGGTACCCGGGATCCAATGAACATCATCTGCGATCCGGACGAGTTGCGTTGGGAGGTGGCATTCAACACCCCCATCGCCAGGGACAGCACGGCGGAAAACTTCGCGCTCGACGTGGTGTTCGCGGTTACCGACGCACTGTCCTTGAACTACAAGTTCGGCTGGCACGACGTCATCAACAGCAACACCAACGACGCCGACCAGCGCGACCGGGTCGGTGGGGGTGTGTGTCCGTTCAATCACCCCGGCGTACTCTCGGGGATGCTGCAGGAAGGCGCCACCGACCGCATCTGCGCCCTCGACGGCGGCGGCGTCGGCATGTTCACCGACAGTCAGGTCAACTACATCTTCAGTTCGGAACAGACCAGCCACGAGATCACCCTAGTGTCGAACTTCGACGGGCCGCTGAATTTCACGTTGGGCGCCAACACGCTGTCCAACGACGAACCTTACGTGTGGCGACCCCGGAACTTCTCGTCCAGCACCGGTGACTGGCTGTTCCAGGATACGTCGGCGTCCTGCAATGCCAACATCGAAGCGTTGTACGGGGAAGGTGGGAGCGTGAGCGGAGGGGATAGCTGGCTGCTCCGCGACTTGTACTCGAATCCAGCCACTAGGGCACGCGCCGAAAACCAGGGCACGGTCTGGGCCTGTCCGGGCTCGCCGGAGCTTCTCGCTTTCACGGGGCTCGACATCAACGACATGTTCGCCGCCAACCTGGCAGGACAGAGCGGCGCTTTCTACGGCGGCGCCATCCAGGAAGCGCGAGGCATCTATTTCAACCTTGAGTACGTCTACAACGAAACCTGGACGTTCTTCGGCGGCATTCGCCGCAGCGACGACAAGAAGGACCGCAATGAATCGACGAGCGGGGGTGTCCAAGCCCGTGAAATCGCCGACCCCAGCGTACGGTGCGACTCGGGCGTCAGCAGAAACGGACTGGATCTCTGCGAGAACGGCTTCGCCCTGGTTAGCCTGTCGGTCCGCGACTCGAGCATCTTTCCGCCTCGCGGCGACCTGAAATGGGGCAAGACCACGTGGAACATCGGTACCGAGTACCGGCTGAACGACGACATCATGGTCTACGGTCGCGTCGCGACAGGCTTTCGGGCAGGGGGCTCCGCTGGCTTCGGCGCCGCGGGGGATGGCCCCTATCAGTACGACGGCGAGGAGTTGATCAACTACGAGGTCGGGGTCAAAGGGCTCTACCTGGACGGCAGCCTGCAACTGTCCACGTCCTACTTCTATCAGGACTTCGATGCGCATTGGGTGTTCGCGCAACGGCTGAGGACGGAGGCCGAGCGGCTGATCGACCCGGATGGCGGCCCGTTCACTTCCGAGACCACCGGCGTCCAAGGTTCCGTGATCCAGGGAATCGAGGTCGAGGGTGCGTGGCGCCTGACCGACCAACTTACCCTGCGCGGCTTCTACAACTATCTGGATACGTCCGTCGGCGACTATCCTGCACTGTTGCCGTTCCCTGATCCCACGCTGGAAAACGCAACCTGGGTACAGATTCCCTGGGTTGACAGCGAAGGCAACACCCGCGTGGCGTGGCTTTTCGGGACCGACGAGCCTACGCAGCTCGGTGGCAACCAATTGCCGAACCAGCCGAAGCACAAGACGTCGCTGACCGTAGCCTACGATCTCGACCTCCCTGAGCAGTACGGTGATCTCCAACTGTTGACGATTGCCAACTACCGCAGCAAGAAATACGTCGAGCCAGCGAACTTCGATGCGTATGCCGTGGGCGCCTACACCCGTTGGGACGCCCGCGCGACCTGGAAGGCCCCGAACGGCAAGCTGGAGGTGACAGGCTACGTTCAGAACCTGCTGGACCAGGCCGCGCTGCACATGTGGTCGCCTAGAGAAGGGGTGGATAGCCCATGGGGGACCATCGTCGAGCCTCGGGAGTTCGGCATCATCGTCTCTTGGCAGAACAACCAGTAGTGCACGGGACCATCGCCATCCATCGCCAGACCAAACGCGTCGCGGGAGCTGCCCGCGACGCGTTTTCAACTTGGTATGGGCGGTGAGGCGCGAGCACGCCGGGCAGCACTGTTGGGGGCGCTGCTAGCGGTCGCGTCAACGAGTCTTTTCGGTTGCGGGGGAGGCGGTGGAGGCGGCAGTGCCCCACCGCCAGCGCCGCCCCAACCCGTTGCGCCAACACCCCCGCCAACCCCTGTCATCGGTACGGCGAGGTTTTTGGATCGAACTCGAGACCTCGGTCTCGATTACTTCATCGCGGATGTTGCCACCAACCACGACTCGACCGACAAGGACGGCGTCCGGGAAGGTGGTGGCTTGGCATTGGTCGACATCGACAATGACGGGGAACTCGAACTCTACGTCGCCCATGGTCGCAACGCGATGGGTAGGCTCTACGACTACGCCGACGGTCGTTTCTCGCGCATCGAGGACAATCGGGGCATTGCACCGAAGGAGATCGAACGGGCCGGCTACTTCGTGGACCTCGATGGCGATGGCCACAAGGACTTCGTCTCGGTCCAGCAGCGGACCATAGAGGTCTTTCGCAGCGACCGTGGCAATCGTTTCGTGGAGGCCACGGCGCAGTCGAAGATCCGCCACGAGCGTTCCACCTTCTCCATGGCTGCCGCCGACATCGACCTCGACGGCGACTTGGATCTCTTCTTCGCGCACTGGGACGGCGTCGCTGCGGTCGGCGACGTGCTCACCGAATACCTGTGGCAGAACAACGGCCGCGGCGTGTTCGTGGATATCAGCGACAGCGTCGCGATCCGTGCCGAGCCGTTCGAGAATCACCCGCAATCCTTCGGCGAGTTCTCGTTCACGCCGACCTTTGCGGACATCGACGACGACGGCTATCCGGACATGCTGCTGGCGAGCGACGCCGAGACCAGCCAGGTGCTCCGCAACGAGGCGGGATTCCGGTTCGTCGACGCAACCACCGACGTGATCGACGACAAGAACGGCATGGGGGGTGCGGTCGCGGACTACGACCGGGACGGTGACCTCGACTGGTTCGTATCGAGCATCCATACCCTGGAGCGCGACGACGACGATGTCGGCTCCGACACCGGCAATCGCCTCTATCGGAACATGGATGGCCTGGGAAACTTCGAGGACGCCACCGACGAGGCCAACGTGCGCAACGGCGACTGGGGCTGGGGAAGCTGCTTCGCGGATTTCGACAACGACGGACATTTGGACTTGTTCCACACAAACGGCTATCCGGATGTCGACGAACGCTATGCCTACGATCCATCGCGCCTGTTCATGTCCAACGGCGACGGCAGTTTCTCGGAGCGCGCGTTCTCGTCCGGCGTCACCCACGACGGCCAAGGCCGCGGTACGGTGTGCGCCGACTACAACGACGACGGCAGGGTGGACATCCTAGTGGCGACTAGCGGCAAAGCACCCACCGTGTACGAGAACGTCACGGACAACGATAACCACTACCTGGCGATCGACCTGGTGGGGTTGGCCGGGAACCGCGATGCCGTTGGTGCCCGGGTCACCGTCGAAACGGTATCGGGAACCCAACTTCAGGAAGTCCAGCTAGGTACTTGGTACCTGTCGCAAGGCCCCACGACGCTGCACTTCGGGTTGGGTTTGGACGACGAGGTGGACAGCGTCGAGGTCCGGTGGCCCGGAGCCGGTTTGCCACGTAGCACGCGTCGCAACGTCGGCGTCGACCAACGCATCACCATCGAGCAGCCGTGAACGCATTTGCTCGTGTCGTGTCGGTAGTCGCGTTGCTTGCGGTAGCGTCCTGCGGTGGCGGTGGCGGAGGTGGCGGCGGCACGGTCCCGGCCCCCACGGGTGGAACCGGCGGAACAGGCGGTTCGGGGGGCGGCGAGCCCGTTACAGAGGAGCCGGGACCGCTGGATCATTGTCAGGTGAGCAGCGGCGTCTTCAGCAACGTCACCGAAGCGCTCGGGCTCTGCTACGAAGTCCCGGGCGACGACACGGCCACCGAGATCGAGGAACTCGGCGGTGGCGTGGCGCTTGCGGACCTCGACCAGGATGGCCGGCTAGACCTCTACATCGCCTACGGCCAGCAGAAAACCGGGGAGCTTTTCGACTTCGACGGCACGCGCTTCAACAAGCGTGAGTCGAGCGGCATCGAGCCGTCCGCGATGGACATCGCAGGGTACTTTGTCGATGTCGACGGCGACGGCTTCAAGGACTTCGTCTCGGCCCAGGAAGCGGGTGTTGAGGTGTTCATCAACGACGGCAGCGGGGGGTTCGTCCCGGGCGGCGATGCAACCAACATCGACAACGAGCGCGCGACCTTCTCGATGGCGGCTGGGGACTACGACCTGGATGGCGACCTGGATCTCTTCTTCGCGCATTGGGGGACCGGCTACATCGGCGGCCAGCAGGAGTACCTTTGGCAGAACAAGGGCGGCGGCCGGTACCTCGACGTGAGCTACCGCGTACCCGTGGCATCGGCCGTTTCGGGGAACAGGCTGGAGTCGGAGTATTCCTTCACGCCGGTCTTTGCGGACTTCGACGACGACGGCGACCCGGACCTCCTGATGGCCAACGACTTCGAGTCGAGCCAGGTCTTGATGAACGCCTTCGGGGGCGACCTCTTTCTCGATTTGACCTCCGACGAGATCTCGGACGAGAACGGGATGGGGAGTGCCGTCACCGACTACGACCGGGACGGCGATCTCGACTGGTTCGTGACCAGCATCTGGGATCCGGACGTGGAAAGAAACGGCTCGGGCAACCGGCTCTACGAGAATGCCGACGGGTTCGGCGCTTTCGTGGACGTCACGGAAGAGGCCGGCGTGCGCGAGGGGCATTGGGGTTGGGGAGCCTGTTTCGCCGACTTCGACAACGACGGGCACATGGACATCTTCCACACCAATGGCCACCGCGAGCAGGGCCGTCCTCAGTTCAGAACGGATCCCTCGGTGCTGTTCATGTCGAACGGCGACGGCACGTTCACGGAGAGGGCGACCGAACTGGGTGTCCTGCATACGGACCAGGGGCGAGGCGTGGTTTGTGCGGACTACAACGACGACGGGTGGGTGGACATCTTCATCGCCAACAATGGGAAGTCGCCAACCGTATTCCGCAACGACCACGACAATGGCAACCATCATATCGCCATCGATCTCGTCGGCCTCCAGGGTAATCCCGAGGCGATCGGCGCCAAGGTCCGGGTGACCACCGCGTCGGGTACCCAGTTCCAGGAGGTCCAGCTAGGCAACGGCTACCTCTCCCATGGACCGGCGACGCTCCACTTCGGGCTCGGCGACGATGACTTCGTCACGGCGGTGGACATCGTCTGGCCGGGCCCCGGCGACCATGTCACGCGGGTCGAGGGGCTAACCGTGGACCGCAAGGTGCGGATCCGACACCCCGAGCGTAGCTGAGGGGGCGCCCCGGAACTTCAATCCGGGCCAGCGGGGGCCGTCCGGCAGCGTGACGCGAGCCGCCGGGAGGCATCCTCGACCTGCGATCGGTAGCGCGGATCCTCGGCGAGGTTGACGGACTCCCCCGGATCGTTCACCAGGTCGAAGTAGACGTCCGGCAACCCCTCAAAGCGTACGTACTTGCTACGCGCATCCCGGATCACCGAGAGATTGCATTGCTCGGGACGCAGGCCGAAGGCGTCGACGGCGCCGAAGTGGCTCAGGCTGAAGTCGAATTCCCAATGCGCTTCGCCGCGCCATTGCCCCCCGAGATTGCCAGAGGTCGTGGCCGGAAGCAGCGACGCACCCCTGCACGGTCCGGGGATCTCGACATCCAACCAGTCGAGCAGCGTGGGCATGATGTCGACGCCCTCGGTGAAGGCGCTGACGCGATGCCCGCGGTGCCCGTCGGCCTCGGCCGAGGGATTGAACAGGATCATCGGCACGTGGTACGACTGGTCGAAGTAGCCGCGCTTGTCCATCAGCCAGTGGTCGCCGATCTGCTCGCCGTGGTCGGACGTAAAGAGGATCAGGGTGTCGTCCCATGCTCCCGAGTCCTTGAGCGCACCGAACAGGCGTCCGAGATTGTCGTCGACCTCGGTCATCAGGCCGTAGTAGCCGGATTGCCATTGTCGCCGAAGAGCCTCGTCCCGGGACATGCGCCTGTATTGCCGACCCAGGAAGTACGCCAGGAACGGGTGCTGATCCGCTTCGTCCTCCGGACTGTCGGCCCGGTTTGGCGGGGGTAGATCCCCCGGCGGGTACAGACGGTTGTACGGCTCGGGGGCGGTCCACGGCGGGTGGGGTCGCAACAGCGACAGGTGAACGCACCAGCCGGATCGATCACGGACGTAGTCGAGGACCTGGTCGATCATGAAATAGGTGTCGTGAAGTTCCGCGGGGACCGCGAGCGCCGGCGGGCCGTTGCCGGCATCGCCTGTAGCTCGTGTCTCGGTATAAAGCCCGGCCGGTGGTTCGGGGACGGGATATCCCTTTCCCATCAACCAGTTCGCCCACGTCGTCGGTTGCCGAATGTCCTTGCCGAGTTCGACGACCGGTTCGAGGCCCGGCAGGATGCCGTCGGCGTAGCGACCTTTCTGGGATGGCTCCAGGGCCGTGTCGGTGTAGCCGAAAAGCACCGGATCGAGGCCATGATCCCGGGCCTCTAGCGCCCAGTTGGTGTGCCGGGCGGCCAGGGGGACGTGGTTGAAGGTGACGCCGTGCTCGGTCTGGTAAAGGCTGGTGTGCATGCTGGCCCGGGACGGACCGCAGGGCGCGCTGTTCGCGAAGTGATTGGTGAACAGAACACCCTGTGCGGCCAGTGCATCCAGGTTCGGCGTCTTGACGAGGTGTCCCAGGCACGACAGGCAGTCGCCACGCCACTGGTCCGCAGTGATGAAGAGTAGGTTCCTAGCCCGCATTTCTCACCAGCCGCTTGATGCCATCGCGAAACTCCATAGGGATCTGATGATTGCGGAGATTGCCAAAGGTTCGAAAGATCACAGGCTGCACTGGCCGCGCCCTCGCCGGTCTTTTGGTCCCGTGTGCGCACATGCGACCTCAAACGTAGTCCCCGCTATGCTTTCGGTCGCGAGCACGCACACGGAACCAAAATCCTCGGCGATCATCGCGGCCACTGGTGAGAAATGCGGACTAGCCACGGTTGTTTCCGCGCCGGCCGTTGTCTTGAACCGGCGCCACAAGGCTGGCGGGGCCTACAGGTCTACGCCACAGAGCTTGAGAAAGAACCGCTTCTGTTTCTTGGACATCGCGGAGAAAACCGGCACGCGCAGCTCGGTGGTCGGCAGGCCCGCGAATTCGGGGGAGGGCGACTGAAGGGTGGCGGCGATGTTGTGCAACCCGCCGCCCTGTTCCGAGCCGGCACCGAGGGCGGCGCCCACCGCCGGTGGCCAGACGGCCTTGCCCCGGGATGCGATGTTCAACGGGTTGGCGTGCCCCACGTACTCCGCGATCTCCCGGTACATGACCTTTTCGTCGGCCGAGCGCTGGCGTTGGCCTTCACGGCCGTACTTGGCGGCCGATTGGTTGCAGATGGCGGCCCAGTTGATCGCGACGTGAAAGCCGGGAAGGGCACGGCACTCCTCGGGTGCGCCATCGCCGCCGCTTACCTTGCCATCCTTCACCATGAGGTAGTAGGCGGACATCTCCCGCCCGCCTTCGAGGAGTCTCGCCGGTGGATGCGTGTAGATTTCGCTGAATCCCCATGCGGTGTCGGCGGGGAGATCCCCTTCCTCGAGCAGCTGGATGCCGTACTTGGCGCATGCTTCGCACCAGGCCTTGGAACCGAATTCCCCAACGGGTTCGAGGTCGGCAACGTCAACGGGCATGGACTTGTCTCCTTTTGTAGTCGTGCCCCGCGAGGAGCTTCTCCACCTCATCGGGTGTGTGGTTCGAAGCCGCCCAGTAGAAGTACGAGACCGCGCGGCGCGGTCGATCGGTCGGATTGCCGTGCGACCAATGCACGGTCAGCGAACTGTGGACCACGGCATCGCCGGGCTCGACGGTGGCCGGGACCACCCTTCCTGGATCGACGTCGAAGTCGCCAATGCGCGTACCGGGGGCATACTCCAGGAGGTGCGATCCGCGGCCGTAGTGGAGGCAGCCGTTGCCGGGATCGGCGGGATCCAGCGCTATCCAGATCGTGGCGCCGGCCTTCAGCCCCTGCGGGAGGCCAACGGCGTCGCGGTGTGTACCGATCTCCGCAGTCGAACCGCATTGCTTGGTGAACCATGCGGCCGTGGCGGGCACGAGTTCGTCTCCCACCAACGCCCGGACGAGTGGGACGTGCTTCCCGGCCTTGAGTTGGTGGTCGAACCAGGGGTCGTGACGCTGCAGACCCTTGTAGATGTTGCCGCGCGCAGTGCGGCGCATTCCGGTCTTGGCTTTCTTCCGATGCGGATCGAGATCCTCGCCCTGGCGTTGCCTCGCTGCGAGTTCGGTGGCAAGACGCTCGGCGCGGTGGTGCAACTCTACGAGGGCGGCACCCGCCACGAATCCGGGAATGTGGACGAATCCGTCCCGATCGTAGTCGCTCTTGATGGCGGCAGTCTTTTCGCTAGTCATCATCGTTGTTCGAACCGTAGGCAACGGTTTTGTACCTTCCCGCGTCTACGGGTCGGTGGGCTCGGGTGCACCAGAGGGCAACGGTCCCTACGTTGTTCCTTCCAAGGAAACGCAAGCAACGGGGCAGTCAACTTAGCATGACGAAGGCTCGCAACGACATCGCGCAGCGGTCTCGCGGGTCGGAAGATCACCCAATACGTCCCACGCCGAGGCCGCCTTCGGCCTTGGGGTGCTCGCCAATGGCACCCGACGCCGGCGTCCGCCCTCAGTGGTCGAGTACCGCGATCATCCGCACTTCGATGCTGCGCCTCGGCGGTGCGTTCTGCGGCGACGTGGGGTCGTCGAACGAGGTATGTGGACAGACCCGCGATACGCCTTGCCGGGTATCCAACTGCTTGATGAACAGCAACTCGTCGGTTCGCATTTTCGGTACGTAGTAGAAACGGTGGTGCGGGTTGCGAATCGGCATACCGGACTTGCCCTTCGATCCGTAGCCCGTGTAGTAGTAGGCCACGACGTCCTTCGCGTTCACCGTGCTGGCATCGACCACGGCCAGCGGGTTCCGCTCCGCAGCATGGTCGAAAGGCTGCCAACTGTTGAACCAGGCGAACTCGTGGTTCGCATAGTCACCGCTGTCCAGGTCGCGTTTCGCGAAGGCCCGTTTGGCGAGGTCGCGGGGGGCGTCGAGTGTGTAGTCGCAGTGCACGAAGCGCGCGTAGGCCTTGTTGAAGTCCGAGGTGTCCTCGGTGCGCACGACATGCTGCGTGATGATGACCTCGCTGGCGCCGGTGGTGCGCTTCGCCAAGGCGATGATCTCCGGGTAGTAGATCCTGCGCACTTCCTCGTCATCGTTGAAGTCCCGAACCGCGGACGTATGCCGGAGCAGACTGAAGCCGTTGACGTCGAGGCTGATCTCGCCACTGGCGAGCGGGCCGCGGGCGTCGTGAATCTCGACCGGGTGCTTGGCGGTGTTGGCGCGTCTGCTGTCGCGGTCGCCGACCACCGGTATCTCCGTGCGGTCGCGCCATTCGGCGTTCAGGTAACGCACATCAGCCCGGATGGCCATCGTCAGCCCCGAAATCCGTGGTTGGTCCCAGTGTCCCGTCAACCCTCAAACGTCGCGTCAGTGGTCGCCGGAGCGTTCCTCGCA
>CAZJRX010000103.1:7460-11555 GCA_964548145.1 uncultured Pseudomonadales bacterium | reverse complement strand
ACGAACGGCAGCGAGATCGTGGACATGGCGCACCAGATCCGGGTACGAGTCGGCATTGCGCGGCAGTCTGGTAGTGAGCGCTTGCCACTTTCCGCTGGCGATCTCCACGGGATGGATCGTAGCGAACCGCCCGCCGCCTAGACCGGCTTGTTCGACAGTCGGCATCATCAGCGGGATGTGCACCACTTCGCACTTCAGCCCCGCCACCACCTCTTCGTCGGGAACCGCGCTCTGGTAGTTGTAGATGAACGTCTGTAGCAGGGCGTCCTTGCGGACCCGCCCTTTGCGCGTCGGTTGCAGGAACGGCATCTCGGCATGGATATGCGCCTTGAACTCCTGCCCGATCTCCTTGAGCGCTGCAATCCGTTCATCGGTGTCGAGCCGTTGCACGGAATCGTTCGAGATCAGGCGGATATCCAAGTCCTCCGAGAAACGCGCCGTCAGCCGGTGGTAGGCCACCAACGCCGTGCCGCCCTCGATGGCGAGCGTCGCCCGTTCGCTGCGAAAACGCTCCATGGCCACCATGGCTCGACGCACAATCAGATCTTTCTCCGCCCGGGCGAGGGAGTGACACCGCTCGAATGTCTGAAAGTGCGCTTCGATTTCTCTCCGCGTTGGCGGTTCCCGCATCGCCTTCATGATGACTCCTTGCCGGCTTGCGACCGGCCTACCGTCTGGCGTCTCGAACATGGCCTGCACACCCCTCTTGCGAATGACGCGCCGGCAGGGCCGGTCCAGCCGCCACACCGCGCCGCCGGACTTCTGGCTGTACCCGCGCACGGGTTCGCCGGGCAGGATGCGGTAGCCCAGCTTCGGCATTACCTCCGGCACGATCTCGAACACCTTGGCGGCACCGATGCCGTAGATGCCTTGCCCGACGCGCGTCAGTTCGCCGGACTCGCAGTAGTGCCGCAAGGCCCGGTCACAAGCATGCGCTGGGGCGAACGGCACCAACTCGGAGCGCAGAATCGCCTTCCGCCCGTTCTCCCGGAGCAGGCGCCCGACAGCCTCGCAAGCGACTTCGTATGCGGTTCCGACCGATGCCATCGGCAACTCGCCAGACGTATGGTGAAGGAGCGCAACTTAACCGAGAGTAGCCGGTTGATTCCACCGCTGAAGAAGTGAGCACTTTGCGCCAAACTTGGTGCAAAACGTATACATAATCCACCAGATGTTGGAGATTATGTTCATTTGCGCCCCGTGACGCGCCACGGAAAGGCAAGGAATCGCCGACCAAGTCGCCGGGGCGGCTGTATTGCGATTCGCCAGAACGCCAGCATTGACTGCCTTTGGCATGCCTGTATGTTCACGGGATCCGTCGGTAGGAGGTGCGCCGCTTCCTCGACACCACCAAGGAGTCCATCCTCATGAGACATTTGGCTCTTGTGCTTGCCCTGTTGACCGCTGCTTGCGGTACCGACCGTGCGTCCGAGACGGCCGCGCCAGAAACGGTCGCACCCGAACCGGACGCACCTGCCGTTGCCGCCGAGGAACCGGCGAGCAGCGGGCTATGCGTGCACATGGGGCCGCAGACGCCTCGCGACATCGCGAGCGCATCGGGCCTGAACACGGAAGCGTTTGCCTTGGCACCACCGGTGAGCGAGATGAACCTCTGCAACATTCACACGCACACCAACGCCGAACACAAGGGCCCGGGTTTCAGCGTCTTCGTCAGCGCCGACGACGACGGCGGCTTCGCATGCAACGAGACGCCGAACTTGAGCGAGGCTGAACTCGCGCCGGCCCCGGGTGCCTACGAGGGCGTTCAGCCCGGTGACACGATCGAGGTGCATTGGGTCCACACGTCCTGTGCCGCCACGCCGGGCGAAGGGCTTGGCGCTTGTGTACCGGAAGGGTGCAGCGACCCTCTCCTGCGCGTGGAGGCGCAGGTCTTCCTCGTCGTCAACGACCCGGACGCCCTCGACTTCACGACGATGGCGTACGGCGGCAACGTCGTCGAAGGCCGACACCAGGCCAAATCGATTCCGTCCGATACCGGCGACCCCGTCTTGTTTCGGGGTTCGACGACCGGCCCCAAATACGATCAGAGCAACTGTTCCCCGGCCCGCGTGACCTGGAACGTCCGGCCGGCGTGCGCGAGGCTCGACATCAACTCGTTGCACCGCTGGGCGGCGGACGGAAACGTCTTCAACGAGACCCACTCGCACGGCGTCCGTCAGTTGGTCACGGCACCGGAGTTACTCGCGCCCATCGAATAGGCCGGTAGACGGGCGTAGGGGCGGCGCTTGTCGTCGCCCGCGCCGGACATGCCGGAGCCAAGGCAACGGGACGGGACAAGCCCGTCCCCTACGACCGTTGTTCCTTGCACGTCGGTGCCCCGGCCCCGACAAAATCATCTATCCCATCACCGTTGATGTCGATGTCCAAGGACCGAGGTCCTTCGAGACTGACGATGTCAGGCTGGCTTTCCGTCCCTGCAAGGGGGGCACTCCCCACCAGGAGGAAAAGGACAGCAGCGCCGAGCGAGTGGCACGACCGAGTCACCTTTCCATGTGGACCGGTGACTCGCATGGTCGTCGGTTCGGAAGCCCGGACTACAGCGACAGGTTGTTTCGCAGAACCTGCCCCGCGCAGACGCCCGTGTGCTCGTCGTCCCGCAACGTCACTTGCCCGTTGCAGACCGTCGCCTTGTAGCCTTCGGCCCGCTGCTGGAAACGCGGTGCGCCACCCGGGATGTCGTGCACCATGTACGGTTGACGCTCCTCCAGGCGGTCGATGTCGATGACGTTGGTGTCCGCCTTCGCCCCCGCCGCCAAGGTTCCGCGGTCTGAGAGCCCAAGCACGTGGGCCGGCACCGAAGTGATCCGGCGCACGGCCTCGGGCAACGTGTAGGTGCCCTTGTCCCGATACCAGTGCGACAGCACGAAGGTCGCCCAGCCCGAGTCGATCATCCCGCTGACGTGGGCGCCGGCATCGCCGAGCCCCGGCATCGCCCACTCGGTGGTGATGAGCTTCTCCAAGTTCTCCAGGTTCACATTGAAGCCGCGGTGGTGGAATAGCAGCTTACCGTCGCCTTCCAAGGTTAGCCTTATCCAGGTCTCCGTCGGATGCTCACCGGCGGCGCTCGCGATATCGGCCAGGCTCTCGTAGCGCGCCTGGGTGTAGTTCGGCCGCGCATCCACCCCCATCGGGTACCAGCGCTTCGTCGCGTTCAGTATGTGCTCGTTCAAGCGCTCGTTGTCGCGCACTTCGGCCACCAACTTGGCCCGGCAACTCTCGTCGGTGAGGGCTTCAAGCCGTGCCTCGAAGTCGAGCTTGAACAACTCGCGCCAGGCCGGCGTCCCCCACACGTTGTTCGCGGACAAGCCGCCGACGCCGCCGCCGCTCCTGGGGACGGTGATGCCGGTGACATCGAGACCCTTGGCGCGCATCTCGGACACGTGCCGGTCCAGAGGTTCGCGTTGCTCGCCGATGGCGCTGAAGAGAATCCGGCTGGTCTCGGCCTCCTCCGCCATGATGTCCATCTCCTCGTCCACCTTCGAGAAGTTCGGCACCGTCTGCATGATGCCGCCCTCGGCACCCACGGCCCGGGCGATGGCGATGAGTTCCTGCCTCGACGCAAACGTCCCCGGGATCGGCCGCCGATCCGGCAGCGTGTGACCCGGATGACGGTTGACCGAGAAACCGAGTGCGCCCTCCCTGACGGACTGTCCGGCAAGGGCCGCGATTCTCTCGATCTCCTCCGACGTCGCCTGCTCCTCGATGGCGCGTTCGCCCATGACGTAGAAGCGGGTGGCGCTGTGTCCGACCAGCCCGCAGACGTTGACCATCGGGCCCAAACGATCTATGGAGTCGAGGTAGCCGCCGTACGACTCCCAATCCCAGGGCAGGCCGGTGAGGATGGCGTGCTTGGGAATGTCCTCGACGGTCTCCATCATGCCGGCGAGGAACTCCCGATCCTCCTTTCGACACGGCGCGAAGGTAACGCCGCAGTTGCCGAGCAGCGCGGTGGTAACGCCATGCCAGGTGACGGACGTCATCTCCGGATCCCAGCCGATCTGCGCATCGAGGTGCGTGTGCAGGTCGATGAATCCCGGCGTGACGACGTGTCCCTTGGCGTCGATCTCCTCGGTG
>CAZJRX010000103.1:4108-7450 GCA_964548145.1 uncultured Pseudomonadales bacterium | reverse complement strand
GCCGTCGATGGCGATGTCGGCTTCGATCGGTTCGTTGCCGGCACCGTCGACTACGGTGCCATTCCGGATTACTAGGTCATGTGCCATTCGGCTCTCCTCGAAGTCCTAGAGTACTGTCACGTGTTGCCAACTTCTCTTAGTGTTTCTTGCATCCTACCAGCACCCGTCCGATCCGGTCTCTCACAAACCGAACAGCCCGAGCAGTTCCTCGCGGGAGAGCCGGGCGGCCAGATCGAGGGTCACATCGTCGATCAGTTCCTCGAACAACGCTTGCTTGCGTTGGAGAATCGTCTCGACGCGCTCCTCGATCGTCCCCGTGCACGTGTACTTGACTACATGCACCTTGACCGTCTGGCCGATTCGGTGGACGCGATCCTCCGCCTGCCGCTCCACGGCCGGATTCCACCAGCGGTCGAGGTGGAAGACGTAGGATGCCTCCTGCAGGTTGAGTCCCACTCCCCCGACGCCGAGCGATGCGATCAGCGCACGATGTTCGGCCCCTATCCGAAAAGCGTCGATCACTGCGGAACGCTCCGCTGCGGGTGTATCGCCGGTCAACGTCAAGGGCCGGAACTCCGCCAGCCGCTTCTCGATCAGCCGCACTCCCGCCGCCGCGCTGGTGTACTGGGAGAAGATCACCGCCTTGTGATCTCGCGCCGCCAGTTCAGCCATCCGCCCGGCGATGTCGTCGAGCTTGCAGGAGTCTCCCGTTCTAGGATCGGCGTTGCAGATCTGCTTGAGCCGCGTGATCAACTCCAGGACATGGACTATGGTCACTTCGGCACCGAGCGCCTTGAGGTAGACGATGCCTTCCCGTTCCGCGCGGTCGTAGCTCGTGCGTTGCTGCGGTAGGAGCTCGATTCGCCGGACGCTGACGAGTTTCGGCGGCAGATCCGCGAGCACATCCTGCCTGCGACGACGCAACTGCAGTGTGCGGTGCCGTTCGAACAGTTCGGGGCCGACCGCGTAGTGCTTCAGGGGCACCGACCCATCGTGATCGACAAACTCTAGGATGGAAGCGAGTTCGTCCTCACGGTTCTCGATGGGAGTGCCGGTCAACGCCCAGGATCGGGTCCGGCGCAACCGCTTCGCTGCATCGCTGGTCTCGACCCGGTTCTTGATCCGCTGCGCCTCGTCGGCCACCACCGTGTCCCAATGCCGCCCGGCGACTTCCGCGCGCCAGGCGTCCGCACGCAGGATGCCGTAGCTGGTCAACGTGACGTCGGTGCCGGCCTGCCATTTCCATCCTCGATCCGATGCGGAGCCCCGGACGACGATGGCGGTCAACTCCGGGGCCCACTTCGCGACCTCGCGGCGCCACTGATCGAGAACGCTCGTCGGCGCGACCACCAGCACCGGACCCAGTGCTTTCCGGAGTTTGCGGATACGTAGTGCCGCGATCACCTGGACAGTCTTCCCAAGGCCCATGTCGTCCGCGAGGAGAAGCCGGTCCATGCGAAGGAGCACACGCACGCCCTCCCGCTGGAACGGCATGAGCGGTTCCGGCCACGCGAGCGGGCCCTGGTCGATATCCGCCACGCCGGCCCCCGGACGGTCCGGCGGCGAGGACAGAATCTGTGCAAGGCGGCTCGCCAAGTCGGAGGCGTCCCGCACGGGCATGTCGGCCAGAGGTAGCGTCAGCGTCACGGCGAAGCCGGCAAGCGCGGCAGTCGCACGCACAGCACCATCATCGAACGCGGCAACGGTCGCCGTGGCAACCCTTTCGAGCATCTGCTCGCTCAACGAAAGGACTCCCGCAGTTCGTAGAACTGCCTGCGCCGCAGAGCTCGGGGCGTTCGCCCACGATGGCCCTCCATCGACGGCAAGCGCGTCTCCGGGACGCGGTACCAGCCACACCGGGACATCGAGACCGGCGACTGTGGTGCGGTCAACTTCGCTCGCGGCCGCCACCATCAACACCGGGCGTTCGGCACCAGACTGCAGCAGCGCCTCGACGACCCTTCTTGGATTCCCGGCGGGTCCGTCATTCGCCCCTGCGGTTGCGATCGCAAAGCGCACCGGTGACCCGTCCGTCTCGGTCTCAAACAGCGCCGCCGCCACGCCCCCATGCGGGACGTCATGGCAGTGCATCCACCCGACCGTCAAGGGCACCCCTCCGAAACGGCGAGTTCTACCACTTCAGGGCGAACGGAAGTCCACCGTGACGTCGACTCCCATGCATGCCGCGTTCGAGATTCGCCGATATGGGCGCGGGCTCGCTGGCGAGCCGAGCGACAACCCTCTGGAGGCACTGCTCTACCGCAGTCAAATCGGCCTCGCTCGCGGCGCGTGTTCGTCCTCCAAATCCGGGTTTTCGCCATAGTCCGGAGCATGGGGCTCGACTACAGCATCGGGTCGCGCCCCCGGTACGAGCCGAAGCAGATCCCAGGCGTTGATCGCGGCCCGCACCTTGTAGCGCATCCGGCCTTCGAAGCCAGCGCCGCTGGCATCACTGTCCAAGGGCGGCGGATCCCACTCATGGGCTTCCGCATAGATCGCGCGCAGTCGCTCCACGGTGGCAACCACCTCGTCATCCGTCGGCGGACGCAGCCCCAGGCAATCGTCTTGCAGGGTGCGCATGCCCGCACGAGCCGCGTCGACAAGGTGCGCGTGGCGCGCGCTGCTGCGCAGCCGGGGAGGAACGTTGTCACAGTCCTGCTTGCCATCCGGGCTGATGACGGCGGACGCGAAGTCGTCAGTCAGGCTGCCAGCCACGACGAGGCCGGGATACGATTCCCGTGCCGTCTTGCCAAGCCACCGCGCCACCTCGGCGTAGGCGCGTCCTCGTTGCAGGATCGAATACGAGGCAACGAGTTCGATCTCGTCGAGCAGCACCACCCAACCCCGGTAGCCCGCGACCCGGACGAGTTCGGCGGCGAAGCGCAACTGCTGCGGGGGCAGTTCCGAGACGCGCGGGGCACGGAACTGGTAGCGCTTCCCCTGACCGATCTCCCTCAGCCCTTTCCGCACGGTAGCTACGTAGATCTTGCCACCGGACCAGAAGGACTCGACCGCCCGGCAGATGTCCGGCTCGTCCAGACCATTCAACACAGCAACCGTAGCGGGAAAGACCGCCGACAGCCCACCCTGGTCCGCTGCTTCTTCCGCCCAGCGCAGGAACGGCGAGGCGCGTCCGGAGTTCTTGACAGCTTCCCACAGTTCATCCACCAAGCGACCGCCCCTGTCCGGCATGCGTGCAGTCTCGACCGCAGCGGTGAATACCCGACCGAGATCGTAGAGCGGCGTCTCCTTGCTTATGGCCACCTTGCTGCACACGAAGTTCTCTGCCAGCGCCAGCTCCTGGAAGTGAGCTAGGGCATGCGACTTGCCGCTGCCGAAGTC
>CAZJRX010000103.1:0-4098 GCA_964548145.1 uncultured Pseudomonadales bacterium | reverse complement strand
ATGGTGGCCGGGGTCGGCCAAGAGCCTGCGGAATGTCTCTTCCACCGCGTCCTGGTTGGATCCGAGCAGCCGCACCGCCTGGGGATTCGGCACCCCGTTGCGCAGCGCTTCGAGCGCTTGGCGACAGTCGCGGCGCGAAGCGTTCATGATCGAGCCGACCGTCATGGCAATGCCTCCACCGCGCTCAAACGAATTAGAGCTGCGACGGGATTGACGTGCTCCCGATCCCGGACGTCGTCCATCACCCGCGTCCGCAGTGCATCGTAGAGTCTCCACCCACGCGGGGCTTGATCGTCGACGAACTCCGCGCTCGTGGCGACGATCAAGAGCGTCGCCTCGAGGCGGTCCGTGTCGTCGATGAAACCGCGGAGCAGCTCGTAGTGGTCGATGGCCATGGCGCGGGTGTAATAGCGCAGCCCATCTCTGGGATTGCGCGCGATCGTGACGCGGCTTGCATCGAAGAGCACCACCGTACCCGAGTAGCCGGCCTCGCGTAGCCAGTGCAACGTGGACTCGATGAAGTGGCGCGCCGTTGTGCGGTTGATTGGCGTGCGCAGCGAGAAGGGCCTCAAGGGACCGATGCGGTTGTTCTCGCCGGTGAGCCAATCCAGAATCGGTTGGCAGCCGTAGCGACCGCCTTCGTCCCTGCACTCCGCCATGCATAGGTGGTACATGGCCGATCGGAAGTCGCGCCCCATGCGCAGGCTGGCGAGTACCACCCTGTCGAGCTCGCGTCGCAACTCCATCTGCACTGCCTGTTCGCCAACTCCCGCGCTTTCGGCAATGGCTGGAACCAGCGGCGCGGCGAAACCGATGCCGTCCACGTCGTAGCCCAACGCGGCCGCCAATGCGAGGACGCGCCGTCTCGCCAACAGCCGCCAGTCGATCTGGCCCGCAATCGCGTGGAAGATGTCCTGCGGCATGTGCGCCCGATGCGTACCGGCGTCGATCCGGACGGTGCAATAGCCCCGTTCTCCACTCGGCTCTCCGATGGCTTGGGCGAGCTTGGCCCGTTCATCCTCACTGCAGACCGCGAACTTGATGGTCGCACCGCCCTCGGCAATGAACGTCGCTAGGTACTCTTGGTCGAGGACGGCGACCCAGTCCGCCATGGCGATACCGCGAGACATCAACCCGGATCGCTGAATTTGATGCCGTAGTATTCGTGATTCTCGCCGTT
This sequence comes from uncultured Pseudomonadales bacterium, assembly GCA_964548145.1. Classification (GTDB taxonomy): domain Bacteria; phylum Pseudomonadota; class Gammaproteobacteria; order Pseudomonadales; family Azotimanducaceae; genus VXYL01. The sequence continues at coordinate 2,918 of CAZJRX010000103.1, read as the reverse complement.
CGGCGCGACGAACGAGAAGATGTCACTACTGCGGCGGCGTGTACCGGTCGAAGCGGGGAACGATACGGTACGGCCTTTACGGGTTTGGCGTGGTCCCGACGCGTCGATGGTATAGACATCGCGCGCGAAGTCCGTACGGTCATAGTCCCTACTGGCCCCGGGAAGTGCGGTCATCAGCTTGTAGATGCGCGCCAGCGGCACCACGCTGGCACCGCCTAGGTCGGTCCGCGAACCACGCACAAGTTCCTCGTACACGTCATAGAGCTTCTCCAGCAACCGCTCCGGTTTGAAGCCGCTGCGCTTCTGCTGGTTCCTGAGCAGGAACCGGGCAAGGAAGGACGGGCGCAGCGTACGGTGGTTCTTCCGATCCACGCGCACGACGCGGTCGCCCGGTTGGATGCGCACAAGCGAAGGATAGGCGACCAAGTAGCCGTCGCGCTCGTGAAGTGCCACGCCCGCCTCCTCCGCAGCGGCGCGCAGCTCGTCGGCGTAGTCCCCGGCAAGGTATGCCTCTTCCTCCTCGGGCGACCACTGCCATGCGACCCGCGCGGCGCGAACGTCCGTCTCCAAGGCGGACAATGCGGCGCCGAGGTCGTTCTGCGCCTTGCGCAGGGCACCGATGTTCCCTTCTTGCGCTGCTTTCGTCATCGCGCGCGCCCGGGTCACCACGCTACTCGCAGCCTTACGGGCAGACTCAGCCGCAGCCTCGGCGACCTCGAATGCCTGTTCGATCTTCCCCATACGTTGCGCTGTGCCCCCGAAGCGCCGAAGCTTAGCACCGTTGCGAGATTCACGTCCGTCCTTGCGCCCCTGCACACGTAGGAGTTGATGCGACCGACGGCACAACACTGTCCGATGAATCCTTGGCAAGCCGGTTGACAAACCCCGCCGGTGGTAAGGTGTTCGTATGACCAGAAGGCGGCTGCCCATCGGCGTTCAGAACTTTCGCGAGATCCGCGAGGGGGACTGCTACTACGTGGACAAGAGCGGCTACATCGGAGAGCTTCTCAAGCAGGGCAAGCACTACTTTTTGTCGCGCCCCCGGCGTTTCGGCAAGAGCCTGTTCCTGGATACCTGCAAGGAGTTGTTCGAGGCCAACGAACCGCTTTTTGACGGGCTCGCGATTCACGGCGCCTGGGACTGGTCGGTGCGGCATCCGGTCCTGCGGCTGAGCTTCGGCAGCGGCCATTTTTCGGCCCCGGACGACCTGCGCACGGAGGTCGTCGACCGGCTGAAGACCTTGGAGGACCACGCGGAGGTCGAGGCCCGGCACACGTCCGCGCCGGCCCGGCTCCGACACCTGATCGAGACGCTGCACGAACGAACCGGACGCCGCGTCGTGATCTTGATCGACGAGTACGACAAGCCGATTCTGGATGCGCTCGACGTACCGGATGTCGCCCGCGCTAACCGTGACTACCTCCGCGGTCTCTACGCGGTCGTCAAGGACTGCGATGCGGACATCCGGTTCAGCTTCATCACCGGGGTGAGCAAGTTCTCGAAGGTCAGCCTGTTCTCCGGCCTCAACAACCTCATCGACATCACTATGGATGCCCGCCATTCGGCGATCTGCGGCTACACCGACGCGGACCTGGACGGCGTGTTCGCGCCCGAGCTGGCCGGGTTCGACCGCGACAAGATTCGCGATTGGTACAACGGCTACTGCTGGCGCGGCGAGGCGAAGGTCTACAACCCGTTCGACATTCTGCTGCTATTCGACAACGGCGAATTCGGGGCTTGGTGGTTCGAGACCGACACCCCGGCATTCCTGGTCCAGACGCTCGTCGAACGCCGGGTAAGCGCCGTCGTGGTGGAAGACATGGCCGGCACCGACAACCTGCTGTCGAGGTTCGACGTGGACGACATGGGCACGGAGGCCCTGCTGTTCCAAACCGGCTACCTGACTATCAAAGACGAGGAGATCATCGGCGGGAAGAACCTTTACCGGTTGGGCTATCCCAACCGCGAGGTGCGCCAGAGCTTCAACGAGCACTTGCTGCGGTACCTAGTGAACGACGCGGCGCGCCAGACGGCGAACAGCGTGCAGCTCTACCGACTGCTCGAGGCGAACGACTTCGACGGGCTTGGCGCCTTGTTCGAGGCGTTCTTCGCGAGCATCCCTTATGAGTGGTACACGAACAACGATATCGCCCGCTACGAAGGCTACTATGCGAGCGTCTTCTACGCCTACTTCGCCGCGCTGGGGCTCGACATCGTGGTGGAAGACAGCACCAGCCACGGACGGCTGGACATGGCGGTACGCTTCGGCGGCAATGTGTACCTGTTCGAATTCAAGGTCGTCGAGATGGCGTCCGAAGGCACCGCGATGGCGCAACTGAAAGAAAGACGCTACGCGGACAAATACAGGCACTCGGGCGAACCCATCCACTTGATCGGGGTCGAGTTCAGCAGGGATTCGCGCAACATCGCGGCATTCGACGTCGAACGCGCTTGACCGTGCCTGCCGGCACTCCAAGACAAGCGTTGTGTCAAGGAACAAGCGAGAAATAGCGCTCCCTAGTCGCCCTCCGGTCGAACGTATACGTGGTCTCGCACCCGAGCGCGTGGTTGCGCTGGGCAATTAGGCAATCCGCGAAGTCCGCGCTTCCGGCTTCGAAGTCACGCAACGCCAGCCACACCGATTCGGCGTCCTCCACCGTCAACTCCGCAGTTCTCAGCAGTTGACCCACTACCGAGGCGACGACTTCCCGCTCGTAGTCGTAGGCCGCCGTCAGAACCCACACCAGTTCGACTAGTACCGGTATGCCAACGAATCCCGGCGCTTGTTCCGTGCAACGTTTTTCGATTAGGCGAGTCGCCGCGGCGGCTTGGTCGACGTCGTCCTGGACGATGTAGCGGACCAAGACATTGGTGTCGAGGCCGATCACGGTTTGCGTCCGTGCGCCCTGGCGATCGCG
>CAZJRX010000102.1:5043-11567 GCA_964548145.1 uncultured Pseudomonadales bacterium | reverse complement strand
CCAGGCGCGTCACCGAAAGCCCCATGATGCGACTGAAAACGTGCGACCTCAGGGTGTGGTTGAGCGCCTGGGTCAGGCGCATGTTCATCGTGAACTCCACGTAGCCCCAGAACGCGCCGAGGCTGCTGTGCCCCCCGTGCAGGGCGTTCTCGGTGCTCGTCGCGTAGTCGCGACCTTCAAGCAAGCCGGACTCGACTTCATCCCGGTAGCTCGGATAGGCGCCCATCAGCAGCATCAAGCCGACACCGACGATGGCGAGAAAGACCATGATCTCGAACGCCGAGTAACCCTGCAGCATGTCAAGCACGGGGACCATGTAGGCCGGGTACTGCTCCGCTTCCTCAATCGGCACGCCGAGCACGACGTGATCGATCAGGATTTTGCCGAACCAGGTCAGCACGAAGATCGGCAACGCCCGGCCCACCCAGGTCATCGCGAGCTTCGCGATCGAACGCCAGACGAAATACCGCAAATAGCTGGCAGAACGCCCGATGATGCGCGCCGATTCCTTGAAGGTGATCGTGGTGCGGGTGTCGATCAGGCTCGCGCGTACCTCGAGGTCACGCTCCTGTTCCCGGAGCGAACGCCTGCGGCGCGGGGTGCCTTCGGGTTCGGACATCAGCTACGCGGTTCCGGTCAGATGGGACTCGGCGTCGACGAAGGCTCGGTAGCGGCCCCCCTCGATGCCCATCAAGGTGTCGTGGTCGCCGCGTTCTACGATGCGTCCGCCATCGAGGTAGAGAATGTTGTCCGCCCGACGGATCGTGGAGATGCGATGGGTGATGAGGAAGATCGCCCGGCCACGACCCCATTCGGCCAGATTGGTCATGACGTTGTGCTCGGTTGACGCATCCAGGGCGGCGGTGGGCTCGTCGAGAATGAGGATAGGCGTATCGCGTATGATCGCCCGGGCAATGGAGAGCCGCTGGCGTTGGCCGGTGGAGAGCTTGCCGCCCCGGTCGGACAGCACGGTGTCGAGGCCCCGGGGCAGGCCGTTCACGTAGTCGTCCATGCAGGCCACGCGCACCGCCTCGCGCACGGCGGCATCGTCCGAGGCCGGTGCGACGTAGCGGATGTTGTCGCGCACCGACATCGCGAACAGCACGTTCTCCTGGAGGGCGATCGCGACGTTGCCGCGCAGCGATTCGACCTGATAGTCGCGGATGTCCCGACCGTCGATGGTGATTGATCCCGCCTGCGTATCGTAGAGGCGCAGCAGCAGCGTCATCAGCGTGCTCTTGCCGGACCCGGTGGGTCCGACTATGGCGGTGATGGTCCCGGGCCCGGCCGTGAAGCTCACATCGTCGAGCACGGGCCGGTCGGGTTCGTAGGCGAAACGAACGTTGTCGAAGCGGATCTCGCGCTCGAACCGCTCCATCGGCACCGCGTCGGGGCGGTCCTTCACGTCGGGTTCGATATCGAGGATGTCGAAGACCCGGCGCAGGCCCATGGCCATGTCCTGGGCCATCATCCAACCGCGCAGCACCCAGCGGATATCGCCGCTCGATTCCCGGAACTGGCCTTCCGCCCAGCGGAACGTGGCGAGGTTCCAGACCACGTAGCTCAACCCCAGGAGGCCGATCAACTCGGCGGCGAACACCGGATCGCCCCGGTTTGCCCACATGGCCATGGCGAACTCGCCGCCGATGAAGAAGGTGGCGGCCAGGGTGTACATCACGATGGTGACGAGCGCAATCAGGGTGCGCACGCGGTAGGCCGCGTTGAAGGCGAGTATGGCGTCGTCCTCGAAGCGCTTCTGGGCGCGCTCCCTGGTACAGAACGCCTTGACCAGCCGGATGGCACCGAATGCCTCCTGGATGGTGGCGGTGACATCGGAGGCAGCGGCTCGATAGGCCAAGGCCCGCACCCGCATCCGGGGCATCGCCCAATACGACCACATGAAGGCCGGGATCAACAGCGTGGCAGCCATCAAGCCCAGCCAGTGACTGAGAAGGGTCACCAGCACGACGCATGTCAGGTAGCTGCCGCAGGCCAGCGTCATGGCCAGCAGGTGGCCGATCACCGACGTCACCATGGCGCTGTCCTGGTAGATGCGGAAAATGGAATCGCCGGTGCGGTGACCGCTGTGGTAGCTCATGGACAGCTGGTGCCAGCGCTCCACCAGAGCGACCCGCAGATCCTGGTTGATCTGCTGCATGATCCACATGTTGTAGTAGGGATTGACGAAGGTGTTGAGCGGCGACTGCGTCACCCAGATGAGCAGCTCGATCTTGACGTAGAGCCACATCAACTCGACCTTCTGCTCCCGGGTCAACTCCTCGACGGACGAGTAGGCCCATTCCGGCACGCCGAAGAACATGGCGATTTTCTGTAGCGAAGGGGCCAACGGTGCACCCTGGAGCAGGTTCTGATTGACGAGGTCGCCGAGGATCAGCGCCAGCGCCAGGGCAAGGAAACGTTGGCCGAAATTGATGGCGTAGAAGTAGACCAGGTGGGTCGCTGCGCGGACTCGGAACTCCAACCGTGTGGCACCGTTGCGGCGGATCCGGAATTGGACGGTCCAACCGAATATGCAGGCCGCTATCACCGCCGTGCCGTAGAGCTTCGGCGGCCAGCCGTCCATGAAGAAACCGGAGAATGTCACCACGCCGATGCCGGACAGGATGACAGCGCCGATGGACGCCACCTGCCATCGACCCGACGGTGCGAACGCAAGCCCGTACATGGACCCGGCGATGGCGATCGTCGGGATGTACATGAGGAACCACGGCCATTCGAGGGTCGCCGGCACGAACCCGGTCAAGGGGCCGGCGATCACGATGCCGGTCACCAGGAACGGGGCATAGGCGAAGCTGTAGCCTTCGCTGGCCAGTACTTCAGCCGTCTCGGTGCCAATGCCCTTGGCGGGAACCCACCAACGGCCGAGGAAGTAGTAGCGGATGTACGGCCAGGACCGGAGAAACAGGTAGAGGACGTCGCGGAAACCGCTCTTGTCCTGCTCGGCGCTGGGGTTCAGTTCGGGCGGCAAATAGCCTGGGCCGAACATCGGCAACACCCGGGATCGGGCCCGATTTTCCGCGATGTCCTGGGCGCTGTCAGACATGTCCCCACCCCACGGCAAGCGCATCACCAATCCAAACGGGCGTCAAGGGCTGTTTTGTAGCTGCGATCGGGGATGACGGCGAGGCATCTGATCGCGATGGGCCTGCTCGCGAAAGGCGTGCTGTATTGACCTATTGGGGCGCTTGCCCCGCAAGCGGCAAGAGCGATGGGGCCTCGCCTTCCTGCACGACATACGAGCGACCGGCCGGAAGGTCTACCCAAGTCTCTTCGCGGCCGCTTGGCCAATCAACCGTAAGTTCGGCCAGCCGGGATGCATCGCCGACGCCAAAGGTGAGGGGCAGTTCCACCTGCGAGAGATAGCTTCGGGCCGGATTGACGACCCGGACCTGCCGCTGGCCGTTCACGGATGCGGTCACGACGGCGCCCAGCGCATGTCGGTTCGGACCTCGCGCGGCGAGTGTCAGGCGTACCCAGTTGTTGCCTTCCGCCTGGTCGTTGCGTAACAGGATCGCCCTGCCGCCGGCTTGCGTAACGGCGACATCCAGATCGCCATCGCCGTCGATATCCGCGTAGGCCGCGCCCCGACCGACGACGGGCTCGGCGAGGTCACCCACCCGGTCCAGCAATGCATACCGACGCGGGCAGTCCGCGCCGCAGTTCCAGAACAGCTGGCTTGGCTGCGCGTAGCTCTGACTGGCCTGAACCCGCTGGATCTCCGGTTCCACGTGTCCGTTCGCGGCGAGCATGTCGAGGCGCCCATCGAGGTCGGCATCGAAGAAGAACACGCCGAAGGTCAGTGCCCGTCGGCTGGGTGCGCCCACGCCCGAGACGATGGCGTCGTCGCTGAACAGGCCCTCGCCGGGACGCGACACGTAGAACGACGACATCTCGTTGGCGAAGTTGCCGATCACCACCGCGAGCTTGTCGTCGTTGTCGTACCGGGCGGCATCCACCCCCATCGCCCCCGTGGCCGCGCCGCCGGCGTCGAAGGCGAGACCCATGTCCACTCCGGCTTCGCGGAAGCGGCCCCCGCCTTGGTTCAGGAACAGGAAGTTGCGTACCGTGTCGTTGGCTACCACGAGATCGAGCCGATGGTCGCCGTCGACGTCCGTGGGCAGAACCGCCAGCGCCTTGCCGACCGGTTGACCGGTGGAGGGGTTCGAGACCAGAACGCCTGCTTCTTCGGAGATATCGGTGAACGTCCCGCTATCGTTCCTATAGAGGTACGAATCGGTGCCGGGAAAATCCGTTGGGGGGCCGTACGCCCGGCCGATGCCGGTCAGCCGGAAATCGACTTCCCGGTCGATCTCGGGCGACCATGCGACGTAGTTGCACGCGAAAAGGTCGAGGTCGCCGTCCCCGTCGATATCGGCGAACGCGGCGCTGGTGCTCCACATGTCCGGGCTGCCGGCGACGCCGGTTTCGGCGGTCACGTCGGTGAACCGCTCGCCGCCTAGGTTGCGGAACAGGCGGTTCTCGCCGACCGCCGTGACGAAGACGTCCACGAAGCCGTCGCCGTCGTAGTCGCCGGTGGCCACGCCCATCCCGTAAAGCACGATGTCCATGCCGGTCGCCTCGGACACATCCTCGAAGGTGCCGTCGCCGCGATTCCGGTACAGCTTCGACGTCGGCGGCGTCGCCGGTTGCGGGCGCCACGGCCAGGGTGCCGAGTTGACGAACACGAGATCCGGGTCGCCGTCGTTGTCGTAGTCGAAGAAGGCGATCCCGCCGCCCATGGTCTCGGGCAGCAGTCGCTCGCCATACGCCCCGGTCTCGTGCACGAAATCGATACCGGCGTGGATGGTGGTGTCGGCGAATGCCAGCGTGGGCAGTCGGCTCGATGCGGTATCCACGGGCACGTCTGGCCCGGCGGGGCGATGTTCGGCGGGAGCATCGGCAGGGGGTTGGCGCGTCGCCAGCCAGAATGTCGCGATCGCCACCGCGGCAATTGCGCCGGCAACGACGAGCGACATGCGCAACGCGCGCCGGATCCGGTCTTCCCCGTCGGGACGCTCGGGACTATCCGATTGCTCGGTCACGGCGGCGTTTCTCCGAGTCCGAAGGCTCCCGGGCGTTGCAGGTCGTACACGACCACCGCTTCGGCGGCATGGTTCGCCGCCGGGTTCTGCCGTCGCGCCGCCGCGATGGCCCGGTCCTTGGCATTGTCGTCGGGGCGGTATGTCTCGTGCAGGGCCCGGTGGTGCGCTTGTGTGCCGTCGTCACCGAGCCGGGCGGCTACCTGCGCCATGCCGTAGTGGGCGGTCACGTTCTCTGGATCGAGGGTAAGCGCCTGGCGGTACCGGTCGGCGGCGGCTTCGAGCCAACGGCGCCCGTCGTCGTTCGAGGTGGCCAGCTTCGCTCGTTCGAAGAGGGCACGCCCAAGCGTATTCAGCAACCGGTAGTCGCGCGAGAAATCGAAACCCCGCCGTCGCGCTTCCTCGAAACGGGTCTCCACCAAGGCCGTCAGTGACTCGATGGCGGCGTCGAACTCGCCGGTCTGCAGGTCGACCAAGGCACCGAACCAAGCGACCGACCAGGGATAGGCGCCGTTCGCCGCCGCCCGGCGGAGCGCTTCGCCGGCTTCGTCGAGGCGTCCCTCGCGAATGAGCACACGAGCCAGGTTGAGGTCGCCCTCGGCCCGACCGAGGTCCGCGACCTGTTGGAATGCCGCCTCGGCCTGGCGCAGGGCACCGCGGTCCGGCTTGGCCAGGAGACCGATGCCGTAGTCGTTCCAGCGCTGCCAAACGGGAATGTCGGGCGCGCTCACGGGTTCGGCTTCTGCGACAGGGAACGCGACTTCGTCGTCGGCGATGGTCGTGATCGGCAGTGTGTTGCCCGTGAACGCTTCACCTTGGATATGACGCATGTAGAGCGTGTCGAATTTCCGGTAGTGGAGTCGCGCTGCGACGACGAGCGGTGCATCGGCATCCTCCGGTACGGTCAACCGGTAGTGCGCGACGCTGGCCGCGCCCGGCGGTAGCTGATGGTTGTAGAGGGGCGTGAAGATGTCCTCGGCGTTGCGCCGGTCGATGCGGTTGCCGTCGCGGTCGAGCACATAGGCATTGACGAAGTGTGACCAGGGGTCCACGGCACCGTCATCGGGGTTCCGCCCGCCGCTGATGCCGATTAGCTTGTCGCCGCTCATCGCGGTGACCTCGAGCCACACCTCGTTCGAATCCGCGGTCCCCTCGGTGAAGGCGTGGCCTAGCGTGAGCGTCCTCAGCACCACCTCGATGACGTACTCGTGCCCCGGTGCAAGGGCGGGTACCTCGGGACGTAGCGGCGCGGTCAGGGGCGAGTCGATCGCGGCCCCGGCGCGAACGCCGAAGATGTCCACTCGCAGGCTGCCCTCGAGAAACTCCCGATGCGCTTCGTTGACCGAATCGGGAAACCCGAGCAAGTGCGCGAGCGCCGTGTTCGCGGCCGGGAAATGGTGGCCATGCACGGTCAACGCGCCGCTGGAATCGTTGCGCTTGGCGGCGAAGTCGTCGGACTCGACG
>CAZJRX010000102.1:0-5033 GCA_964548145.1 uncultured Pseudomonadales bacterium | reverse complement strand
AGTAGAAACTTGCCACGCCATGTCCCGAGACACCACTCAACAGGAACGAATCGTAGTGGTTCTGGCCGCGCAGCCACCTGTAGTGGTTGAGCGCCACGGGCAGGTGAACCTTGTGGCAGGTGGCGCAGAACTCCGCCGACTTGTGCAGGGGTCTCAGGAACGTGCGCTTGTGCAGCGCGGGCTTCGCCTTGATGAGAAAGCCGTTGAGCCAGGTGGCGACGGGATTCGTCGAACGTGAAAAGGGATAGCGCTCGGGCACGCCGATCACGAAGTCGGCGTTGCCGCGCACGCTGCCGATGGCTTCGATGGCGTGGCAGCTCACGCAGGTGATGCCGGCGTGTGCCGTCGGGTCGTGCTCCTCGTCGAACTCGGGGTCGTCGAAGCGGCCACTGAACAGGGGTACCGGGTCGTGGCACCCGGCGCAGAACCGCGCCGCGTGGACGTTGCCGTCCCGGGCCAGCACCGAGTTCCGGGTATTGCGCACGGAGAACAGGTACGCCGGGTTGTTGAACGACGCGAAACGATGCGCGCTGTATTGCCATTGGGCATGGGCGTCGGGGTGGCATACCGCGCATTCTTCGTCGCGCATCAACTCGGCCGGATGGATGTGGCCGCCCGTCGTCGTTCGCGCCAGCGCCGGCAGGAAGTCCACGTCGCCGTCGGCATCGGCTTCAGGGGGCTCGACCAGCCAAAGACTCAAGATTCCGACAGCCAGGCTGACCGCGCCGATTGCAAACCCCGCCGACCAGCGAATGCGCCGCCCGGCGAGGCGGTGCAGCACGAACAACCAGGCGATCAAGATCGGTGTCGCGATGTGCGCCCAGTACGCGGCGGACCGTAACGCCGGGTCGCGCAGCTCGACGAGCGGAACTCCCCGGGTCAGTCCGAACCCGGTGGCGAGCAGGACGATGACGCAGCCGAAGAGCGCAAGGCCAAGGCGCACCGCGAGGCGGTTGGGTCGGCCGATCGCGCGGCCGAGATGCATCACGCCGTAGACGAGGACCGGGATCGAGATCGCGAGTCCGAGCAACAGGTGCCCGAGGAACATCGACAGGTAGACGGCGTCTTCCAAGCTCTCGCCCGTCAACCACTCACGGTAGGTAATCGCGCCCAGGTAGGCCGAGTTGACGACCAGCAGGGCGAACAGGGCCAGCACCACTAGCAACAGCTTGCGCATCCCCGGTCCGACCACGGGGATGGGGGTGCGGCCGGCACGATTGCTCATTGGTGCAGATCCGAACGGCGACGAACGATCAGTCATTTCGCCACGAAACGAGGGTCCGGCATGGGGTCGAATGATACCCCTCGATGGCGGCCCCACCGGTGTGAAGGCGGATCCCGGGGCGTTCGCAACATCGAGGAATAAGAATGACCGACGACCGCGTTCAGCGGTCGACGGCCGTGCCGGCCCCTTGCCGCAGAACCGCCGTCTGCCCCGCCTGGAACTCGCCGAACGACTCCACCTGGGGATGTCCGTTCCCGGTAGACGGCCAAACCACCCTCACGTCCCCTGCCTCGGAAGCGTTGCCGAGGCCGAAGTGAATCCGGGGTTCGTTTGACGACAGGTAGCTTCCCTCGGGCCGAACGTCCCGGTAGATGCGCTTGCCGTCGACCATGGCGGAGACGGTCGCACCGTGGGCGTCGCGGTCCGGTTCCCCGAGCACGACGCGGAAACGGACCCAGTTGCCTCGCGTGGGCGCCCGGTTCATAAGCAAATGGGTCGGGCCGTCGCGGTTCGCGACAAGCAGGTCGAGTCCACCGTCGTTGTCGACGTCGCCGACGGCGAGGCCCCGACTCGTGTGCACCAGCGCCGGCGCCACGGCACCCCGGGGCATGACCTCCTCGAAACGTCCGTCGGGGGTGCCTCGGTAAAGCACATTGGGCTCGTCGAAGTAGAGTTGGGTCGGTTGCGCGTCGGGAGTCTCGGTTCCGACCATGCCGTTCGCTTCGTAGAGGTCCAGACGGCCATCGTTGTCGAAGTCCACCAGCGCGATGCCCCAGCGCGTGTACCGACCGGTCGTGCCGAGGCCGAGTTCCGCGGTGGCATCGCGAAAGAAGCCGCCTTCGTTGCGGAAGAACGAGTCCGTCTGGCCCTGTAGGTTGACCACGACAAAGTCCGGATCGCCGTCGTCGTCGATGTCGGCGGCGGTGATCCCCATGCCGGCCTTGGCAACACCGTGCTCATCGACGGCGCATCCCCAGAGCAGGCCGCGTTCCTCGAACGACAGGCCGCCCTTGTTCAGCCACAGGTGATCGACGGTCATGTCGTTCGCAACGGCGAAGTCCACCAGAGCGTTGCCGTCGAAGTCGGCGCCGACAAGGCCGAAGCCGTTGCCGAATACGTCCCCCATTCCGGACTCGACGGTCCAATCGGAAAAGGTGCCGTCGCCGTTGTTGCGGTAGAGTCGATCCCCTGCGGGCGAGTTGTAGGCTAGCGGCGGGCAGTAGGTCAGCAATGTGCCTAGGTAGCACTCCATCTCGGTCGCTATCGACCAGTTGATGTAGTTGGCGTGGATCAGGTCGAGGTCGCCGTCGGCGTCGAGATCGAGGAATGCGGCGGACGTGCCCCAGCCGCCGTCCGCCACGCCGGCCTGTTGGGCGACATTCCGGAACTTGGCGTTGCCTTCGTTGCGCAACAGTACGTTGGGTCCGACGTTCGTCACGTACAGGTCGATGTCGCCGTCGTTGTCGTAGTCGCCTACCGCCACGCCCATGCCGTAGCCGGCGTCGTCGGCACCGTGGCCCTTGGGCGCTTCGGAGAAGTGGCCCGAGCCGTCGTTGAGGAACAGTTGGTTGCCCGGTGGCGCGAAACCGTCGGGTACGTCCCGCAGGCTGCCGCCCTGGATCAGGTAGGCGTCGAGGTCGCCGTCGCCATCGAGGTCGGCGAGTGCCACGCCGCTGCCGGTGATCTCGGGCAGGAGCGGCCTTCCGTTGAATCCCGAGCGGTGCGTGAAGTCGATACCGCGGAGATTTGCTTCCTCGACGAACCAAGGTGCCGCCCCCTTGCCTTCCTCGGTTGGCGTGCAACCGACCAATACGATCAGCCAAAGCGCGGACCAGGATGCCGAGCGTTCGGATTTGGGCTGCGTAAGGGACGGCACAGTCACGGTTCCCGGGTGCCGGGACCGTCGGTCGGTTTGATCGCCTGGCCCGTCAGGCGGACCTTGGCGGCCTCGACCTCCAGCGGTCGTGTGCCGAGTTTTTCGGCCCAGGCAAGCGCCTTCTCGGCCTCGTCGAGGGTGCCGACCTCTGCAAGGCAGATGCCCAGGTAGATGTACGAGTCGACAAGGGATTCGTCGAGGGCCACGGCGCGCTCGAAGTAGTTGATTGCCTGCTGCCAGTTCTCGCGGGAGCCCTCGATGGATCCCGCGAGATGGAGCACGACCTCGGGTTGTCTGATCCCGTAGCGGACGGCTTTCTCGAAAGCGGCGAGTGCCTCGTCGAACTCGCCGTTCGCCATCAGCATCCGACCAAGACGCTCGTGGGCCCATGCCTGGGTCGGATTCAGGCGGAGGGACGCCACGAGGTGATGCCGCGCGCCGTCGGCGTTGCCCGTCTCGCTGAGAACGGTGGCCATGGCATTGTGGAACGGGGCGTGATCCGCATCGAGGCTGAAGGCGTGTCGCATCACGTCGTGGGCCTGCGAAGTCCGCCCGGTGCGCGCGTAGGCGATCGCGAGATTGCCGAGCAGCGCCTTGTCGTCGGGATACCGTATCCGCAGCGGCGTAAGTATCTGCGCTGCGGTTTCGTAGTTCTTGTCCCGCAGGGCCGTTTCGGCAAGCGCCAGCAGGCCACCGAGGTTCACGATGTAACGGGATTTCTCGGCCAGTCGGGGATCATCCCAGTGCAGGGTCTGCGGATCCTTGCCGCGCGCCATGGCGATGCGCGCGTCGTCCGGTCGACCGAGTGCCTGGTAGGCACGTCCGAGTAGCCGGAACACCTGGGGATGGTCGCGGTTCACGCCCTCGATCAGGGCGAGCGCTTCGGCGGGCCGATTCTGGCGCAACGCGAGATGCGCGAGACCGATGTCCGCGTGGATGGCTTCGCCGAGTTCCCGCGCCCGTCGAAACGCCACGGCGGCGTCCTCGTTTCGCCCGAGATCGCGCAACAGGGCACCTTTCCGTAGCCACGCGGGAGCATAGCCGGGATCGATGGCGAGGGCGCGGCGGAGATGCGCAAGCGCGGTCTCGGACTCGCCGCGGCCCGCCATCAGCGTGGCCTGAAAGTAGGGCCAGCGGAAGTCGGTGACGTCGAGCGCCTCAGCTTGTCGGTAGGCAACGAGCGCAGTGTCCTCGAAGTCGTTCATCTCGTAGGCCATCGCCAGTCGTCCGCGCGAATCGGCATCGCCGGGATTGGCCTCGACGTCGGACAAACGGGTGGCCAGGAATGCCGCGACATACGGATCGGACATGTCCGTCGGAGGCTCCGGCGGTCGGTCGACATCTGCTCCGGGCGTACACGCCGCACCCGCCAGGCACCCGGCGCAGAGGACCAGTGCCCTCGACACCGTTCCGGTGTGTCCGTGCAGCAACATCCGAGCCCGGTGTTCTCTGTCTGGGGACCGGAGGGTCAGGTTACGCTAACGGGGGCACCCCCGCTCGAAGAGCGATGGTGGTGATAGGAAACGAAACTTGACTGGCGCGAAAGCCCATGCCGCGTTCATGGGATCCAGTCGTGCATGAACGCTTCCCGACCTGCCACGGACGTTGCCGAAACCCGATTCCGTTCGCGAATATCCTCACGCTCTCAGGATTCCGGTCCGGGTCTAGCCCGCATTTCTCACCAGTGGCCGCGATGATGCGCGCCCTGGCGGGCGCGGCCGAGGATTTTGGTTCCGTGCGCGTGCTCGCGACCGAAAGCATAGGCGCGTCGCAAGCGACGCGATGGCCTACGGTTGAGGTCGCATGTGCGCGCACGGGACCAAAAGACCGGCGAGGGCGCGGCCAGCGCAGTCTGTCACCGCTCAAACTCGTGGGATTCGCCGTAGCCATCTGATATGTAGAGAGTTTCGTCACGGTACCAAGCGGCTGGTG
>CAZJRX010000101.1:6588-11579 GCA_964548145.1 uncultured Pseudomonadales bacterium | reverse complement strand
CAAGGATGTTCTGGACGTACAACGCGGCCGTCCACTGCCGGTCGCTCGACTCCCAGATCGCGCGCGCATCCCAGCGGGTGTAGGCGGGGACCCTCGCTCGCTCGATGTTCCCCGAGCGTTGCGGCCAACGCTCGCCCGTGTAACTGACGGTGGACAGCAACTGCAGCGAGCCGCCGAGTGTTTCCGTCGGGGCGCTGTAGGACAGCGTGGCCGCCAGCTTGTGGTTGGGCATCTGGGGCAGCTCCTCGCCGCCATGGTTGCGCGGGATGGGGATCTCGTTGAAGGCGATGAAATCGTCGGCCGTGCCGAACTCGCCGTCGGGGCCCGGTGACCGGGGATTCGTGTACTGGTAGACCTCTGTTTGCTGGTCCGGGTCTGCGCGTACCACGGTCGAGTGGTCGCCCAGTTCGGAGGTAAGCCAGTTGTAGTAGCCGGACAGCCGCCAACTCTCGTTTATTTGGTACACCCACTCCACCTCGATGCCGCGTTGATCGTCTGCTCGGCGAGCGGCGACGACCGCGTGGGCTCCAGCAACTGCGATGGGATGGGCTGGTTGGCGGTGAGCTGGTAGTCCTCGAACACCTGCCAGAAGGCGCCGCTGGTGATCTGCAGGTGGTTGTCCAAAAACAGCCCCTTCATGCCGACCTCGTAGTTGACGAGCGTCTCCTCGTCGAAGCTCTCCCGAATCGCCGAGCCCGCGAAGTTGAAGCCGCCCGCGCGATAGCCGGTGGAGATGCGACCGTAGTACATCCTGTTGTCCATGGGCGTGTACTCGACGCTTACGTGACCGATCGTCGCATCCCAGGACACGGGCTGGAACGTACCATTGAGTAGCGTGAAGGCCACCGGCACGCCGGTACCGAAGAAGTCGCCGACGAACAGGCCGCCCGCGACGTTGCCCGCGGGCACGTTGCCCGACTGGGCTTCGAGGTCCGGCGGCACGAGATTGATGCGCGTCTTCTCGTCCTCGGTGTTGCGCAGTCCGCCGGCGACGCTCCACTGGTCGTTGATCCGGTACTCCGCGTTCGCGAAGTAGGCCGTGGTCTCCGACGTCGTGGCGCTGAAGAAAGCGGCCTGCTTCGTGTGATCGTTGCCCACCGGACACTCCACACCGAGACCGAACGCCGTCCGGCTCGCGGGATCGCCGAATGTGGGGAGAAAAAAGTCGTCCAGGTAGGACGCGCAGCTCGTGACCTCGAAGACGCCGAATATGGGCGAGGCCGCCACGGCGGCATCGTCGGCCGAGACAAAGCGGATCGGACTCGCGAAATCCAGGGTGCCCTGTTCGAAGTATGTCTCGTTCTCATAGGTATAGATGCCGGCCACGAAGTTGAGCGGCCCTTCGAGGTCGGAGATGAGCTGCAGTTCGTGCGAGGACTCGTCATTCGTAAAGATGTGATCCGTTCTCTGGTCGCCGAATGCCGCGCCGGAAGCGCGCCAGGTGTCGATGTCGTCCCCGGACAGGTCCGCCGGAATTGCGGGGTCGTCATCCGACCCGACGCGGCTGGTCCCGTCACCGTCCTGGGCAGCGGCGGTTCGGGTCTCGGATTGGCCGTAGGTGTAGCGCAGCGTCAATCCGCCGCTCAGCTTCCAGTCCGCATTGAACGAGTTGCGGTCGGTCTCGCTGGTCTGGCGGGCGCTGGCGTTGGTGTCGATGGCATTGCGCAGATTGTCGCAGTGGAAGTTGCCGTCGATGGGCTGAGGCCTGAAACCGACGATGCGGATCGGATTGCTGCAATCGGCAATGGACGGAATCTCGCGGGCGTACAGATACCATTGGCCCGCCAAATCCGGGTTGTTCCGGTCGCGTTCGCCAAAGAACACCAACTGTTCCTCCGAACCGTTGTCCTGCACGTTCAGATGCTTCAAAGTCATGTCGAGAATGTCATTGCGGAATCGGATCTGCGGCGCGAGCGTCCTCAGATCCGGCGCGCCGAGATCGTCGCCGGGACCGACGTTCTCCTGAGTGCCGGCACCCGTGTGCATGCCGGCGTTGATGCGGAACGCGACGTTTTCGTTCATCGGGCCGCCGAAGGCGACGTTGAGGCGCTGGGACGTCTGGTCGGTGAGTTCGGCGAGTACATCCGCGTCCCAGTCGAAGTCGGGGCGCTTGCTGTGGAAGTGAATGGCGCCAGCAATGGAGTTGCGACCATTCAATGTGCCCTGCGGGCCCCGTGCCACCTCGATGCGCTCGACGTCGAACAGGTTCGGCGCCAGCCCGAAGGTATCGACGGTGTAGACGCCATCGACGTAGATAGCCACCGCCAGGTCCGAGTGCAGTTCACGTGCGCTTTGCGTGCCGATGCCACGTATGGTGATGCCCTGACCGTCGCTGCGCTGCTGCAGTGGCGCGGACCCGAACTGCAACCCCGGCACCATCTGCTCGAGGTCGAGGGCATTGGTCATGCCGAGCTCCTCGATCATCTGCTCGCTGAACGCCGTTAGGGTCAACGGCACCTGCAGCACACTCTCCTCGCGCTTCTCGGCCGTGACGATGATCTCTTCGATGTAGGCCTCGACGGGGGCGTCCTCTTCCTGGGCGGTCGCGACCAGCGAACCAATGCCAAGCCCGCAAACCAGTAGCGCCGTCGTCAAGTGCGCCCAGAGCCTTTGCCCTGTGGCAGCTTCCTGCGCAATGCGCTTCCCCGATTCGTTCTCAGTCGTGTTAGACATGCTGGTTTCTCCTAAGACCGGGGTCACCGCCTGAGCTGCAAGCCGAATTGCCTAGGCTCCGTCAGCGTTCCCATCGGCAGGCCGTTGTGGGTGGTGATCGGCAAATACTACACCAGCGGATCCTCCAACGACTCGCGCAGCGAGACGCACTTGCGTTCTCGACCGCGTCCCACGTTAATAGCTGAGCAGAGTTTTTGCGAACGGCTGGGCGTCGTGGCGCTACGCCGATCTGCGGCCGATCGGGTTCCGGGCGAACCCTCGCCTGTCCTGCGCCAGTCACTGCCACCACCGACCTTGAGGGTGGTTACGCCCTCGATGCACTGGCGCACTCGGTGGCAGCGCACCTCGGTGTCTTGGGAAGACATTCATCGAGAACGTGAGCAAAAGCGAAACCCTCACATCACCGGACTCGGTAACGTTTGGTGCTCCCGCACATCGTGGAAGGCCCATGACCAAGAAACTCCTATGCCTCGCGACGGCGACTGCCGCCGCGTGGACCGCCCTCGGTACCGACCTCGCCATCGAGGAAATCGTCGTCACCGCGAGCCGCATCGGCGCCGTGGATCAGCGCGTCGTCGTTATGGACGAGGAGAAATTGGACAGTGCCTTCCACCATGCCGCGGATACGCTCCGCGCATTGCCCGGTTTCGCGCTCTCGACGGCAGGCCACCGTGGCGCGCTTACCCAGGCACGGGTGCGGGGCGCCGAGTCCAACCACCTGCTGGTGCTGCTCGACGGCGTCGCCTTGAACGATCCCGCGCTAGGGTCCGAGTTCAATTTCGGCGCGCTGGATTTCGCCGGTGTCCAGCGTGTCGAGTACCTCGCCGGACCGCAGAGCGCGATCTGGGGCAGCGATGCATTGGCGGGGGTGTTGTATCTCGACACCACGCCGCGTCGGAATACCAACCGCATTTCGCTCGGCTACGGCTCGCACGGCACGTTCGATGCCGATATTGAGCTCGCGCGCGTGACGGCAAACCACCAGTTGGCGATGTCGCTCGGGCGCGTCGCGAGCGACGGCACGAATCCGTCCGCGATGGGCGACGAGGACGACGCCTTCGCGAACACCACGGCACATCTCAACCTGGGCACGGGCGGGGATCGCTGGCAGGCGTCGATGGCCGCACGCTTGACCGACGTGGACGTCGACTACGACCCCACGCCGGCCCCCCGCTACCTGCCGGCGGATGGCGACCGAAACGCGCAAGGCCGCGCGACCGTGGTTCATGGCACGCTGCGCTTCAGTCCCAGCGAACGCATCGAATCGTGGCTCACCCTCGCCCGCAGCCACGACCGCAACCGGCAGTATGCCCTCGGCGAATTCACCGACGGCACCGTCGGCCGCCGCGACACGGCGACGCTTGCCGGCAATTTCCACTTCGACAGCCAGCGCATCAACGTCACGGCCGAACTCGAGCGCGAACGTATCGAGCAGACCGGAACCGCGAGCCCGTTCGGCGATCCCAACCAGCGCCAACGAACAAGCGCCAAGAGCCTCGCGGCCGAGTACCAGGTCGAGTTCGGTCGGTTGGCACTATCGGCATCGGCACGCACCGATTCGAGCGACGCCTTCGACGACGCCCTCGCCTACCGCTTGGGAGTCAGTTTCGGCGCCAATCCCCGCGTGTTCGCCAACATCGGCCGTGGCGTCAAGAACCCGACCTTCACCGAGCGGTTCGGGTTCACCCCGAACACGTTCATCGGCAACCCGGCGCTAGTGCCCGAGACATCCATCGGTTTCGAGACCGGCGTCGTCGCGACCTACGCCGAGACCACGGCATCGCTGCTCTACTTCGACACCACCCTCCACGACGAGATCAACGGCTTCGTCTTCGACCCGGACCTGGGAGGCTTCACCGGCCGCAACATCGATGGCGAGAGTCACCGCTGGGGGGCGGAAGCCACCCTCGATACGCGAATCGGCCCGGTTGGCCTCGGCGCGTCTTACGCCTACGTGGATTCGACCGCCGAGAATGTGCCCGAGCTGCGCCGCCCGCGCCACCTGGCGAACGTGGACGCCCGGATCACGATCACGCCCTCGGTGGTGGCGAGCATCGGGGTTTCTGTCAGCGGCGCCGCTCTGGACCGGGACTTCTCGACCTGGCCCGCCACCGATGTCGAACTGGACGCATACCGGCTCTGGCGCGGCAGACTCGACATCGCACTCTCATCCCGGTGGGAACTCAGCCTCAGTGCCGAGAACCTGCTCGACGAGGACTACGTAACGGTCTACGGCTACCGCAGTCCGGGGGTCACCGCGATGGCGAAGGTCGTGTTCAGCCCATGACCCGGGTCAGCCGAAACTGAACTTGGTCGCG
>CAZJRX010000101.1:0-6578 GCA_964548145.1 uncultured Pseudomonadales bacterium | reverse complement strand
CTCCAACACGCCGCCCCACCGGGCGTGAAATGGGTGCGTTCACTCGCGTCATACTTGTGACATTATCTTGATGCCCACAGCCATCATAAAGGCGTAATGCAGTCGTAATCTGTGCGACTTGAACACATAAGTCTAGTACTCACAGGGTCTAAGGACGGCAGATCTCTTAGCTAGCCACAAACCGGTCACTATCGCCGATTCACGGGGTTGAGCTGCCGGGGTTCAAGACACGATGCGTCGCGCGCTAGTCGTTCCGCTGTTGGTCGCTGTTGCCGTCGTGGCTGTTGTCCTGACCACGGTCATGCCTAGAGAAGTGCCATCCGACAACGCGCCCGCCAGGTTCGTCGTCGACGACGCCATCGATGCGGCCATCGCGCGCATCGACGCGGAGAACGGCCGCGAACCGGCATCGCCGCCCGTCGTCGCGGCCCCGCTGCCCGGCGTCGACGATGCGTCGGGTCCATCGAAACCAGCGCCTCCGGAAGGGTACTCCTTCGTCCACTCGGCCGGTGCCATGGCCCGGGCAGCCCGCAACCTGCCCCGCCGACACGCCACCGGCGGATCGTCCGGACTGGATCGGCGCACCGGAGTCCATCCGCACGCTTTCGCAACAGGCCGGTGGCCGGGCGTCGACCTTCGGCTGGGTGCGCCTGGCCGGGCAGCCGGTGCCCGACGACCTACGGCGTGATCTCGCGCGCCTCGGCGGGGAGGTGCTCGGTGTCTCGGGCGAACTGGTGCGCGTGCGCCTTCACCCTACCCGTGGCGCAGCCCGCCGCTGCCGCCGTGCCTGCCGGACCGCAGCCGGTGGACGGGGAAAGGACGGCGATCCTGGTGGTCGACGATGACCCGCACGCGTTGCGCCATGCACGCGCCGCGCTAACCGAGGCGGGCTTCGCCCCCGCAACGACCACCGAGCCCGGCGAGGTGGCGCGGCTGGTCGAAACCAGGAGACCGGCGCCAAGGAGATCGTGCGGAAGCGGGAGTCCGGCGCAGAGATGGTGCCAACCCGCAGATAGGGCAGGTAGTTCGTACCGACGCAAACAAGAGCGCGGTCTTTTCGCGTACAAATTCAATTCCTTGCGTCATCGAATTTGGCGGCAACATCCCTGTGCCGCGCTAGGGAAGGTCTTGATCAGACCTTCCCTAGTTCGAATCGTCATTCGCCGACACGACGGCTTCACATCGGTCGGCCATCGCTGGCGCGATCAGGCTCTTCTTTGCGGTACGCTTAGCCGCTGTTACGGAGAGGGGGATCGCGAGTGAGCGCACCCAGCGACGAAATCCTGAGGGACATCCACCGACGGATGGTCCGTATCCGGACCTTCGAGACCGAGGCGGGACGGATGGGCGAAGCCGGCAAGATACCCGGTGCCCTGCACCTGTACGTCGGCGAGGAAGCCGTGGCGGCCGGTGTGATGGTGCACCTTTCCAACGAGGACTGGATCACCAGCACCCACCGGGGCCATGGCCATTTGATTGCCAAGGGCGGTGAGTTCGACCGCATGTACGCCGAACTGTTCGGGCGCGCCACGGGCTATTGCCGGGGCAAGGGCGGCAGCATGCACATCTCCAACATGGACCTCGGCATGCTGGGCGCCAACGGCATCGTCGGTGCCGGTCCGCCGATCGCGGTGGGCGCGGCATTCTCCACCAAATACCGCAACACCGACCGGGTGGCGGTGACGTTCTTCGGCGATGGCGCCAGCAACGAGGGTTCCTTCCACGAGGCCGCGAACATGGCGGCGCTCTACAAGCTGCCGGTGATCTTCGTGTGCGAAAACAACGGCTACGGCGAATACACGCCGCAGGCCAAGCACCAGGCCATCGTCGATGTCGCCGACCGCGCCTCGGGCTACGGCATGCCGGGGGTGGTGGTGGACGGCATGGATGCCATGGCGGTGTACGAGGCCGCCGACGCCGCCATCGCGCGTGCCCGAGCCGGCGACGGACCGACCTTGCTGGAGTGCAAGACGTACCGCTTCTTCGATCATGTCGGCGTGCGCGGCATGGGCCTCACCTACCGGACGGACGACGAACTCGCCGAGTGGCAGAAACGCGATCCGATCCACCTGTTCGAGGCGCGGTTGGCAGAGCTTGGCGTCTTGTCGAAGGACGAGGCCACGGCCATTCACGAGGAGACACTGGCCGAGGCGAGGGCGGGCATCGAGTTCGCGGAGAATAGTCCGCTACCCGATCCCGATACCCTTCTCGACGACGTGTACGCCTAATCTCCCGGAGGACCAAATGGCCGAACAACGAGAACTGACCTACGTCGACGCCATCATCGAGGGCGCCCGCACGGTACTGCTCGAACAGGAGAACGCCTTCATCGCCGGCGAGGACGTCGGCGGCGCCGGGGGCGTGTTCGGCTCCTACCGGGGGCTTTTGGAGGAGTTCGGGCCGGAGCGCGTGGTCGACACGCCAATCTCGGAGGAAGGCATCGTCGGCCTAGGCGTCGGTGCCGCCGCGACCGGATTGCGACCCATCATCGACATCATGTTCATGGACTTCATGGGCGAGTGCATGGACGAGATCGCCAACCAGATGGCCAAGATGCGCTACATGTTCGGCGGCTCCGCCAAGCTGCCGGTGACGGTGGTGACCATGTCCGGGGGCGGCAGGAACCTGGCCGCGCAGCATTCGCAGAGCCTCGAAGCGTGGCTCTGCCACCTGCCGGGCCTCAAGGTCGTTGCGCCGTCCACGCCCTACGATGCCAAAGGTCTCCTGATCGCGGCTTCTCGGGACGACAATCCGGTGTTCACGGTGATGAACAAGATGTCGCTGGCCAACCGCGGCGTCGTGCCGGAGGAGTCCTACGAAGTTCCCATTGGCAAGGCGAACGTCGTGCGCGAGGGCGAGGATCTCACCATCGTCACCTACAGCCGGATGGTGAGCGAATCCCTCGCTGCCGCCGACACGCTGGCGAAGGATGGCATTGCGGCCGAGGTCATCGACCTGCGCTCCCTGCAGCCGATGGATACGGATTCCGTCCTCGAATCGGTGGCGAAGACCCATCGCGCAATCGTCGTCCACGAAGCCGTCCGCTTCGGCGGCCTCGGCGGGGAGATCGCGGCGCAGATCCAGGAACTCGCCTTCGACGAACTCGACGCGCCGGTGTCGCGGGTCGGGGCTCCCTTCTCGCCCGTGCCGTTCAGCCAAGTCCTCGAGCAATCCTACCTGCCGAACGCGGCCAAGATCGTCGCGGAGTCGCGTTCGCTGATCGGCGCGTAAATGACGCTGGCAGTCGGCTTCGTCGCGAATCCCGCCTCCGGCAAGGACATCCGGCGCGTCACCGCCCGCGCGTCCGTGTTCGACAACCAGGAGAAGGCGGCCATGGTGCGGCGTTGCCTGATCGGGCTGCGCGCGATGAGCGATGCGCCGATTCGATACCTCGCCGACGCCAACCGCCTAGTCGAATCCGCGCTCGCCGAACTCGGGTTCGACGCCGAGGCCGTCGACGTGGAGACCAACGGGAAAGCAACCGACACCACCGATGCGGCCAAGGCGATGCGTGGGGCGGGGGCGATCGTGACGCTCGGCGGCGACGGCACCAACCGGGCCTTCGCGAAGGGTTGGCTCGACGCGCCCCTGATCCCGCTGTCGACGGGCACCAACAACGCCTTTCCCGTCATGCGGGAGGCCACCACCGCCGGTGCCGCCGCCGGACTCCTGGTCAGCCGTGGAATCCCGCTCGAGACGGTGGCCGAGCGAGCCAAGGTCATACACGCCGACATCGCGGGGGAAGCGCCGGACATCGCGCTCATCGATGCGGTGCTGACGACCGACCGGTTCGTCGGCGCCCGGGCCCTCGAAGATCCCGGCAAGCTCGTCACCGCGATGTTGACCCGCGCCGATCCGGCCGGCGTCGGCATGACCTCGGTCGGTGGATTCGCGCGCCCGCTTGCCGCACGGGAGGATGCGGCGCTCGTCATCGAATTCGACCCGTCCTCACCCGATCGGGTGGTCGCGGCGCTGGCACCCGGCCGATTCGAGTCGATCGGCCTTGGACAAACCCGGACCGTCGCACTTGCGGAACCCTTGCAGGTCACCGGTCCCGGCGTACTCGCATTCGACGGGGAACGGGAACGCGTGCTCGGGCCCGGTCAGGCAGCGACGCTCCGGACGCTGCGCAACGGGCCGTGGGTGGTCGACGTCAGGAGAGTGCTGACCCGCACCGTCGTTTGCGGCGGTCAGTAACGTCTACAGAGGAAAAGGAGAAGCCAATGCCATCGGAGATCTACCTCGTCAAGGCCGGCATGACCATGGAGGAGGGTACGGTGGAGGAGTGGTACGTCGCCGACGGCGAACACGTCGAACCCGGGGAAATGCTCTACCGGCTGGAGACGGAAAAGGTCAACCTCGATGTCGACGCCGAGACGGCGGGGACCGTGAAACACCTGGCGGACGCAGGGACAACGTGCAAGGCCGGCGAGGTGGTGGGCTTCATCTACGCCGACGACGAGACGATCCCGGACGTGCTTCCGACACCCGAGCCAAGACCGGAGATCGCCGTCGAAAGCGAAACAGGCCCGGAAGACAAACCGAACAAACCCGCCGCAGCAAAGCCTAGGCGGGCCGGAGGACGCATCGCCGCGTCGCCGGTCGCACGGAAACTCGCCGCCGAACTCGGCATCGAACTGGGCGATGTCAACGGGACGGGGCCGAGGGGCCGCATCACCAAGGAGGATGTCCAGGCGGCGGACGCGGTGGCCAGCGCGCCTGCCGCACCCCAAGCTGGATCGTCGACGCCGCTGACCGGCATGCGCCGGACCATCGCCGAGCGCATGCATGGCAGCCTGCGGGACACCGCCCAACTCACCATGGACATGGAAGTGGCCATGGACGATGCCGTCAAGCTGCGGCGCGACCTGGTCAAGGAGTGGGAATCCGACGGGGTCCGAGTGACCTATACCGACATCGTCCTGGCGGCCTCGACCAAGGCACTCCTCAAGCATCCGGCAATGAACTCGGTGCTGCAGGACGATGCTCTCGTCCGGTTCGCCTCGGTTCACATCGGCGTCGCGGTCGCTTTGGACGAAGGCCTCATCGTGCCCGTCATCAAGGACGCCCAGTCTAAGTCCTTGAAGGAGATCGCCGCGATATCCGCCGACCTCGCGAGTCGCGCCCGGGATGGCAAGCTGACCCTCGACGAGGTGGAGGGCGGCACCTTCACCGTGACATCGCTCGGCATGTTCGGCGTCGACACCTTCACGCCGATCTTGAACC
The DNA here is from genome assembly GCA_964548145.1 of uncultured Pseudomonadales bacterium. Taxonomy (GTDB): domain Bacteria; phylum Pseudomonadota; class Gammaproteobacteria; order Pseudomonadales; family Azotimanducaceae; genus VXYL01. The sequence continues at coordinate 1,352 of CAZJRX010000101.1, read as the reverse complement.
CGCCCCAGGCCGGCATCCTCGGCGTCGGGCGCATCTACGACGGCCTCCGTTGGGAGGGCGATACGGCCGTCAAGGCCGCGATGATGCGGCTGTCGCTCACCTGGGACCACCGCGTCCTCGACGGTGCCCCGGCCGCCGAATTCCTCGCAGCAGTTCGAGACTTCCTCGAGTCGCCCTACCGATTGCTGGTCTAGCGGCGGCACCCCAGCCCGACGAGTGATGGTGACAATACGGCATCGGAGCTTGACTCGAGTGAGTGCCTTTTGCCGCGTTCAAGGGGACTAGCGCACTAGATGCCGGGACGAAGGGGGCATCGAGACGCCGGGCGTCGGGTATCGCCCAACCGGGTGATCGAACGCCGGCCTCCGGGGCTCGCGCGTTTCCTGCTCGGCGAGGAGAAGTTCCTTACCGAACGCGATTGGACGGCCATCAAGATGATGGTGCCGTTCTTCCTGGAGTTCAGAGGCCGGCTCGCCATCGCCTTCGGCTGCCTCGCGGCCATCCAAGCGACTCAATTCGCCGTGCCGTGGCTCTTGAAGCTCATCGTCGACAGCCTGGACTCGACCGAGGCGCAGATCGTGGCGTTGCCGCTGTCCCTGCTGATCGTCTACGTGCTCGTTCGGTTCGGCTCGACCGCCCTGCGGGAACTGCGCGAGGCCGTGTTCGGCACCGTTACCGTCCGTGCCATGCGGCGCCTCTCGTTGACGCTCCTCGACCACCTGCTGGGTCTCGACCTCGAATACCACGTCTCGCGCCGGACCGGCGCGGTGAGCCGGGACATGGACCGCGGCGTCATGGCCATCACGTCGCTGATGCGGATTCTCACCTTCCAACTGCTGTCCATGTTCATTGGCGTATTCGGCGTCGCCGGCATCATGGTGGTTTTCTTCGATTGGAGCTACGCGGTCATCATCCTTGCCGCCGCGGTCTTCTACGCCGTCTACACCGTCAAGGTCACGGCATGGCGCACGCCCTTCATTCGCCAGTCCAACGAAGCCAATTCCCGGGCGAACACCCGCGCCATCGACAGCCTGATCAACTACGAAACGGTCAAGACCTTCGGCAACGAAGGCATGGAAACCACGTTCTACGACGAGGATCTGGCGATCTGGGAGAAGGCCAGGGCGCGCAACCGGTATTCGCTGGCGGCGCTCAACGTCGGCCAGTCGTTCATCGTTCACATCGGCCTCCTTGGCATGATGATCATTGCGGCGATGGCCGTGGTCGACGGCGCCATCACCCTCGGCAGCCTGGTGGCCATCAACAGCTACGCCGTGCAGGTCTTCGTGCCCCTGAACGCCCTCGGTTCCATCTATCGGCAATTGAAAAACGCCTTCACCGACGTCGAGTTG
>CAZJRX010000100.1:9583-11676 GCA_964548145.1 uncultured Pseudomonadales bacterium | reverse complement strand
CACATACCTTCCCAGCGTGGGTGCCCAGAAGGCGTTGTTATGGGTATCGCCTGGACTATTCGCTTCCGGACAAGCGGTGGCCGGACCCCAATGGATGCCGTTGGCGGAGAAAGCCACCGAGAGAATCCTGGACTTGAGAAAGGCCTTGTAGCGACGACTCGGATCGGGATCCCGGAGGTCTCTTAGAACGCCCGTACCATGCGGGCCTCCCCGGGCGGTTTCATCTTTCCCGCCGCGCCACAGGATGTTGTTGGCCTTGTTCCCTCCGTACTCGACGAGCCCCAGTTCGGGCTTGGTCCAAGTTAAACCGTCGCTCGACGTGGCATAGCAGATCGCCATTTCCCGGTTGCGTGGTGCTGAGTATTTGAGCTCCTTTCTCTGTCCGATGGTCATCCCCTGCGACGAATTGTCGACGATGAACGGGCTGTACCAACACTTGTATGTTTGCTCCGCCTCGTCGTAGGTGATGTTCGCGTAGAGGTTGTCGAAGCGTTTCTCCCAGGGCTTGTCCTCGCCGAACAGGGGATTCGCGCTGTGCTTCTTGACCGTCCCGAGGGCGAGTTCCGCGTTTTGAACGCCTTCCACGATCCGGGCATCGAGCAGCAGGAACCGCCGCCGCTTAGGCTCTTCGGCGACACTCATGGCGCGACGTAGTGGCCGGCTCGAATTACCAGCTATTGCGCAACTCGCGCAGCCGAAGGAAGACGTCCTCTTCCGTGGGGTTCTCCGGCATGTCGGAGAATTCGTCGCGCAGCTTGGCGATCATCGTGGGGCTCGACAGGCGGAAGAAGGTGTTGAACTCCTTCTCCTGCGCGAGCGTCGTGACCATGGCGCTTCCCGGGTCGTGAGTCCCTTCCAATTCCGCTAGGAGATCCGCAGCCCTGGCGTTATCGGGTTCCCTGTCCAGCGTGAAGGCGAGATTGTTGGTGATGTAGTCGTGCCCGGGATAGACGAGGGTGTCTTCCGGCAGCTTGTCGAGTTGCTTAGCGAAGGTCTCGTAGAGCTCCTTGGGATGGCCGCCGCCGTGGCAGTTGCCCGCGCCGGCGTTGAACAGCGTATCGCCGCTGAAGAGCGCGGGCTGGTCGGTCTTCGACAGCAGGCATATGTGGCTCATCGTGTGGCCCGGGGTGTCGAGCGCCAGCAACTCCACCGAACGGCCGACCTTTACGGTGTCGCCCGCATCGAGACCCACATCGATACCGTCGATCCGTGGTCCGGCGTTGTGGTGGGCGAGTAGCTTCGCCCCGGTCGCTTCGATGACCGGCGCGTTGCCGCCTGTGTGATCGCCGTGTTCGTGGGTGTTCAGGACCTGGGTGATCTGCCAGCCCTTGGTCTTCGCCGCATCGAGGCACTTGCGGTAGTCGAGGGGATCGACGGCCAGCGCTTCGCCGGTCTCGGAACAGGCGATCAGGTAGTTGAAGTTGCGGTAGGCGTTGCCGGTCCAGATTTGCTCCACGAGCATCATTTGTCTTGATCCAACTTGGCAGGTGAGACACACGTCGCTCGGCAGGCCTTTCAAAGCATCGCCGCTCGCTTGGGCAGAGCGTACCACGGCTTCCGAATAGCGGTTGGCGGTGCGTAAACTAACGAACCGCTGACTGCCGAGAGGGTGCTGGTGAGCCGGATCGAGAGGTCGACGCAGTCGGTCCTCTGCCTAGATGGAATCGAACGGTTCGAGCTGCCATTTGCCGAACCGGTCGTAGGCTGCGCCTGCGGTCGGGTCGACGATTTCGTGCGCGAACTGCTACCGCGGGAAAGGGCTGGTACGGATACGATGGTGGCCTCGCGCCGGGCGGAGTATTCCTCCGGTCGTCGCGTGGCGCGGCAAGCGATGGGACTGATCGGCGTTGGCGACTGTGCGGTGACCGCCCGCGGCCGGATGCCGGTCTGGCCATCTGGCATCGTGGGCTCGATAACCCACAGCCGGCGCCTGACCTTGGCGATGGTGGGTCGTGCCGAGCGCGTCGCCGGTATCGGAGTCGACCTCGAATTGGAAGGCCGGGTGACCGTTCAGTTGGCGGCGCGGGTGTTGTCGAGGCGGGAGCGTGGGGGCTTGGCCCTGCCGGAGTGGCAGACGATGTTGTTCGCCGCCA
>CAZJRX010000100.1:0-9573 GCA_964548145.1 uncultured Pseudomonadales bacterium | reverse complement strand
GTCAACCCCCTCGTCGGCGAATACCTGGGTTTCGACGACGTCGAGGTTTGCGCCCACCGTGACGGGACGTTTGGTGCCGTCACCAACGGGCGACGAAAGTCGACGTCAATGATCGAGGCGGGGCAAGGGTTCTTCCGTCGGCTCGAAGGCCACTGGCTGTGCGTGTTTCTCGTTCCGGTCGGCTGAAGTCCAACCGGTCAGGCCGTTGATCGGCTACGAGCTTCCGGCGTTTCCGGATGACAGCAGTTCGATAGCCTCGTCGCGCAGACCCCGCTTGAAGATCTTCTCGGAGGCGATGCGCGGCAGCCGCTCGGTTCGGATCCACACATGGTCCGGAACCTTGAAGCGGGCGAGGTGTTCGCCGGTGAAGGATCGCAGGTCGTCGACGGTCAAGGACATGCCGGGCCGGAGGGCGACCACCGTGGCGACCGTTTCGCCCAAGCGTTCGTCGGGGACGCCGAACACGGCCGCTTCGAGGATCGCGGGGTGTTCGTATAGCACCGCTTCCACCTCCTGGCAGCCGATGTTCTCGCCGCCCCGGAGTACCATGTCCTTCTCGCGATCGGTGATGAACACGTAGCCTTCTTCGTCCAAGTGGCCGATGTCGCCGGTATGCACCCAGCCGTCGGACAGGGACTCGGTCGTGGCATCCGGCTTGTTCCAGTACGCGGCGAAGTTCATCACGCCCCAGATCCACAACTCCCCGGTTTCGTGGGCTTTCGCGTCCGTACCATCGCTTTTGACGGCCTTGACCTTGACGATGGGCGGCACCGCGCGACCGCAACTGCGGGGTCTTTCGAGGAACGCCGGGCCGCCGATCGTGGTGGCAAGCCCCTGGGTTTCGGTCATGCCCCAACCGGTGCCGGGGGCGCCCTTGGCGATGGTCTTGTCGATTTGGCGGGCATGCTCCGGGGCCATCGGGGCACCGCCGCCGCCCGCGCTGCGTAGGCTCGACTGCACCAGTTCCCAGGCCATGGTGGGGACGCCGTTGAAGTCGGTGATGCGTTCGTCCTGGATGATCCGCAACGCCTCCTCGGCATCCCATTTGTACATGCCGATGACCTTGCGGCCGGAACGGAACGACGACAGCGTCTGCACCACCAGGCCGGTGACGTGGAACAGCGGTACGGTGAGGATGATGGCCGGCGGGTTCTGGGGTGGCGGCGCAGCACGTCCGACATCGGCACCCATCTGCGGATTGAGCGCCATGGCGATGGCACCGCCGCATTCCCAACCGAGCAGGGCGTTGGTGATCGACCGATGGGTCGACAGCACGCCCTTGGGGTGGGCGGTTGAGCCGGACGTGTAGAGGATCGTGGCGTTGTCCTCGGGTGCGATCGCCGGTGTCGGCATTTCGGTGGGTGCGCCGTCGACGAACTCCTCCCAGGTGGCGAGTCCTGCCTGACGGTGCCGGATCGTGACTAGCTCGATGTCGAGGTCGTCGAGATGCGGCAGCAGCCGTTCGGTCCGTTCCACATCCGTGAACAGCAGCTTGAGGCCGCTGTCCTCGATGCCGTAGACCAATTCCTCGCCGGACCACCAGGCGTTGATGGCAACCGCCACCGCCCCCATCGACGTGATGCCCATGAACGCGGCGATCCACTCCGGGTAGTTGCGCAGCGCGATGCCGACCCGGTCGCCGGGCACGATGCCGCGTTCCGCCATGCGGTTGGCACATTGGGCGGCACGATCCCAGACGGCCTGGAAGGTGTAGCGCTCGTCCTCGTATACGTAGAAGTCCTTGTCGGCGTGGTTGAGCCCGCTGGCGTAGAGATCGCGGAGGTTGGCGGGGGCATTCGCGAAGACCGTGAAGTCGACGCCTCGAATGGTCTCGACGCGGGTCTCGTACGGTTTGCCGGGGGCCGTCACCTCGGCGATGGCGCTCGCCAATTCCGGTCGGACCTGGAAGCCCGGATCCCATGCCGAACGTCGTGATGTGTCTTCAATGTCCGCCAAAGAGTCCATCGTGGTCCCGGTTGCCCCTCCCAAGCCGCCGGATTCTATACAATCCCTGACGTCAAACCACGCTTCGGCGTCGTCGATGCGACTCTTAAGGGAGGACAATGAGACAGAACAAGGCACTCGCGACATGGCGTTCAGGCGGGAAGACGGTGGGCGGCTGGCTCAGCATCGGCAACGCCTATACCGCGGAGACCATGGCGAATCTCGGCTTCGACTGGCTTTGCGTCGATCTCCAGCACGGCATGCTGAGCTACGACGATTTGACCTACATGCTGCCGGCGATATCGACATCGGAAACCGTTCCTCTGGTACGGGTGCCGTGGAACGAACCCTACGAGATCATGAAAGCCCTCGACGCCGGCGCGTACGGGGTCATCGTGCCCATGGTGAACAACCGGGAGGAAGCCGCCCGAGCCGTTTCAGCCTGCCGGTACCCGCCCGACGGCCTGCGTTCGTTCGGTCCGATCCGAGCGGCCATGTACGGCGGTCGTGGCTACACCGGCGAAGCCAACGGCCAGATCGCCTGCATCGCGATGGTGGAGACCGCCGAAGGCATCGACAACCTCGACGAGATCGCCTCGACCCCGGGTCTGGACGCCATCTATATCGGTCCTGCGGATCTCGCCTTCGCGCTGGGTCTCACGCCGGGGCAGGACGACGATCCCAAGCACGTTGAGACCGTTGCCAGGATTCTCGCGGCCTGCCGGGAGCACGGCATCGCCGCCGGCATCCACACCGGGGGTCTCGAGCGGACCCAGCAGTACCTTGAGCAGGGCTTCAACCTCGTTACCCTGGGAACCGACGGCGCCTTCCTGGCGCGCGCGGCCGCGACCGATCTGGCAGCCGCGAGGAAGACTGACGAGGCGCAACTGGAACACACCGGCTACTGATCGTGGCGGTATACAACACGATCCAGGTCGAGACCGGCGACGACATCGCCGTCGTCACCTTGAATCGCCCGGAACGCTTGAATGCCTGGACCGGGGAAATGGGCCATGAACTCGATGTGGCGATCCGGGACTTGAACGAAGCTCCCGACGTCGGTGCCATCGTGGTCACCGGGGCGGGGCGGGGATTTTGCGCAGGGGCGGATATCCGGGACAACTTCAAGGCCAGGATGGCTCAATCCGGCAACGAGCAACGGGGCGGCGGCGACTGGATACGCCTGGTTCGCTCCTCCAAACCGTTGATCGCCGCCGTAAACGGGGCATGCGTGGGCGTCGGTGCCACCATGATCCTGCCAATGGACGTCATTGTCGCCTCGGAGGATGCCAAGTTCGGCATGTTCTTCGTCAAGATGGGCGTCACGCCGGAACTCGCCAGTTCGCACTTCCTGGTGCAGCGGATCGGCTTGGGTCGCGCCAGCGAAATGTGCTTGACGGCTCGCCTCTACTCGGGGAAGGAAGCCTTCGACTTGGGGCTCGCCGACCGCCTCACCACTCCGGAGGATCTCATGCCCCGGGCCACGGCCCTGGCCCGCGAGATGGCGGCCAACCCTGCTCCGCACCTGCGTTGGGTCAAGGAACTCCTGACCCGGAACGGATCGGAAACCGATATCTCGCTGGTCCAGAAACGCGAGCTCGAGGTGCTGCAAAAGGCGTACGCTTCCGCTGAGCACAAGGAAGCGGTCGACGCGTTCCTCAACAAGCGCGCGCCGGTGTTCAAACGGCAACCGCAAAAGGACGATGTAGCGTAATCCGCATCGAGGAGATGCTGCCATGGACGGCACCACGATTCTGCTCACCCTTTTCGCCTTGTGCGGCGCGCTGGCCGGCGCGCTCGCGACGGCGTCCTGGATGCGGCGTAGACACCATGCCGAGATCGACGCTGCGCTAAGCCAGGAAGCGCAAAGCACGGCGATCGAGAAGCGCCTGATGGAAGAGCGGTTGGACGTTCGGTCCCGGGCGGCGGAGAAAGCAGAGGCCGACCTTTCAGCCGCCCAGCACACACTGCGGGAGATGGCCGACTCGCACCAGGCGGCGACGGCGAAGGCCGTCCACCTGACATCGGTGAACACCCAGTTGGCGGCGCAACTTGCCAAGGCTCACGAGGAGTCGGCGGCGACCCGCGCGGACGCGGAACTTGCCAAGGTGCAGTTGGCGGAGATTCGTACCCGCCTTGACGAATCCGAAAAAGGCTTCCGGGAGAAGGAAGCCATGTTCAAGGAAGCGAGCGCCGCGCTCAAGCAGGAGTTCCAGTTGCTTGCCAACCAGATCTTCGAGCAACACGGGCAGCAACTGCGAACCGCGAGCACCGAACAGCTTGGCCATGTCCTGAAGCCCTTCAAGGAACAGATCACGGACTTCAAGCGGCGGGTGGAGGAGGTCTACACCACCGATGCCAAGGACCGGGCGTCGTTGTTGACGGAGGTCCGCAACCTCCAGGAGGCGAGCGAACGGGTCAACCGCGAAGCCGAGAACCTGACCCGGGCGCTGAAGGGCGATACCCGGGTTCAGGGAAACTGGGGGGAGGTCGTTCTCGAGCGCGTTCTCACCGACTCGGGTCTGCGCCGGGATCACGAATACGTGGTGCAGGAGTCGTACCGAAACGAGGGCGGCGAACTCAAGCGCCCGGACGTCATCATCCACCTCCCCACCGACAAGGACGTGGTCATCGACGCCAAGGTCTCGCTCGGTGCCTACGAGCAGGCGTTGGCCGCGGTGGACGATGCGGCCAGGGAGGACGCCGTCACGCGGCACGTCCAGAGCCTGCGTAACCACGTGCGCAACCTGGCCGCCCAGGACTACGACCGCCTTGAAGGCGTTCGATCATTGGATTTCGTACTGCTCTTCGTTCCGGTGGAAGCGGCGTTCACCCTGGCGATGGAGCGGGATCCGTCGATCTTCGCGGAGGCCTTCGAGAAGCGGCTCGTCATTGTCAGCCCGACCACGTTGATGATGACCCTGCGCATCATCGACAACGTCTGGCGCTACGAGAAGCAGAGCCGTAACGCCCAGGAGATCGCACGGCGTGCCGGGGCGCTCTACGACAAGGTGCGGGTGATCCTCGAGGACATGGATCAACTCGGCAGGAGCTTGGGAACCGCCAAGCGCTCCTACGACTCGGCCTACGCGCGCCTGGTATCGGGCAAAGGCAATCTGGTCCGGCAGGTCGAGCAGTTCCGGGAGTTGGGGGCCGACGTCAAGAAGGTGCTACCGCGGGATCTTGTCGACGCGGCCAACGACTAGCGGGGGCACCCTGGCCCGACGAGTGATGGCCACAATACGGCATCGTAACGCGACTCGAGTGAGAGCCTCTTTCCGCGTTCAATAGAGTAGCGGGGGCACCCAACTCGACGAGTGAAGGCCATAATACGGCATCGCAAATGGGATTCGAGTGAGAGCCGTTTCCCGCGTTCAATAGACCAGCGCGGGCACCCCAGCCTGACGAGTGAAGGCCATAATACGGCATCGCAAATGGGATTCGAGTGAGAGCATTCTTCCGCGTTCAATAGACCAGCGAGGTCGGCGTTGCTCGTGCCGAGCGACCGTAGGGGCGGGACTTGCCCCCGCCGCATTTGACGAACCGACAGCGCGCGTTTCGCTCTCCATGGTGGGACTCCCAAGGTGCCGACCGCCAGTTCCTGGCGCGCGACGGGAGAGTCAGGCCGGGACTGGAACCGTTCGCCGCTTCATGCGCACTGCGGGACGACGTTTGAGGCGTTGTGACACAACGTCGATCTCGATTCCCACGGACTCCAACGCCGTGAGTCCCAGCAGTGGTTCTATGCCGTCGTTGCCGAAGCAAACGGTCGTGCCAACGAAGTCACCCATGAACTCAATGTCGGCACTTGTGACATCCACGGTCTCCCTCCGCCCATCGGCGAGTTCGTAGGTCCTTCTCCCTTTCGGTACGAGGCCGATGCTGCGCAATGCGTCGGCCGGTACCACCGAGTCCGTGGATCCGGTATCGACAAGGAAGAGCCCTTCCCAGGATCTATCCGGATCGGCGGGGTTGCGAACGGTCGCGGTGACTTGGACGACGCCCATCGGGGATACTCCGTCGGCGATAAGAGGCCGTCGTTTTACTTGACGCATTTGGCTTTTACCTCACAAGGGGAGTATGTCTTACCCCCTTTAAGGCCGTTGCCGCAACATGGTGGCACTTTGATAGCACCGGGTCGCGTACCCCGATCGGTCGGCGTATTCCTCCACTTCCCGCCACACCCGCATCAGGTTCGATCCGAGGATCTTGCCGACGGCGGCTTCGTTGTAGCCGCGTGCCAGCAAGCCGGCAACGAGGTTCGGAAAGTCGCCGACATCCTTCAGGCCGACCGGTAGGGTGTCGCCTACACCGTCGAAATCCGAGCCCAAGCCGACGTGGTCGATGCCGGCCAACGCGACCGCACGGTCGATGTGGTCGAGCACGGTGTCGATGCCGGCGAACGGGTAGGGGTGGTCGAGGGCGTAGGCGGCCATGAACTCGCGACGGTCGTCGGCGTCGGGCTGTTCGGCCGCGAAATGGGCGAGCATCGCGGCGTCGCGGCGCATGGTCCACTCCCGAGCTTCCCGGGCCACGAAGCCGCTGCCGAAGTTGATCTGCACCACACCGCCGTTCTTGGCCACCGCCGTGACCATGTCGTCGCTCATGTTGCGGTGGAACCCGGGAATGAAGTGGCGCAGGGAGGAGTGCGACGCGATCACCGGTGCCTCGGACAGATCGAGGATCTGCCAGGCCGCCTTGTCCGAGAGGTGCGAGATGTCGATCATCACCCCGCGCCGGTTCAGCTCGGGCACGGTTTGACGGCCGAGTTCCGAGAGGCCCTGCCAGCGCTCGTTCAAGTCGTAGCTCGAGTCGGCGTAGGTGTTCGACTTGGAATGGGCTAGCGAGACGTACCGGATTCCCCGTGCGACGAAGTGGTCGATGCCGTCGAGGGAACCCTCGAGCGGACTCGCATTCTCCATGCCGAGGGCCAGGGCGATCATCCCCGTACCCCGCAGCTGCTCGACGTCCGCCGTGCAGGTGGCGATGGCGAACTTGTCGGGATGGTTCGCCGTCATCGCTTCCACATGATCGATCAGTTCGTCGGCGAGTCCCCGGGACTCGCCCGCATCCGCCGCGCGTGCCGGCGTGTAGATGGACATGAACGCAACGTCGAGGCCCCCTGCGCGGGCGCGCGGGTAGTCGAACTCCCTTTCCGGCACGGCATTGCCCAGGTCCCGAGCCTCCCGGTACAGCCGATACGGCGCGTCGATGTGGGTATCCACCACGGTTTGGCGCTCAGCGATCGATCGAGCGCGATCCATCTCATCGGTGCAGCCCGACATCAGTATCGTTGCGGCAAACATCGCCGGTAGACGGCTCACGGTCGGTCGTCCGTCATGAACGCCGGTGTTTCGCACACGGCATACGGCCAGATGTGTTGCGCATCCAACGCCTGGCGGTGGATGTGTACGGGCTCGACCTGCTCCCGGTGCAACTGCTCCGCCGACGGTGCCAGGACGACGCTGTCGATGGATTCCCAGATGGGGTTAACGGGATGCAGCGTACCGATTGCGCAATGGGTCTCCCAGGCACCGTGGTGCAGTTCGCGAACGACGATGGATTCCACGAATGTCCAGTGCGAGAACGCAATGGGCTCGCCGGTGGCGAACATGAGGGGAAGGCGGTGTCCTGCGGCGTCCACTTCGTCCAGCAACTCGCGGGCGACGACCCAGGGGTGCGAATCGACGTAGGTGGCGCCATTCGCCGGATTCTCGGTGATCCTGGCGAGCACTTTGGCGTCGATGGCGGTGCAGATGCAGCGCGCACTGACGGTCATCGGACGACGCCGGGCATCCGCGAGAATCGGTCGGGTCGCGGGTCGGGACGTGGCCGCCGTCGGCCGAAAAACGCGCCGGCGTGGTTGTTCTGCCGCCGCGCCGGCCGCGTTTTAGTCCTCAACGACGACGGCCGTCCCCACCGCGAGCAGCTCCGCGGCACCGCCCATCATCATCGATGTCGTGAAACGCGTGGCGATCACGGCGTTGGCGCCAAGACCCTGGGCTTCTTCGACCATGCGGTCGAGGGCCTGCTCGCGGCTCTCGGAGATCAATTTGGCGTATTCGTGCACTTCGCCACCAACGACATTGCGGAGCACCGCCAGGATATCCTTGCCGATATGCCTGGCACGAACGGTGTTGCCGCGCACGAGGCCGAGAGTTTTGACGACGCGCCTACCGGGCACCGTATCTGTCGTAACGACGATCATTTAGACCTCCACGTCTTTGTATCTATCCGTCTTGCGTGCGCTCAACCGTTGCCGAATCACCGAGATGAGCAGTACCCCAAACCCCAGGTACAACGCCACAACAGCCCATTTCACCAACGGCGGCTCCAGGTCGGCCAAGAGAAACTCGTAGCCAGCATAGCCGCCTAGGAGCAGCACCGCTCCCACCACGAGCACCCAGCCAAGGCCGCGTGCCGTTCTATCGAACGCATTGTCCATCACTTTTCTCCATCGTTCCCGGTCTTCCGGGTTCATATCGAGGCTCAGTCCGCCAACCGAGGTGCGCACCGTGTCCAGTTCGGCAAGCCGCGCCGTGCAACGATCGCAGCCGCGAAGATGGACATCCACGCGCTGGCGGTCCTTCTGCGTCAACTCGTCGTCCAGATAGCCGGACAGCAACTCGTCGACTTTGGCGCAGACTTCATCCATACGGTCTCACCGCGTCCGCGAGGGCAGAGCGAGCCCGGTGAAGGCGGGACATCACCGTGCCGGCCGGTACATTCAGTACGCTGCCGATCTCGGCGTAGCTCAGGGCCAGGAACTCGCGCAGGATCAGGATCTCGCGCTGCGGCTCCGGTAGCCTGTCCAGTTCGCGCCTGACGATCGCGCTCATTTCCTGCTGGGCCGCGACGGCCTCGGGGCCGTCGCCATCATCGGCGGCGATGGTCACCGAGTCGATGTCGACATCGGGGCGTCGGCGACGCTGGCGCAGGAAGTCGATGCAGCGATTTCGCACGATTGCCAGGAACCACGACTTGAAGGTTCCTTGGGACGGATCGAAGGAGCGGATCCGGAGCACGGTCGCGACGGAGTCCTGCAGGACGTCGGCAGCATCGTCGGTGTTGCCGAGTAGGCTCACCGCCAGCGCGTGTCCGCTGGGACCGATCTGTTCAAGCTGTGTCATCAACTCGCCGCGTCGCACCGCCGTCTCCTACGAGCGTATACGGTGTTCGTCGCTCGTGTATTCCCCAATAGTGACCTTCGGGGTTTGCGCTGGGGCGCGACATCGAGTGAAGCCTGCTCCTGTGGCCGTCAGCAATAGTCGAGTCGGTCGCATGTAGCTGGCGTTCTTGAGATCCGGCCATCTTTACAGTTGAGCCAAGTTTACGGAAGGTGCTGCGAATCGCTCTTGGACGCACCCGGGTACCCCCGCTGGACAACGGCGGGCGGCGACACCACATCCGGTGGTGCCGGTCGGCCAGGACGGCACCCCGAACTCCCTGCGGACCAGAAGGTCGTCGTGCGGCGTAGGGCAGAACATCGCCCGTTTCAAAGCCGCCGTCATCGCGAGCGGGTCCGGGAGACGGTCCGAACGTGCCCGCCGGCCGAGGCCACAATCCAGGACCAACGGAGAGCGTTTTCCACCGGCTGTCCACGGCCGCGATCCCCCCAGATGAAACAGC
>CAZJRX010000099.1:0-11820 GCA_964548145.1 uncultured Pseudomonadales bacterium | reverse complement strand
CGCGCCGGCCCCCGCCGGGGCGGGGGCCCCGCGGGCCCCCCCGGCGGCCCCCGCCCCCCCCCCGTCGCCAGGAGGCGCGAACCCGTGATTTCACGACGGCCGACGCCGACGGCGACCGCAAGCTTTCGCCCGACGAGTACGGCGACATGCCGGCAAGGTTGAAGTCGACCCGGCAAAGCGCGATGTTCCACCGCCTCGACGCGGACGACGACGGCGTCCTCACACCCGGCGAGTTTCCGAGCGCCGCAACGCGCCTTGCTGCCCTGGACACCGACGGCGACGGCTTGGTCACGCCGAATGAAATGCGAGTCTTGAGGGACCGCTGAGTCGACCACGCGTTGGACGAAGCCACCGACGAGGAGTTGATGAGCCGAGTCCAGCACCGGGACCGCGATGCGTTCGCGGTCCTGGTGTCACGCCATCTCGACGGCATTCACGCCTTCAACCACCGCATGACGAGAAACGAGGACGATGCAGCAGTGCAGCCACCTGGCGGCCCAATCGGGTCAAGGTCACCACCTGGCTGCACCGCATCGCCCGCAACCTGTGCATTGATGCCCATCGGCGGCATCGCGAGACGTATGAGGTCGATGCCGACGTTGCCGCCGAGGACGGTGCCGCCCCCGAAGACGCGCCCACCCGTTCTCGACTGCGCAAGGCCTTGGATCAAGCCATCACCGACCTTCCCGAGCGACAACGCACCGCGCTGGTTCTCTGCCACCGTGACGGCATGACGAACAGTGACGCAGCGGCCGTGCTTTCGGTCAGCGTCGACGCCTTGGAGTCGTTGCTGGCCCGTGCTCGGCGAACCTTGCGGCTCAAACTCAGGGAGTACCGGTAACATCGGGCGTGCAGTCGCCCGTAGGGAATAATGGATCGAACGATGGACGACGAGACCTTCGAACACCTCCTGGACCGACACGGGGCGGATCTCGAGCGCTGGCCGGAGGAGCTGGCGGCGCAGGCGAGAAGCGTCGCGAAACGTTCGGCCCGCGCTCACGCCCTGCTTGCCGAGGCCCGCGAACTTGAATCCGCCCTCAATGATCTCTTGCCGAGCGTTGCGGCGCCCCTGGGATTGCGGACCCGCGTGCTGGCCAATCTGCCCGAGCGCGACGCCTGGTTCGAGTGGCTGGCGGTGAAGGCGTGGCGACCGGCGGCACTTGCGCTGGTACCGCTCGTCGTTGGCTTCGGCGTAGGGCTCAACGTCGCCCAAGGTGCCGATGCGATAGAAGATGCCGTCGAGGACGACGTGCTTCTTGCGCTCTTCGACCCCGATGAACTTGCCCGGTACGAACTGCCGGACACCAACGAGGATCCACAACCATGAGATCGAAATGGCTTGTCATCGCCCTGGCAGTCTCCGTCGCTCTCAACGTCGGGATGCTCGGCGTCGGGTTCGGCTTCGTTAGCGGCTCGCCGCACTGGGGCGGTCGGGGCGTGGATCCAACCGCAGGCCTCGCCCGCCTGCTCCGATCGCTTCCCGAAGAGCGGCGCGAGGAACTCATGCGTGCAGGCGCACCGGCGATTTCGGATGGCGAACTGCGTCGCCGCATCGGCTCATCAATGCGCGACCTGCGCGTCTCGCAGCGCCATATCGAGCGCGCCTTGGCCGAGGAGCCCTTCGATCCAGACGCAGCCGCCCGGGCCTTGGCGCGTTTCCGCGAGCACTTCGCCGCTAACCAGTCCGACAGCCACAAGGCGTTCGTGGCGATCCTCGAACGGCTCACGGCCGAGGAAAGACGCCGGTTCCTCGAAACCATGCGCCCAAGCAAGGATCGCCGCGGTCGTCACGGCCCCCGGCAGCGCCCGGAAGGCGCAGCCCGCATCGACCCCGCACGAACGGACGACGCCCCGTAGCGACGGGCTAGTCCCGACCCGCGCCCCGATGAATCAGCGGCGCGTGCGACCCGAATAGGGGCGGGGTCAAACCCGGGTCAAGCCTCGCCCCTACGACGGCGTGCCGAATCCACACGTAGCGAACGGGCTTCGCCCGCCGGCCCGTCGAAGTCGGTATGCTTCGATGCTACGCCATGAGCAGCCGCGTCATCTCCACATCCAAGCTCACCCGGACATTTCGCGTAGGCGAATCCGAGGTGCATGCGCTGGATCACATAGACCTCGAAGTCGACGCAGGGGACTACGTGGCGGTGATGGGGCCGTCCGGGTCCGGCAAGACCACGTTGATGAACATCCTCGGGTGCCTGGACCGCCCCGACTCGGGCGAGTACCGCCTGCTCGGGCAGCCGGTTTCGAGTATGGACGACGAACGGCTGTCGGCACTGCGCAACCAGCACATCGGGTTCGTCTTCCAGAGCTTTCACCTGCTGCCGCGAATGACCGCCCTGGAGAACGTCCTGGTGCCGACACGCTATGCCGACGGATGGGCGGCCCAGGGTTTGCGGCGCGGGCCTGAACTGATGCAGCGTTTAGGGCTCGCCGACCGCGCGCACCACACGCCGAACCAGTTGTCCGGTGGCCAGCGCCAGCGCGTTGCCATCGCACGCGCCCTCGTGGCGAATCCGCCGCTGCTGTTGGCGGACGAGCCCACCGGGAACTTGGACTCGAAGACCGGACAGGAGATCATGGCACTGTTCGATGGGCTCAACGACGAAGGCCAGACCATTCTGATGGTCACGCACGAAGACGAGGTCGCCGCCCATGCACGGCGCGTGATACACATGCGCGACGGACAGGTGGATCGTGTCGCGGTACAGCACTGACAACTTCCGGCCAAAAGCCCCACGACGAATTGGGTTGTTTCGGTTCGCAGGCTTCCTGTCTGCCGTCGTGTCCCACAACATCGTCGCTGCACCGCCGTATCTGACCGGCGTTGTCGATGACGCGGACTCGCAGGTCATCGAGATGCCGCGCCTGCCGGGCATGTGGCAGCGCCAAGTGGCGTGGCTGGCACCGGAAGGCAGCACCGTCGCCCCCGGCGACCTCGTGGTCCGGCTCGATCCCGGCAACCTGATTGCCGAGGAAGAGGCCGCGCAGACCGACCTGGAACAGCGCCGTCTGCAGGCCGAACGCGGACTGGCCGAGACGATGCTGGCCATCCTGGATGCCGAGACCGCCGTCATCGAAGCCGAGTCCGCCGTCCGCCTAGCCCGAATCGACGCCGAGATACCCGCCCAGGCGACTCGACAGCTAGACCATGACCAGGACCAACTCGACCTGTCGACGGCCCTGCAGACGTTGGCCCGCGCCCGCGCAACCCTCGCGGACAAGAAGCAACAGCATGCCGAGGCGGAGCCGGTCACCGACATGGCGATTGCCCGGGCCGAAGCGCATTGGAAACGCCTGCGCGACGCCATCACCCAGACCGAGATTCACGCCGACAGGGCGGGTCTCTTCATCCATGGCGAGAATCCCTTCACCGGCACCAAGATCTTCGCCGGGGAAACACTGCCGCCAACGGTCAAGATCGCCGAGGTCGCGAGCCGCAACACCCTGCGCTTCCGCTTCTGGGTCCACGAGGCCGACATCCTCAAGGTGCCGGTCGCTACCGAGATCGTGGTAACCGCCGACGCGATTCCTTCCCTGTCCATCGCAGCCACGGTTGATTGGACCTCCAAACAGGCCACCGCGCGAGACGAGTGGGGCCAGGGCGGCTATTTCGAACTCCTAGCGTTGCCCGCCGAGGCCGCGCCTACCAACTTGATCCCCGGCATGGCGGTCATGGCCGCAGTGACACCATGAGACGCCACCTTGTCGTCGTCGTGCTGGCGCTCGCGACCAGCGCCGAGGCCCAACCCGCCATCGAGGTGCGCGAAGCAGATCGGCCCGTGACGATCACCGCCAGCGGCATCGTCATCTCGACGGACGTTGTCAAGTTCGGCGCGCCGCCGAGCAGGAACTGGTCGTTGCCCATCAGCCAGATGGCCGAGGAAGGAAAGACCGTCGCCGAGGGCGACCTCTTGGTCCGGTTCGACGCCAACATGCTCGACAACCGCGTGCGCGAACTGGCCGGCAACCTGGCAGTCGGCCGCGGGGAGTTGGCGTCCCTCGCGGAACAGCAGGCCCAGGAGACCGCCGATGAGAAGGTCGCGCTTGCGGCCGCTGAGAGCCAGGCAAGAAAGGCGAGTCGCAAGGCCGAACAACCCGCCGAACTGATTCCGGGCATCGAGTACCGCAAGCTCGTCGAAGAGAAGCGTCTCGCCAACGAGAAGCTCAAACGGCTTCGTCAACGCCAACCCTTGAGTGCACGACTGAGGGACGCCAAGCGGCAAGAACTCGAAGCCAATGCCCGCCGCCTAGAGATCATGCACGCGGCCGCCGTCGAGGAACTCGAGGCCTTGACACTACTTGCGCCACGAAGCGGTCTTGTGATCATCGGCACGGATCAGTTCGGCAACAAGCTCGACGTCGGCAATCCGGCGCATCCGGGGGTGGCCGTGGTCGAACTTGCCAACGACGCCAAGCTAGCCGTTCAAGCGGAGATCCCCGAACACCTCGCAGCGCGTCTGGCAGTGGGTCAACGGGTGCGCGTCACCGTCGACTCCGCCGGCGGCTCGGAACTCGAGGGCCGGGTGGCCAGCGTGGCGAACACCGTGCGTCGACAGTCGCGCCAATCCCAGGCGAACGTGCGTGACATCACCGTGAGGTTCCCGGCGGACGCGCCAAAGGGACTGCGCCTGGGGATGTCCGTGCAGATCGCCGTGGAGGTAGCCGTGGTCGAGAACGCGATCGCCATTCCGGCCACGGCGGTCAGCTACCGTGATGGCACCCCCGGTGTAATACTTGCGAACGGCGGCTGGCAAGGGGTCGAACTCGGCGAACGAAGCGGGGACATGTTCGTCGTTACCGACGGGCTGCAACCCGGTGAGAGGGTGCAACTGTGAACCGCATACCGTGTCGAGGCCTAGTGCTCATCATATGCGCGGCCTGCACGGACGGTGGCAGCCGGCAACCGACGGTAACCGTCGAGGCCCGGGACCACCGCTTCGTCGTCCAGGCCCGGGGCGAACTGATCGCGTCCGAGGCCGTCGACATCCGGGTACCCGACGGGCTCAACATGGGCTTCGATATCGCGTGGATCGTGCCCGAGTACTCCGAGGTCAAGCAGGGCCAGGTGATCGTCAGGTTCGACGACACCGACATCCAGATGAGTCGCGAGAACATCGAGGTCCAGGTGGCCACCCGGAATCTTCAACTCGGCGTCCACACCCAGGACAGCGCCATCGCCCGGACCTTGATCGACCACGAAAGGGTACGCGTGGCCGGGGAACAGGACATCGCGAGAACCTTCACCGATGTCGACGACCCGCTGCTCTTCAGCCGCAACGAGATTCTCGATGCGTTGGGCGACCTGAACCTGCTCGAGGTGCAGGATTCCTACTTCGCGTGGGCCGCCGAGAGCCACGAACGCCGAACCAACGCCGAACAGCATCGACTCGTCGCCGTCCGGGACACCCGCCGCGCCGAACTCGACAAACAGGAATCGGCACTTGCGGTCATGGAGTTGACCAGCCCCGCCGACGGCACCTTCGTCTACGCGCGCACGCCCTGGGGCGAGAAACTGACCAAGGGCCAACGCGTGTTCCCCGGCCGGCCCGTCGGCCTGCTACCGGTCAAGGGCAAGGTCAGGGCGCGCATCTACGTACCCGAGGTCGATGCCATCGGGCTGGCGAACGACCAGGAGGTCACGCTACGTCTCGATAGCGATGTCGGTCGTACCTTCGCGGCTCGCGTATCCAGCGTCTCGTCCGTGGCTATCCCGCGCAGCCGGGACAACCCGCAGAAGTACTTCGTCGTCGAGGCGGAACCGGACGAGGTGGACGCCGACCTCATGCGCGTCGGCAGCAACCTGCACGCCACGATCATGACGGGCGCGGTTGAACGCGGCTTTCTGCTTCCGCATCAGGCGGTGTTCTACGAACAGGACCAACCCTTCGTCTACGTCGTCGGACGCAACACGACGGCGCGCAGAGACGTGCAGCTCGGCCAGGAAAGCCCAACCCTTGTCGAGATTGCCGACGGTCTCGAGGAGGGGGAACGGGTCAGCGTCGCTGCGCCCGAGGACGGCTCGGGGTGAGATTGCTGTCCAAGCAGATCCGGGAGTCAGCGCGGCACTGGCTACCGGATATCCGCCAGGCCATGGCGCAGCTGGCGCACCACCGCTTGCGCTCGGCGCTGACGCTGCTCGGCATGGTGTTCGGCGTCGGTGCCGTTATCGGCATGCTCGCGGTCAGCGAAGGCGGCCGCCGGGAAGCGCTCACCATGATCGAGGGCATGGGCGTCGACAACCTGATCGTCGATGCCTCGGATCCTCCGGGCGAGGAACGCAAGGACGCGCGCAAGCACTCGGCGGGACTCTCGATCGCCGACGCCAACGCCCTGGTGGAAACCCTGCCCTTCGTGACGGACTGGGCGGGCGTGCGACCGATCCACACTTGGAACCTGTTCTCGCGCCACGGCCAAAGCCATGCCCAGGTGTGGGCCGTGAGCCCGTCCTATTTCGAACTCACCCGTTTAAGCGCGACCACCGGCGACCTCTTCGACGACGACAACAACAATCGGTTTGCACAGGTCGCCGTGCTGGGGGAAATGGCGGCCCGCTCCCTGTTCCCGAATGGCGACGCGGTTGGCCAGTTCGTCAAGGTGAACCACCTCTGGCTCAGGGTGGTCGCCGTGCTGCGTGATCGGCAACTTCCCGACGACGAGTTCCAGGGCGTCGATGTCGGCGGCGAAGGCGACCGGGTCTACCTACCGCTCGAGACCGCGCTGAAACGCCTTCGGATTCCCGCCTGGGATTCGGAACTCACCCAACTCAAGCTGCGCCTCGCTGCCGGATTCTCGCCCACCTCGGCGGCAAGCGCCGTGCAGCACCTGCTTGACCGCCGCCACGGTGGTCAAAAAGACACCCGCTTGACCGTGCCGGTCCGGCTCCTTGCCCAGCACCAGCAAACCCAGCGCATCTTCACCATCGTCATGTCGGCGGTGGCGGGCATCTCCCTCCTCGTCGGCGGCATCGGCATCATGAACATCATGATGGCGAGCGTCATGGAACGCCGCTCCGAGATCGGCCTCTTGCGCGCGGTCGGCGCACGGGAGAAAGACATCGTCCGGCAGTTTCTCGTCGAGGCCACGCTGATAGCGCTCTTCGGGGCCGCCGCAGGGGTCGTGCTCGGCGTGGCAATCGCCTACGTCATCGCCGCTTTCGCCGGTTGGGCCGTTGCCTGGTCCCTGCCCGGTATCGCTCTGGCCGTTATCGTGTGCATGGCGATCGCGGTCGGCTTCGGGGTGTATCCGGCAATGGCCGCGGCGCGGCTGGACCCGGTGGCGGCGTTGCAGACGGAATGACCCATGTACACGGACAAGTTCGGCATCAACTGGATGGTCTCCTGCGACCTATCCGCGTAGTCGACCACCTACGCACATCCTTCATCGGCGAGGACGGGGAGCCGTGCAAAGGCCCGCGCGCACGGACAGTCGCCCTAGTCAGCATTCTCGGGGCGCTTGGCGTCACGCTCGAAAACAGCCATGCCGCAGACGCCGCAGACTATGCCGGTTCCGATATCTGCAAGACCTGCCACGATCGGCAAGCCGCGACATGGGAACGCTCGGACCATTTTCATGCCATGCAGGACGCCACAGCGGCCACCGTCGCGGGTGACTTCTCCGGATCCCGCGTGACCTTCCACGGAATGACTACCCGGTTCTTCCGCGAGGGCAACGGGTACTTCGTGGATACGGTGGGTCCTTCGGGCGACCGACGAACCTATCCCGTGCGCTACACCTTCGGCCACCGCCCCCTGCAGCAGTACCTACTAGATACCGGCAACGGCATCCTGCAGGCGTTCGACGTCGCGTGGGATACCCGACAAACCCCGATCGGGCAGCGTTGGTATCACCTGCAGGCGGACGAGCCGATGGACCCGGAACATCCGTTCTTCTGGACGGGGCATGCGATGAACTGGTCGAGTCATTGCGCGGACTGCCACTCGACGAACGTTGTCAAGCAATTCGATACCGTAACGCGCCAGTTCCGCACCACCCACACGGAGATCAACGTCGCCTGTGAAGCCTGCCACGGTCCCGGATGGGAACACGTCAAGCTCGCGGAGGCCGGCGCTTTGTCCGACTCGACACATGCGGGCTTCGGCAGCAGCCCCGCACCACGCATGGAATGGCGATTCGCCCCTGGCGAGGCTATTGCCAAGCCGCACGGCAGCGCATCCGATCGCGAAATCGACATGTGCGGCGGCTGCCACTCGCTGCGCACGCCTCTCACCGCCAGTCCGTCGGGAAAGCCGTACCACGAGGCCTACCGGCTGGAGCTTCTCGACGACATCCGCTATTTCGCAGACGGCCAGATCCGCGAGGAAGTCTTCGTCCTCGGGTCGTTTCTGCAAAGCAAGATGCACGTTCGCGGTGTGACCTGCGGCAACTGCCACGAACCGCACAGCGGCGATCTGCATTTTGCGGGCAACGGCGTCTGCGCCCAATGCCATCGGGCGGATGTGTACGACGTTGCGGCGCATCACCGGCACCCGCCGGGGGAACCCGGCAGCGCCTGTGTCGACTGTCACATGCCAGCACGAACCTATATGGGCGTTGACGAACGGCGCGACCACTCGTTCCCAATCCCGCAGCCCACGCTGTCCGCCGAACTCGGCGTTCCCAACGCATGCGTGTCCTGCCACCGTGGTCGCGACAACCGATGGGCAGTCGAGTCGCTACGTGATTGGGGTGTCGCCACGGACTCGCCGCATTGGGGCCGCGCCAACGCCCGCCTGCGTCGCGGCGACCCCGAAGTGCTCGCATCCATCGAGTCGTTGCTCGAAAGCCCCGACCTGTCTCCCCTGGTCAAGGCCAGTGTCCTAGCCCAGACGCCGAACATGCCCAACGGCGCGCCCGTGGAGGTGCTGAAGCGTTGGCTCGACGATCCCGATCCGTTGATCCGTCGGGGTGCGGTAGCGGGTTCCGTTGGCCTACCCGACGAACTGCGATTCTGGATGCTGGCCAACCGGCTCGGAGACGCCCATCCCGGCGTGCGTTTCGAGTTGGCCGTCGCATTGACCGACATCTACCCGGCACTCCCATCCGCCGCGCGACGCGCCGCCGCGCCGCTACTCGGCGAATACCGCGACGCCTTGGCGGCATCCGCGGACCTCGCTGCATCGCAAAACGCGCTGGCGCGTCTCGCGGTCCAACTCGGCCAAACCCGGTCAGCGGAAAGCGCTTTCACGCGGGCGCTCGAGATCGACCGGATGTCCTTGCGGGCGCTTGTCGACCTCGCCGACTTCCGACGCGCCGAGGGTCGCGAACAGGAAGCGGGAGTCCTGCTTCGGCGGGCGTTGGCAGTCGCGCCCGGCAACGGCACCGCCAACGTCGCCTACGGCCTGCACCTAGTGCGCCTTGGGCGCCACGAGGAAGCACTGGAACCACTCTCGACGGCAACACGTACCGACGATGCCGAACCACGGTTCACCCACATCTACGCGGTGGCGCTACACTCCCTTGGACACCGGGACCAGGCAATCGCGAGGTTGCGTCGCGGCATCGAACGCTGGCCTTGGAACCTCGACCTGCTAACCACGTTGGTCACGGTTGTCGACGATGCACGGTCGGACGAGGTACAGCGTCTTCTCGAACGGTTGCAGCAGATCGCGCCCGACGCTCCCCGAGTTCGCGCTCTCGTCGAGAGATACACTCGACACCGCCGATAGTCTCCGCGCGCGGCGATGGCGATGACCGGCCAGTACTACCTCGACAGCGTCGATACTTCCCTGACCGGTCAACGCCGAACTGCGACCATCCCCTAGCTCGCCTGCGGAAAATAGATTGCCGCCGGGGAGTTGCAAGCAGGGACGCTCCTTTCCGCGCACAAACGGCGAACAATTTCACGAATGGCGTTCAAGTAACGTGGTCAACACCACGCAAGGACGAGAGGGCGGCTCGTACCCGTTGGATATAGGATCGGCTCACAGGTATTTCCTCGGGTCCTGTGAGCCGTAGGAACATCCTGCCATCGCGACGGATGCTGGCGACAATGTGGCGATAGGCGACCCAATGTGATCGATGGACGCGCATTCCCAGGTCGCCGAGCATCGCAACCGCGTCCGCAAAACGCATCAGAATCAGACAGGATCCCGTCGTCGTCACCACGTCGATGTAGTGACCCGAGACGGATAGGTAGACAAGATCCCGGCCCACGGTGTCCGGTATCCGGTCGAAGAACCGTTCGAGTAGCCTGCTGCGGTCTTCGCCGGGCGACGTGCTTGCTTGTTCGTCGTCCGTTTCCTCGGGGGCGGCATGGCCGGTGCCCCCCGGTCCGTGTCCGGCTGCAAGCCTCAGTTTGACTCGCACGTAGGCGACATAGTGAACGAGGAGACTGACCGGCAGCAGTATCACCACGGTGTTCACGAATATCCCCACCAGGAAGTCAGGTCCCAGACCCGCTTCCGCGAACAGCGCGTAGACCGCATAGACAACCCCCGAGCAGGGCACGGAAATGAACAGCCCGCCGACCACCCAACCTAGGAAGACCTGAAGGAGCGACCGGGAACGCACCATGAAGAACACGGCGGCACCCAGGGCATGGCATATCGGCCAGCAAATCGCACAGCACGTGCCGACAATCGCGACTCGGTGGAGAAGGTCGAACTGGGTGCTGAGTCCGACAGGCCCAAGCACTGCCACAACGAGACCCACCGTCGCAGCCGCCCCCATCGAAATGGCTACAACCCGCGCCTCGAGCAACTCGCGATGGACGCACTGCAGGGCAGAAAGCTCAGCGCTGAACCACATCCTCCGGGACTCGGTTTACCTAGCCACAATCTCGGACATCACGAGACAACAGCCCCCGGCAGGGACGCAAGTCGGCCTAGGGAAGTCTTCATCAACTGCCAACCAAATTCCTGAATAGCAGCCGTGCTTCACCAGAGATAGGGCCGAACTACCGCCGACCGGTTGCTTGGCCTGCCGGGTGTTTGGACGCGCTATGAGTCGCATGTGGCCGCCACATCAGTCCATGCGGGGGATCGGCAGGAATGCCCCGGTGGGCGGCGGCGCGCCGCCGTACGGTGCCGCGATAGGTGCAACCCACGGGTAGGCATCTCGTGTCCGTCGATCCGCCGCACCCCCGTCCGCACGTCAAGCTTCGCAACGCCGGACACGCGTCGCCGTGTCACCGAAAAGGATCGACGTACCCGAATGCCGAGCTCACGCATGGCTTCGACGGCGTCCCCGAAACACATGGGCACACCGTCGAGCGCCTCCGGGTAGGCGTACTGCAGGCACCAGACTCCGCCAACGGGGTCGGCAGATGAATTGGGCTTCATACAGGCATCCCCTGTTACTGCGAAGTCCTAGCGGTGAATCCTATTGAGAGGCGCGACGGTAGGCAACCCGCCACAACCCGCCAACGCCGGAGTCTGGCAATACGCCGACGTTGTCGAATGGGCTGGTCGACTCGTTAGCCGAGTTAGCCTATTGAACGCGGCAGAAGGCTCTCACTCGAATCGCGTTGCGATGCCGTATTATGACCATCACTCGTCGGTGGGTTTGCCCCCGCTAGCCGAGGATCTGCCCAGGAGGCGTCTTGAGCGAGGCAGCAGACGAGCAGGCACGGCGCGCACCGTCCCGATCCGCACCGTCCTCATCCCAGTTCGACCTACTCCGCACCCGGCGGCTGGCACCCCTGTTCGTCACCCAGTTCTTCGGCGCATTCAACGACAACCTGTTCAAGCAGGCGTTCATCGTCATCCTCACTTTCAGCGGCCTCGTGGCCATCGAGGACACTGGCATCTACGTGAATCTGGCGGCGGGGCTTTTCATACTGCCGTTCTTCCTATTCTCGGCAACGGCCGGCACGCT
>CAZJRX010000098.1:0-11864 GCA_964548145.1 uncultured Pseudomonadales bacterium | reverse complement strand
GAGTTCCCGCCCCCACGCTCCGCCGGCGTCGTCCTCCATGAGCGTCACGAACACCCGCAGGTCGCCGTCCGGCTGCCCGGCCTCCGGACTCCCGCCGAAACCGGCGAGCTTGACCTCCCGCGGCACCGCGCCGAGCCCCGACACCCCGGGCAGCGCGGCGATGGCCCGGAGCGCGTCGACGTCTCCCGGAAGCCGCGCACGGACCAGGCGGCCCGAGGATCCGACGACCCTAGCGCCCGCGTCGCGGAGAGAGCTTTCCAACGCCGCACGTCCCGCGGCCGACGCCAGTTCGACATACCCGAAGGTCCACGACCGGCCGGAGACCGCCGCCGCGGCCGCGAGGCGCTCCGGCCCGTCCGCGGCACGCAGCCAGTCCGGTGCGCGCTGCGGGGCATCCGGGGTTCGGGCCATCGTCCCGCCTTCGACCATCCGGCCCCGGTGTCGGACCACCGAATACCCGTCGGACAACGACGACGCCGTGCGAACCGTGCCCCGGGCATCGGGACGTTCGTGCGCCGTGGCGTCGTTCGCCGCAACGGACGTCGCATCCGCCGCTGCGGGAACGACCGCCGTCTCATGTGCGTCCGTCTGTCCGTCACGCGCCATCTGTCCGTCGTCGACCGACGACCAGACGGCCAGCAGTATCGCGGTGGCCGAGACCGCCAGGAACCCGGCGGCGGCGAATCGTCCGGCCAACGTCGTTGCTCCGACCCGCATGGCTGTTCCTAGCTGACGCGCCACAACCATAGCATAAGGCTACGCGTGCAGTGGCTGCGGAAACGTGCAGCCGGTCCATGCCGCACCCGTGCGCGGGATGTTCCGCACGCGCGCCTGAACGCTGCCGGTACCGACGCCTCGGCCTCGGCACCGTGTGCGACCACCGGTCAGGAATCGTCCGCGAGGACGTCCGATTCCCGGGCCCGGCGCAGAAGTTCCGCCCGGTCGGATACGGCGAACTTCCGGAACAGGCCGCGCAGGTGGTAGCGCACGCCGTGTACGCTCAAGCCCAGCAGGCTGGCGATCTCCTTGACCTTGCGGCCCTCGAGCAGGGCGAGCACTTGCCGTTCGCGCCCGCTCAACCCCGGACGATCGCCTGCCTCCTCCTCGAGGCGGCGCATCGCCGACAGCAGCGACCGCGCACTACGCGAGCGGGCGGATGCCGGGTCCGACTCGGCAAACGCTCTCAGCAGTTCCGCCGCAGTCGCGCGTTCCCGGATCAGCGGCCAGCCGTACGGGGACTCGGCGAACAGATCGAGGTATTGCGCCAGCCGGCGCTCGGCTGCCGCCGTCTCGCCCGCACGCACCTCCAGCGCGATGAACAATGCGAGCGCCCGCAGGCGCGTCTTCCGGAACGTTCTTTCGGTGGCAACCTTCAGGTACGCGCCAACGACGCATCGCGCCTCGCCGTGCCGGCCAGCGGCGATCAATAGCCGCACCCGCGTTTCCGCCACCGCTTCGAGTTCCCGCCAGCTCTGCGTTGCCCGGTCGACGCACCCGGCCGCGTCCTCGGGAAGCGCGTGGCGCGCCCAGGTTCGCTCGGCATCCTCGAACCGGCCGACCGCCACCAGCACCGATGTCCGCCACGCCGCAGCCAGCCGTTCGAACGCCGCGAACCCGGCGATGCGCATCCGCGCCACCAGTTCCCCGGTCGCGGCCAGCGCCTCTTCGGTGCGCCCGAACCGCAAGCTCGTCTCCACCAGCAACGTGCCCGCCGTGGCGAAGAAGGAGAATGGCACGCCCCGGCCGGTCAGGACGCCGCGCAGGCCGGGCGGCACGGCGGCACTCGATGTCGGATCGCGCTCGAAGTCGAATTCGGCCCGGGCGATCTCGCACGCCGTCGCCGCCACCGGATCGAGCAGGAACTGCTTCCTGGCCATGCGGCGCGCCCGGCGGAAGCGCGATGCCGCA
The DNA here is from genome assembly GCA_964548145.1 of uncultured Pseudomonadales bacterium. Lineage (GTDB taxonomy): Bacteria > Pseudomonadota > Gammaproteobacteria > Pseudomonadales > Azotimanducaceae > VXYL01. The sequence continues at coordinate 9,956 of CAZJRX010000098.1, read as the reverse complement.
TCGCCGGGCCGCCCGCGGTAGAAATCCACCTGGCCGCGCAGCACTTCCCCGTAGAATGCGAAGTACGGACTTCCGCCGAGCGGCACCCGCGTCGCCCGGAGTCTCGCCAAGGCGGAGTCGAAGTCGCCCGACAGGAAATTCAGGACCGCGAGCGCATACTCGAAGTGAACGCGCGTGGCGGGATCGAGACGCGCCGAACCCGACAGCCGACCGCTGTCGCGCTGCACGCCGGTCATCCACGCCGCGCCGATCGATTCGCCGCCGTAGTGGCCGATGCCGCCGCGGACGATGCAGTCGTCCACGAAGTAGTCGAACCCCGCGCCGTCCGCGTCCGCCGAGACTTCCGGGCGCGGACACCCGGCGTACATCGTCCTTGCCTCGTTGCTCGCACCCGACAGCATCAGCGCCATGCAGCGGGCCAGGCGCAGTCGGGGCGACGCGGCGATCACCCTTTCGGGCAGCAGCCGTTCCGCTGTAAGGAACGGTTCGACGCCTTGGCGGGTCCAGAACCGGACGCCACCCGCCCGTTCGAGAATCTCTCCGGCGAGAACTGGATCGCCGCCCCGGACGGCGTGGCGCATACCCGCCACGGTTTCCCCGCGCCGCGCGAGCGCGTCGGCGATCCGCCGGTGGAGCGCGCCGTAGCGCTCGGGATCTTCCCGCAACCGGCGTGTCTCGCAGTGATCCCGGAGCATGGGATGCAGTCGCCAGGTATGTGCCGCGCCCGGACGACCGGTGCGCTCGAGCAGACCGTCCAGCGCCCCCATGGACCGCACCCGGTGCATGGCGTCGCCCGACTGCAGCGTTTCGTCCAGCAGCGCCGCGTCGATCCACGTGAAAAGCCCCAGGTCGAGGATCAGGTCCCGGTCGTCCGACCCGAGCTCCGCAAACAGACGCGACTCGATCCAGTTGCCGGCCAGGCCGTCCGCGAAGCCTTCGGTTCGTTGCGCGGCATTCCCCGAGCCGTTGCGGGAGACGCGCAGCGCCAGCGGCCATCCGGCGGTCCGGTCCATCTCCACCGACAGCGCGCGCCGCGACAGCGCCAGGCCGAAGAACCGGGCGACGTCCGGCCGGGAGAACCGCAGATCGCCGGTCTCCAGGATCGCCGCGCGTCCGTCGAGAACCCACCCGGCCACATCGAGGCGGTCGGGAATCCGCCGGCAGGCGAATGCCAGGTGCAGGTTGGACGGCCCGCGCACCAGCAGAAACCGCACAACGGCGACGGCATCCGGTTCGGCCAGCCGCTCCAGTTCGTCAAGGGCGAGAACGAACGGCCGATCCAGCGACTCGATGGCGCGCACGACCGCAGCGATCCGGTTTGCCGGCGCGGGCGTTTCCTTCCCGCTCGAATCGTCCAGCAGATCCAGACCGGCGACCATGCATGCGAAGGCCACGTAGACATCGAGCGTGGCGGCGGTGTCGTGCTCGTCCAGCGACAGCCAGGCGACGGCGACCCCGTCATCCCTGAGCCGTCGGCAGCACTCTGCGAGCAGAACGGTCTTGCCGAATCCGGACGCGGCTTTGAGCACCGTCAACCGGCGCTCCGTTGGCCGCGCCCGGTCGACCAGGTCGCCACGATGGACATACCCTTCCACGCGCTCGGGAATCGCCACCTTCTGGCGCAACAGCCACGGAAACGCATCGGGAAAGTTCGGGGCGTCGTGGGCGCTCACCGGCCGACAGCCGCACCGAACTACGCGAACCGCGCCGGCGCCCGCGAGTTCTCCGCCCGGGTCTTGACGTCGATCAACACGGTCTTGCCGTCGGCGTTCAAGCGCTTGGCGCTTTCGAGGGCAGGCGCCATCTCCGCAGCCTCGCCGACGTGGATTCCCTCCGCGCCCATGGCCTTCGCGAGTTCCGCGTAGTCGCCCTGCATGTACGAAACGCCGAACTGCTCCCGGGCCGTGGGGAAGCCGCCCGGGTAGGTCGCCATGATGCCGTTGTTGAGCACGATGGTGGTGATCGGGATGCCTGCCCGCGCGGAGGTTTCGATGTCGAGCCCGGACATGCCGAACGCACCGTCTCCCATGAGGTTGACGCACATGCGCTCGGGTGCCGCCATCTTCGCGCCGATCATCAAGGGGATGGAAAAGCCGAGGTGCGTGGTCTTGCCCCAGCCCACGTAGCTGTGCGGAGTGGTTGCCGTGTAGAACGGCACGATCTGATCCCGGGGCGCGCCGGCATCGTGGGTGACGACGCTGGATTCGCCATCGAGCACCTGGTTCATCTCGTGGATCACGCGATACGGCGACAACGGCCCGTCGTCGTTGGTGAGATACGGCTGCCATTGGGCCAGCCAGGCATCCCGGGCGGCCTTGACACGGGCCTTGGCACCGGTGGCGCGACCCGACTGACCGATCAGCCCCTTGATGGCATCGATCATGGCCTCGAGAGTCAGCTTGGCATCGCCGACCAGGCCGATGTCGGCCGCCGTGTCCTTGTTGATCTCCTCGTCGGCGATCACCGAATGGATCAGGAACTTTTCGCGGGAGAAGCGCTGGCCGTAGGGCGTCGCGGTCAGCGAAGTGCCCACCGCAAACAACACGTCGCAGGCATCGAGCCACTGACGGGCCGGTCCCGCGACGGTCGAGCCGCCCGCACCCACCGACAGCGGGTGGCGTTCGTCGAACGCGGACTTGCCGGGCATGGACGTGTACACCGGAACGTCGAGCAGTTCCGCCAAGGTGCGGAGTTCCTCGGTGGCGTCGGCGGACATCACCCCCGCCCCGGCCCAGATCAACGGCTCTTCGGCGTCCACGAGTTTCCGGGCGGCGTCCGCAACCGCACCGGCCGACGGGGCATACAGAGCGGTACCGGGCGAGGCATAGGTCGGCGCGTTGTCGGGAATCGGCTGTCCGCAGACGTCGCCGGGCATCTCCACCAGCACCGGTCCCGGTCTGCCGGATCGCAATGCGTGGAAGGCCCGGCGCATGATGTTGCCGGTCTGGTCCGGGCGGGTAATGACCTCGGCGCGCTTGAGGACGCGTTCCCAGGTGCGCGCCGCGAAGAAGTTGGGCCGAACGAAGAGCATGTCGAGGGGATTGCCGCCCGGCAACGCGAGGATCGGGACGTTGTCGGCGTTGGCCTGGGCGAGGCCGCCGACGGAGTTCTCGGCGCCGGCTTGCGACTGCACGGCGACGACGCCGAAGCGTTTGCGGTCGGAGAGCCGGGAATAGCCGTCAGCCGCCATCACCGCGCCCCGTTCGTGTCGGAACGCAACGGGTCGAATGCCCTCCTTCGCCACCGCCTCGATCAGGGGGTTTGAGGGGTAGCAGGACATCCAAGTGACACCCTCCTCCTTGAGAATCCTGGCGACGTATTCGATGCTGTTCATTGGGGCTCCGACCAGTCAGAACGCGCCATGTTACTCGACCAACCCGTGTCTGGCGCTCGACGTGCTCTGGTGGACCGCCAAAAAGGGGTAACTCGGAACCGGCTTGCCACGATCGGCGCAACATCTCGCCGTTCCTGATGGAAGACGCGTCCCACGAGATCCAGCTGATCTCGAACTTCGACGGCAAGTTCAATTTCATCCTTGGCTACTACCAGCACGAAGGCACCAACCTCTGGGCGGTGTCGGCGGACGGGTTTTCCCACGAGTGGCGCAATCTCGACACCTTCGCGACCTGCCAGGGGATTTTCGAAGACTCCTGGGCCAACTACGAGGGCAACAGCTGCGCGACGGGTTCCGATCATACCCAGCTGTGGTACTTCGGCACGGCATCCGGATCGGAGACCGAGGCGTATTTCGGCCACGTCAGCTACGAAGTCAACGACCAATGGTCCTTCTCCGGCGGCCTGCGTGATACCGAAGACACGAAATTCCAGACAGTGCAGTTCATTTGGTGGTCGAAGTCGCTTCAGAACATCGGCGAACCCGTCGTGACGAGGTACTACACGTCTGCGAAGCCGACCCAGACGCTCGGCGCAAATCTTCGCCCGAGTTGGGGCGATCTGATCTGGAATGTCGGCGTCGAATACAGGCCGACTGCCGACACCATGGCCAATGGACGCATCACCACAGGCTATCGAGCCGGCGGTTTCAACGACTCCAGCGGCTACAATCCCGAGATCAAGAAGGAGACGCTGATCAACTACGAGGCAGGCGTCAAGGGGCTGTTTCTGGATGGGCGCCTGAACGCCCGGGCTGCCGCGTTCCTGCAGGACTACGACGATCGCCAGCACGTCGCAAGCATGGACCCGGGGCTGCCGATCTGTGCCGAGGGACTTACCGGTCCGTGCATCGAACCGACTGCGGAGTCGCCGATACTCGAGTTCACCACCAACATACCCGACTCCAAGATCTGGGGCATGGAGGTGGAAGGCAGCTACTACCTCACCCAACGCCTGAAGGTAGGCGGCTTCTACACCTACCTCGGTTCGGATCTCGGCGAGTTCGTGGCACAGACCTATGCGGATCCGAACCCGAACTTGGGGCTGTGGACCCATATCGACGCGGAGTCGGGCGAGACGAGAACCAGCCCGTATCAACTGCCCAAGCGGTGGACCGGCGGCACGCTGCCTCAGCAACCCAAGCACAAGTGGGCCGTGACACTCTCCTACGAGAACTCCTTCGATGCCATTCCCGGGATATTTCGATGGTCCGGCTGGTACAACTTCACAGGGGAGAGATATCCATACGCGCAAAATCTCGATTCGCAGATAATGCGTGCCTTCAATCGCCTCGACCTGCGCGCCACCTGGACGGCACCCGACGAGAAGGCGTCGGTGACGGCCTTCATCCAGAATGTCATGGATGAGATCGGTCTGGTGGCCTACATTCCTCAAAACGGTGGCGCAAACACGCTCTATCCACCGATGGGGACGCTTACCGACCCGCGTCGAATCGGCGTGGTCGTCGGCTGGTCGATGTAGGGGACGGGGCGCCGCCAAGAAAACGACCCATAGGGGACGGGCTTGTCCCGTCCCGGCGCGCCCCAGGGGCGCGTTCGAGCGCATTCTCGTGCCACGAGACCAGGCAAAGGCTGAAGCCCGCAGGCGACCGTGCGCCTAGCGGTGCGGTCAGACCACCCCGGACTGCAGCGTGACAAAGTTCCGGTATTGCCCATCGGGCATCGCCATCAGTTCCTCGTGTGATCCCACTTCCTTGATCTCGCCCTCCTGGAGGAAGTAGATCCGGTCCGCGTGGGCGATCGTCGACAGGCGGTGGGCGATGATGATGACCAGCCTGTCCTTCGCCGCTTCGTGCAACGCATCGACGAGATGGACCTCGGTCTCGGGGTCCAGCGCGGAGGTCGGCTCGTCCAGGATCAGAATGCGGGCATCCCGCAACAGCCCCCGCGCGATGGCGATGCGTTGTTTCTGCCCGCCGGAAAGCTTGCTGGTAACGGTGCCGAGTTCGGTCTGGTAACCGTCGGGCAGCCCCGTGATGAACTCGTGGGCGCCGGCGATGCGCGCCACGTGTTCGACCTCCTCCATCGAAGCGTCCTTGTTCCCGTAGCGGATGTTCTCCAGGACTTCGATCACCCGTCCCGCCATCACGATGAAGAACACCACCTGTCCCAGCATCAACGAAAAGCTGTAGAGCTGGTTGTACGAGAAGATGACCAACGACTCCGTACGGAAGCGCTTGAACGATTCCTCGCTCGCCCGCCGGAAACGTTGGCCTTCCCGCTTGTTGCCCCCGAGACTCTGCACCGCGAGCACATTGCTCATGCCTTCCTCGATGTTGCTGGTGGTGGTCGAACCGGCAGCCCGACTGGCCTGGCTCCTGCGACGTGCCACGCGAGCAAGGGGTAGAACGAAGAGGAGCGTGATCGGAAATCCCGCCAAGCCCAGCCAAATGACCTCCGGCGCATTGCCGTAGTTGGTGACCATCATGTAGAGGCTGATCACCACACCGAGAATCCCCGAGTACAACCCCAGCGTCAGTCCCTCGAGCAGCAGACTGGCGCTCGTCGTGTCGTAGAGAACGCGGTAGACGCTGTCGCCGATCCGCTGATCGTCCAACGTCGTCATCGGCAGTTCCTTGACGCGTCCGGCCAGTTGCGTTCGCAAGAGATGGTTCAACGACTGGCTGAGGCGCAGGTGCACCTTGAAGTCGATGAGCCCCAGAATGCCGCCCAACTGGCTGCCGGCCCGGTTCGCCTCGTTCTCGGTTTGCGTAGCGATGTCGTGCCCCTGCAGGGCGAAGGAGACGTTGCGGCGCAGACTGTCCACATCGATCCGGCGCAGATCGATGCCGTCGATTGAGACGCTTCCCGAATCCGGGTCGAAGAGTCTCGCCAGCAGGCTCACCAGGCTGCTCTTGCCCGAACCCGTCGGGCCGACGATGGCCGTGACCGTACCCGGCTCGACCGTGAAGCTGATGTCGCGCAGGATGGGACGCCCCTGTTCGTAGGCGAAGTCGACGTGGCTGAACCGAATCTCGCGCTCGAAGGGACGCATTGCGACCGCGTCGGGGTCGTTCTGCACGTCCGGTTCGATGTCGAGGATGTCGAACACCCGGTCGAGCCCCATGGCCATGTCCTGGGCCTGGGCCCAGAGGTCGACCAAGCTGCGCACGGATTCGCTCGACGCGCCAAGCTGGTCCTGGGCCCAGTTGTAGGCGGCCAGGTTCCATTGCATGAAGCTCAGGCCGACCAGGCCGACAAGGGCCGCGGCGAAGACCTCGCGTGCGCCGTGGGCCCAGACGGCCATGAGAAGCTGCCCGCCGATCAGCGCAGCCGCGGCAAGGGTGAACGTGACGATGCCGACGATGGCCATCAGCGAGCGGACGCGATAGGAGGCGTTGAATGCCGCTACGGAGTCCCGGACCAGGCGACTCTGCTCGGCCTCCGCCGCTCCGTAGGCCTTGACGAGGCGAACGGCTGCGAACGACTCCTGAACGCGCGACGTGAAGTCCGAGTTCGCCTCCCGGGCAGCCAAGGACCGGTCGCGCATTCGCGGCGAATACCAACGGCCCCAGAGCACGGCGAGCACGACGATGCTCGCTGCCATCGTGCCGAGAATCGGATCGAGTGCCGCGAGGAATACGATCCCGATCGCGTAGCTGTTCAGCAGCTGGGCCGCCTGGGTGATGGTGCCGATGACCGCGGTGACCTGGGCACTGTCCTGGTAGATGCGGTACACCGAATCACCGACCCGGTGATCGCTGTGGTAGCGGATGGACAGCCGGTGCCATCGATCAAGCAGAGCCATCCTGAGATCCTGGTTCACCCGTTGCATGATGAAGATGTAGTAGTAGGGCAGAAGCATCGCCGCCGGAATCAGCGCGATCCAGGAAACGACCATGAACACGGCGTAGACCCACTTCAGGCCGTGTCTCTGTTCGCTGCTGAGCAGTGCCCGATCGACATTTGCCGAAGCGCCTTCCGCTGCGCTCGCGGCGGACAACTCCGGCCGGCCTATGAAGTCGGCGAGGAACGGCGTCAACGGTTCGGCCTGCAGGATGGATTGGCTGATCAGGTCCACGGAGAAGAGCGCGATCACCATGGACAACACGGTGGTGGCCGTCACCAGGGCGAAGTAGTACACAAGGTGGCTGCCGAGACGGACTCGAAACCGCAACCGTCCGTCCTCGTGGCGGTATTGCAGCACCCAGATGCAGGCGCAACCCAGGGCAACCAGGGCGACCTGGAAGTTGTCGGCGAATCCATCCACCGCAAGGACCGCGAACAGGACCGACGCGGTTCCGACCAGCGCGAGTGCCAGCGATGCGGCCACATACGCCCGGCCGCGCACGAACAGGAGCGCCCAGGTGAGGATGGCCATGGAGATCGTGGCGGCGACGAGAAGATCGTGCTGCCAGTCGGTTCCGAATGGCAGCCAACCCGTCAGCGGCCCGATCAACGTCAGTACGGTGACCAGCGGCGGTACGTGACGAAAGCTCCACGTGTCGGCGCGCCGCGGCGCCGACGCGTATTCGCGTGCTTCGCCATTGCCGTCGCGCGGACTTCGGGGGAACTCGCGCCAGTACCCCAGGACGTGCGGCAGCAGGTACGGCCACGTGCGCGCGAATATCCGGATGATCGCGGCGAACTTTCGCCCATCGGGTTCGCGGGCCCTCGCCGTCTCAGGTGGCGCTTCCCCTTTCCCCCAGAACGGAAACGCGCGCGCCTCCTTCATCGCATCGATAAGGCGCCTCCCCTACTCTCAAGCCTCATCACAGAGCGAGCCATCTTTGCAGTCGGGCTAGGTCGTCGCAAGGCGGGTCGACCGAACGTTCCCGAGTCGTGACGAACGCCCGGGGTGTGTCACCATGGTCGCATGGCCGAGAACGACGAATGGGCAGTGCTGCGCATCGGTCGCGAGCACCGCGACCTACGAACGTTCGCGCTGGTGCTGTCCGCGCGCGGCATCGACAACCGGATCGATCTCGTCGACGGCGTGTGGCGGTTGCTGGTGGCCGCGGAGGATTTCGACCACGGCCTGGCGGAACTCGACGCCTACGAGCGGGAGAACGTCAGTCAGCCGCCTCCCGCCTTCCCCATTCGCATCGATAGCGGCTGGTGGGGCGTCGCCGCGTACCTCGGCGTGATCTGGTTCGTGATGTTCGCGGAAGGCGCGGAACTCTTCGGCTGGGACTGGCGCACATCGGGTCGCCTGCACGTCGCTTCCGTGATGTCGGGGGAACTCTGGCGACTGGTAACGGCGCTGACGCTGCACGCCGACCTTGCGCATATCGTCGCGAACTCCCTTTTCGGGGCGGTGTTCGGCCTGCTTGCCGGGCGCTACTTCGGGTCGGGCCTGGCGTGGCTCTGCATCGTCCTCGGCGGCACCTTTGGAAATGCACTAAACGTCCTCGTCCGTCCCGACTTCTTCATGTCCATCGGCGCGTCCACCGCCACGTTCGCGGCCGTGGGGCTGGCGGGCGCATTCTTCTGGCGCAGCGGGTACTTCCGCCAAGCCCGCTGGCAGCGCCGGTTCGCGCCGGTGTTCGCGGTGATCGCGTTCTTCGCCTATACCGGCACCGGCGGCGAGAACACCGACGTCGTCGCCCATCTCACCGGTCTGGTAGCCGGGTTCGGGATCGGCCTCTACGTCGCGAGAACCCGGTTGCACCTCGCCGGGCCCCGGGCGCAGCGGTTCTTTGCCTGGTCGGCCGCCGCGCTCATCGGCATCGCCTGGATGCTGGCGGGCTGAAAAATGCACCCGACGCGGCCCGCCGCATCCAGCATGCGCGGGCTACAGTTTGCCTGCCCAAGTCGAAGGTGCGAGTCAGTCCGCTGGCGACCACGGATAGCATCCTTGGAATTCGTCATCTCTAGGGAACAAGCACCTCGCAGGAACGTCTCCCGGCTCGGTCTTGAGCCGTTCGACGACGAAATGGAATCGTTGACGATGTTGTTCCAACGCCGTTGAGACGGTCCAACTCGGCTGGTCTCTGAGATCAGCCAATACACGTGAGACGCACCTCGTGAAGTAGTGTTGAGCCCGATCCACCAGTTCCGAGACGAATTGCGGCGTTCTACCTCTGTGGACTGTGAGATTTCGTGCACGATAGATGCGTTCAAGATGCCACTGCAGCTTGCGATGCGATGTAATCAGATCCCGCCTCACACGTCTCGGGTCGTGAAAACTCCGCCATGCGTTGTGGATCCGAAAACGCAATAGTGGATCATCAGCCACATCGGAGAGTAACCGTAAGACGAACTCATTGTTTTCTTTCCCGGTGATGGCGTCCAATACATCGCGCGGTGAGAAATAGTGAAACGATGACCGGACAAAAGGGCTGCTCGGAGAGCGCGAAGCCGCCTTGAACAGGTTGAATACGTCAATTATTCGCCGGCACGCTCGAATCGTGTTGGCGGCCGCAGCCAAGTGAGACTTGGCTACCGTTTCGTAGCGAAAGCCAGCTTCGCCAGAAATGGACTTCTTGAAGGACTGGCTCTCGGCATTAAGAGGAAAGTCCTTCGTCTTTGCCTGCCGGAAACCGTTGTGTCCAAACAACGAGTGCACATGCGACGCGTTGCCGATCAAGTGAACGACACAAT
>CAZJRX010000097.1:4189-12023 GCA_964548145.1 uncultured Pseudomonadales bacterium | reverse complement strand
TAATCGTGTAGCTGTGGAAGGCGCGGTGCAACACCTTCCGTTTGGCGCCACTCTGCTTCAGTCGCTTGGCCGCCGCGACCAGACGAGTCGAACTAGGGCTGCGCTCAACCTCCGTCGCCGTCTTGCCGGACCAGGACAGTGCGTCCAACCGACGATTGCCTTTTCAAGGGAACTTCGGTCCTTCCGTGGGTGCCAGCGGCTTTGGCGCGTCGATGCGCTCTCTTTTCCGCCGTCGTGAGTCCTTTCAACTAGCCATTTCGCCATTGTCTTCACAGCGTCAGCAATCCGTCAAGCGCCTCTGCTGCCCGCTTCCGACTTACGAGGACACGACGAATCTGAGTTGGTGCGGATCGGACTGAGGGGGACCGGCCAGTATCGTGTAGTCTTCGCCGCTGGCCAGCGAATACGGCGATGCCGTCCTAGTCCGGGAGATCGAGCAGAGAACCGAACCAACCCAAGAATGCACGCCCACCAAATCCAGTTCCTCGAACTTCTGAACGGCCAGGTCCAATACGTCGTCCCGCGCTGGCAACGCCGCTACAGCTGGGGCCAGCGCGAGATCGAACGGTTGGTAGAGGACCTAATGACCGTGGCAACGGCGGGAAACGACGCCGGTCACTACGGCGGGACGCTTCTCACGTTCCCGGAACCAGGCGCTGCCGGCGTGGTAACAACCATCCGCGTCGTGGACGGGCAACAGCGTCTCACCACGGTGAGCATACTCCTCGCAGCGATCGCGGAGCGGCTTGGCGCTGATGGCGAATGCGACGGTTGGACGGCGGAGATCATCCGTTCAGACCGTCTCACGAACCCTGGTAAGCCTCCCGACAAGCTGCGCAAGCTCCGGCTTCAGGGTGGCGACGAGGCCGAGTATCGCGACGTGCTCGCGGGCAGTGGCGACGGTGCGGGCGCCGTGGCCCAAGCGTGGCGGACGATCCGGCGGCTTGTCGCACGAAATGACGTGGGCAGTCTGCTACGCGGACTGCAGCGGCTCCGTGTCGTCAGCATTGGGTTGGATACGAACGAAGACCCGCAACAAATCTTCGAGAGCCTGAACGCGACGGGCCGCCCGTTAACGGAGAGCGAGAAGGTCAAGAATTGGCTGCTGATGGGCTTGCCGGACGCTCAGCAGCAAGAACTGCACGACGAGGTATGGCTCTCGATTGAGAAGGCGCTGGGAGCTGAGCACGCCTCGGAGCGGGTAGACGAGTTCCTGCGTGATCTGCTTCGTTGGTGGACAGGCAGAATCCAAGGCATCGATGCCGTCTACGACGGATTGCGACGCTGGGCGGTTCGCGACGGCAGGGCGACCGATCGTCCAGGGCTCTGTCGTGAACTTGCGAAACTTGCACAGCACTATGGCCTACTGACCGGGACTGCCGGGAAGCATCCCGATCGGCGGGTGGAAAGTGAGTTGCGCCACCTGCGGGCCCTAGGCGTTGACGTTCACCGTCCGCTGTCCATGCGCCTCCTGCACGACGTGGAAGAACGGTCAGCCTCCAATGCCGAGCTTGCAGACGCCTTGAGTCTCATTGGCGCATGGATCACCCGCATGTGGTTGGCGGATCGCCCCTTAGCTGGCTTGAACAAAGCGATCGCGGAGTTGGCGCACGGGCCTGGTCCCGCGGAAGGCGAGAACCTTGCCGGACATTGGCGCGGTCGCATCGACAGGCTGCGCAATGGCCGCGCAGGCGTCCCCCACGACGATGCCGTGACCGAAGGCATACGCACACGCAAGGCATACGGCGGCGGTGCGACACGGACCGCCTTCGCCGTTCTGTCCGCAATGATGGAGGCGGAGAGTCGAGAAGAGTCCCCCGCTCGTGACCGCCTGACGTTAGAGCACGTGATGCCGCAGAAGCTGACGCCCGAGTGGCGGCGCGCCCTTGGAGATTCTGCGGAGGACGTCCACGGCACGTACCGGGATCGTCTCGCGAACCTGACATTGAGCGGGGATGCAACGAACGCTGGCCTGGGTACAAGGAGCTTCGCGCAGAAGGCAGAGGTGTATCGCAATAGCCCGGTCGGCATGACGCGGCGGCTGGCTCGCGAGACCGAATGGGACGAGGCGGCGCTGGAACGACGGGCCGAAAGTCTCGCCAGCGAGGCGTTGAACCTGTGGCCGTGGGAGGCGGCAGGACAGACGGCTCCGGAGCAGGCAACGTTCAAGTGGCGAATCGAAGGCGCCGAGTGGCGTTTCGCGGACACCGGAACCGGCCTTGTCCTCGACGTTGCCAGTGCGCTAATTGCCCACGACACCGAGAATGTCGCGAGACTGTCGGGCAAGACGTTGAGCCGAGACGTGCAGCCCGCCAGCCGAATCCCTCCCGACTCGAAGGCTGGGTCGCTCACGTTCCGCGCCGTGCCGGGCTGTGACGATGTCGTGATCTACCCGTATGGGGGCAACTATCCGGAGAGTGCGGAGCGGTGCCGCCAGATGGGTGCGCGGTGCGGTGTAAGCGTGGAAGTGCTGTTCCGGGACGAGAACCGTACCGCAGCGTTCTGGCGGTTCTTCAAGGAACGCACGGGCGGTGTTTCCGGCCAGAAAGACAGGTGGCGCGGCCCATCTCAGTGGACGAGTACGCTGAACCCCGATGGAGATCGGGTGGGAATATACGTGGGTAATCCGGATCTCGTGTGGCTCTACATCCGATCCGGATGGGGCGTTGACCGGACCTCCGAGCGTGCCGCCCGTATGCGCCACTACTCGTGGCTCATTCAGCAGACGATGGGCGACCAGCAGCTTGGCGAGAACTTGGAGCGGAACGCCGAGGACGGTGCGAGCATTACGGTTCAGCGCCCCTGGGTACGTGACGACGAGGACGAATGGCCGGAAGCGGCGGTGTGGATTAAGGAACAGCAAGAGAGGCTGGCAGCAGTCTTGGAAGGTGACTAGAACACGGCACCGTAGGTACATGGGCTGCTCGAGACTCGAGCCGAGTGCTCAGGCCGTCACAGGCCGGGTAGTGAACATGGTGAATTGCAGTGACTTCGGAGATTTGGAGTAGCTCGGTTGAAGGCCGACTTCGAGCAGCCCGCGCCTTGAACGCTCGGGCAGTGGAGACTGTGCATGCTGCCCTGATTGAGGGCTGCCCAGTGGAACCATGGCCGTACGGTAATGCCACATCGATTAACCCATTGCTGGTCACCCTTGGACCTTCGCCAGGAGGGTCTCCCGACCGGTCGGTACCCGACCCAGCGTTGCGCCCGCTGGATCTACCAACGGTCGGCGAGCGTCATCCGCACACCCGCTACGACGACCCGAGACGATTCTGGCGAAAGATCCGGCACCTGGCCTACACCGTTCTGGGCAATGGCGGCATAGACGAGGATGATGCACTCGCCTTGTTCGGCAACATGAACCTGGACACTGGCCGCAGTGGCCAAGCGACCGCCGTGCGCATCGACCCGAGGTTCGCGCGCTGGATCCTAGCGACCATCCGAGATCACCTGAGGCCCCGTTTCCTAGTGTGCCTCGGTCTCGTCTCCAAGAAAGAAGCCGGACATCTGCTCGCCGAGGCATTCGATGGGTTCGAGCAGCGTCACCCACACGATGAATTCACTTTCCATGCCGACGGTAAGTCATGGCAGTTCCGTGAGTGGGACATCGTGTGTCCGTTGGGCAATGACATCAAGGTTGTGTATTGGCCCCAGCATCCCAGTCGGCCGCCTTTTGTCGACTCTCGAAACTGGGTCCACGCATGTCAGGAGTTCGCCAATCGACACCGAAATCTGATCCGACCGTAGTCACGCGCCTGCGAACAGGATCTGGCCTGGGATTGGGATTCCCGAGGGTCTTGGGCAAGTCAGGCTAGGCCACCTACCCGCGTCTCAGGGATCTCGCAGTCGCCATTGCCGTCTCAGCCCGCCTGACAGCCCGGCACCTGCGGCGCCGGGCGACGGATCGCCACGCGTCGGCGTCGAGTCCGGGACGGGACAAGCACGTCCCCTACGATGGGTTCGCAGCTGACCGGTGGCAGTCGCCGGATCGTGTAGTCTTCGCCGTTTGCCAGCGACCGTCACGAAGCGCGGCGGATCGTCGGCGAGACGATGACACGGGGGCGATGAAGTACCCGTATGGCCAAAAAGACGTCTGTCGCCCGCCGGATCCAAACCAATCGCCACCTGGTGAGAGACGGTGCGGCAGCCGAGGACGTGGACCGGGCGAAGGGCCGGCTGGACACGGTGTTCGCCGCCTACCCGGGAATCGTGGCGGAACGCAGCGGGTCGCGGGCGCAAGCGGACGGGTTCGTCGTGACCTGCGTCTTCGGCACGGGCGATCTCGGACGCGCGGCGGCGTTAGCCGTCGACTTCGTTGCAGAACGGGTCGCGGCTTCCCCGTCGACGGACGCCAACACCACGCGGGTTCGATGCTCCGCCACGCAGTTCGTCCGGTTCCAGCACTACCTGACCTACGCCTCCGAATTGCAGGTTGGACGCCGGCCGATCGCCACGCTGTCCGAACTCCCGTTGGCGACGTTGCTTGGGCGGGCATTGGGGGCGTTCGCGAATCACTACGACTCGGCGCGCGGCGAGGAACGTTCGGTGCCACATCTCGCCGTCTGGGCGAACGTCCTGCGCGCCCTCGACGCCGAAGGGACGGAACTACGCCAACTCGGTCGTCGGGCGGTGATCTCGAAGCGGGTTGCCGAGGTCGTGGTCAGCCGGCTCGAGAGGCGCGGCCGGGTCTCGGTCGAAGCCACGGCAGTTCCGGGCAGGCGCGGCACGGCGAGGATCGTGCACATGACGCCCGAAGGTGTGGCCGCGCGGAGCGCCGCCGCCCGACTCGTCGACACCGTGCAGGAGGATTGGCGGCAGCGTTTCAGCAATGACGGCATCGCCCGGCTGCGCGATGCCGTGTCGTCCGTCGTGGATCGACTCCCTATTGAACTCCCACAGTACGTGACCGGCTACGGAGCCGGTGATCCGAGCGTCACGGGCGGGGACTTCGTGCTTGAAGATCCGGGGCCGCCGCGGATCCCCGCCCACGGCCAGGACTGGCCAGTCGTCCTGCGGGAACCGGGCAGCGTTGCCACGGACCTGCCATTGCCGGCGTTGTTGTCGCAGTTACTCGCGGCGTTCGCCATCGACTACGAGCGCGAACGCCTAGGTCACCTGCAGGCGGTGTCGAATTTCCTGCGGTTCGTCGGGGATGAGGGTGTCCCACTGAAGCGCGCGCGGGAGCTTGGCGGAGTCTCCGGCAACGGCAAGACCCTGCACGAACGGCATCTCGACGTTGTCGTCGAACCCGGCCGCGCCCGCGACAAGAACCGTCGCGTCTACCTGACGCCGAAGAGCCGGCGGATGCGCGACGCCTATCCGCTCCTAGTCGCCGAGATCGAGCAGAAATGGTGCGAGGAATACGGCGATGCGGTCCCCGCGATGCGCTCGGCGCTCGTTGCGATGAACGAGCAGTTCGACGACGACCTTCCGGACTATCCCGACACGAACGGCTGGATCCATCGGCTCTGGTTCGACTGATTCGAGCAGCGGCTGCTCGGCACTCGCTGGCCCCATGGCCACGCTACACGGAGGCGCAACGACTTCAGCAATTTGGAAGCGCATTCGATGGATTCGTCTATTGGCGCGTGCTCTTGGACGTCGTCCAGAGGGCCCGGAATGCCGAGTTCCCAGAGCTAACCGTCCGGCCACGGGTTGTGCAGTTCCACGCCGAACTGCGAGAAATCGCCCGTGTTGCGAGTGACGACCGTCAGCCTGCGCATGATGGCCGTGGCGGCGATCATGGCGTCTTCGCTCACGGTGTCCGACCTCCGGTGCATCAGACGCGCCCACTCGCGGAAGGCTGGCGCGTCCATCGGCAAGACGCCGTAGGAGGCGAGCACCTTGTTGAGCCAAGCCTCGATCTCCTCGGCCTTCGGCTTGTCCTGCTCGCGTGTTATCTCGATCCCCGCTTGTATTCCTCCGACTGTAACGGCAGAGACGAAGAGCTCCTCGGCCGGTACGCCTGCGATCCATTCCAAGACCGCGCCGTGGGGACGCGGACGGCGCAGTTCCGAGACGACGTTGGTGTCGAGGAGGTACACCAACCTACTCCACCACCGGGGGTGTCCGGCGGCGATGCGGCCGCCGCGCCGGCGTTAGGTTTCGGGTCCGTGCTTCGGAGGCCAGGAGCAGATCCTTCAGGTCAGGCCTGGCCATCCGCTCCAGCCTCCGCCATTGCTCGATGCGAAGGAGCACGGCTGTCTCCACCCCCCGCTTGGTCACCACCTGGGGTCCCTCGGCAACGGCATTTTCTAGGAGCTCGCTGAACCGCGCTTTCGCATCTTGCACTGGCCATCTCTTGCCCATGATTCGCCATGCGTCAATGTGACTAGTCTGAAGACTAGGTCATGCCGTCCCGAAGTGTCAACGATTCGGCTGTGCGACAAGTCACCGACGGGTACGGGAACACGCCACGATCATCCTGTCGCCCCGGAACCGAGCGGAGTGACGCCATGCGCGATCTTCTGGATGCGCATGGCGCAACCGGGTAACGTCGGTGGTCATCGGTAGCTCAGACACGATGGCCGCCATGTATCGGGACTATGCCAACGCGGACGCGCATGTCCGCCGGTTCTACCGGCTGAACCACGAGGGCCAGACGCTTGAATTCGCGCGCGCGAAACGAGAGCACTACGGGGCATTGATCACCACCCGGATGGGAATCTGGGAAGCCTGCGAGACGCTCGACAGCTTGGTCGACGAGAGCGACCCGGACACGGCGCTTTCCCAGATCGAACACTGTTTGCAGACCGCGGAGGGCATCCGCCGAGATGGTCACCCGGACTGGTTCGTACTCGCCGGGCTCGTGCACGACCTCGGCAAGATCCTGTGCGTATTCGGCGAGCCGCAGTGGGCCGTGACCGGCGACACGTTCGTCCTTGGCTGCGCGTTCCCCGACGCCATCGTCTATCCCGAGTATTTCGCCGCCAACCCCGACGCTGCGGATTCCGGCTACAACACGCCGCTCGGAATCTACGAACCCGGTTGCGGCCTGGATAATGTCACCCTGTCGTGGGGCCATGACGAGTACATGTACCTCGTGGCCCGTGACTACCTGCCGGAACCGGCGCTCGCGATGATCCGCTACCACAGCTTCTACCCGGGCCATTCCTCGGACGCCTACCGCGAGCTAATGGGCTCCGGCGATGAAGAACGGCTGCAATGGGTGCGCCTGTTCAACCGATACGATCTCTATACGAAGCACGACTCGCAGCCGGACGTCGACGCGTTGCGTCCGTTCTACGAGGATCTGATCGGCAGGTATTTCCCGGCCGAGATCGCTTGGTAGCTCAGATGCGATAACGCTGAGCCGCAGGCTTTCGCGCCCTTGAGGTGTCCGCGGGCGACCAAACGGTCGCCGCTACGCGACCTCCGCAGCACGGCCTCGTAGGGGCGGGGCTTGTCCCGGGCTTGTCCCCGCCCGCAGCGGGACCGCCGCTGCCTGGGCCGTCGATCACGGGCGACCGCACCCTGGCGGAGGTCGGTTCGTCCAATATCAGGAGTTTAGCGTCGGTTGCCAGCGTCTTCGCGATCTCGACAAGCTGTTTTTCCGCGAGGCTCAACCTACCGACGCGGGTGCCCGGACTCGCATGCTCGAGGCCGACCATTTCCAGCAATTCCGCTGCCCTTTCGTGTGCGGATTTGCGCCGGATACGCGCCAACGCCGACGTCGGCAGCAGGATGTTCTCGGCGATTGACAGGTCGTCGACGAGACTCAGTTCCTGTGCACAGATGGCAACACCCGCGCCGAGCGAGTCGGCCGTGTTGGTTGGCCGGTAGGGTCGCCCGTCGAGGAGTAGCGATCCGGCGTCCGCACTCTCGAGACCGATGA
>CAZJRX010000097.1:0-4179 GCA_964548145.1 uncultured Pseudomonadales bacterium | reverse complement strand
CGTGGTCTTGCCAGCTCCGTTCTCGCCAACCAATCCGTGGATGCAGCCGGGGGGAATCTCCAAATCCACATCCCGCGGCACGGGCGAGGCAAACGACTTGCAGACTTCCTTGGCGACGATCCTCCGTTTCGTTGCCGTCATGCTGGCGAGGACAACGGCCTGTCACTGCGTCGTGGTCGGTTCGGTCGGATCCTCGAGGTCTGCCTTTGAAATGACAACGAGCGGGGTCTCGCGGTCCGAACGGGAGACAGTCAACCCATCCGCGTGGGCGGCCGTTACACCACCGAGCGCCATGATCGAGAGAGCACGGAGAGGCCGTCGCATGGGGCGACCCTTGTTGGGGGATCGACCGGCATTACGGGACACCGCCTCCGCCACCCGCAATGCGCCGCGACCGAGTTGGGTATGATCTGCTAGCCATGAAAGGCGGCGATAGGTTTGAGGAGCGCGCGGTTCGGTTTGCGCAACCGACCGAGCACTATGCCATGGTCGTCGCACCCGACGGCGGTTTTCTCGGCCTCGACGAAACCGGCGCAATCCATGCCACGGAAACGGTCTCGGACGCCGCCATGTGGCGCCAGCGGGGCTCGCGCCTCGATCACGCCCTGTCGGCCGTCGTCCTGGAAACGAGCGACGCCGACGACGGTCGGCATGCGCTAGCGCGCGATGGGTCGCCGTTGGGTGGGGACGGACGTCCGGCCTACCATGGCGCACCGTTCACCATCGTGTGGGGACCCGAGCGGTTGCCGTCGGAATACCTGGCGCACCTCAACGCTCATGGGTGGGTCTGCCTCGCCGCGATCCTGCCGCCCGACATCACCGATGCCCTGCAACGTATTGCCTGCACCGACGGCTACTCGCACCTGAAACCGGATCGGTCCCGACGCCAGATCAGCCAGCACAGCGCGCTCGCCAAGATGGCCGTGGAACCCATCTCCGTCTGGCTGGCGCGGGAGTAATTGCAGACCGACGACATTCGCCTGGCCCACCCGCCCGGCATCGGCGTGATGACCCCCGACGACGGCAAGCGCACCGTGCAGGGATGGCACTCCGACTATCCCTATCACTGGGGAATCAACGCCGACGGCAAGGTGCCGACACCGAGCGGCCAAACCGTCATGGGTGTGCAGCGGATCACCTGCGTATCCGAGTTCACCAAGGTCCGGGGCGCGACGGCTTTCAAACTCGGCTCCCACGCCCTCGACCGGGGGCCGCCCGAGGACTGGGGTGTCGCTGCCGAGGCCTACCAACCGGGATACCGCGCCGCCAACGGCCTACCGTACAACGGCCCCGACGCGGATGTGATCGAGGCGCCGGCCGGCAGCATGATCGTCTTCGACACGCGAACGTGGCACCGCGCCGGCGTTAATCGCAGCGATAGGAACCGGGCCGCGGTCCTCACCGACATCACACCTGCCTACATCGTGCCCTATTCGGACACGACAGCGGACTACCGCGCCCTGGTGGACAGCGAGGTGTACCGGGAACTCAACGATCGCGAACGGGCGGAGTGGCAGCGGCTGATGATCCATCGGTTCCTCGGACCCGCCGGGCCACGTTCCGTTATCGGCACCGACCGGGAACTGACGGAGCGCATCCCGCGCCGGTGAACCGCGCCGGCGGATGATCGGTCAGTCAGCCCCGCAATGGGTCGACACCGCCTCGTGCAACTCCCGGTGCTCGCCGACCATGCTCTGCCGGTCCAGGGTAGCCGAGTTTCATCGGCCATCGTGCGCTCCGCCCTGATTCAACCCGTGGCTGAACTTACCAACGTCGGACTCGCGTCCCTTCAGCCCCCCAACGTCGCGTCGGCGCGCCTCACGAATCGATCCGCATTGACCAGGAAGGTGTTCCACGGCTGGGTCGGCTTGGTCTGTTCGGCATCCTCGAACGCCCGGGCAAGTACCCAGACGGTGTGCAGCACGCCGTCATGGAGGCGACCGGTGAAGTTCGAGATCGAGTGCAGGTTGCCGTCGTCGTCCACGAAGTCGACGGCGAACGCCACGAGGTCGCCATTGACCGTACCGCGCACCGGATAGTGGCGGTTCCGGGCCGCTCGACCCTTGGCGGAAACGAAAGAGCCCTCGAAAGTGCCGTTGTTGACCGCGCCGATGGTCAGCACGGAGCCGTTCTGGTTCTCCCACTCGCCGCTCGGCATGAGACCCCTCGGTCAATAATCCCAGCCGATGTGGGGTTCGGGGAGCGCCAGCGTGCGGTCGAGATCCCGCAGCAATCCCGGATCGGTATCGAGATCATCGGTCAACGCCAGTACGGACGGGTGTCTGACCCCCAGCCAGACCCGGGTGAACGCGCCCACCGAGGCCCGCAACGTCGGGAGACTCGCCTCTCGGCCGGCGCGTGCGGTCGATTGCTCCCCCAGGGTGACCACGTAGTCGCCCGCAACACCGCACCAGTTGGACCCCCGTTCCACGTGTTCCTCGATGGGATCGGTCAACTCGAGGTTGAAGCTCAAGTCGTCGGCCTCGAGGTGGGTCTTGGCGAGGCACTTGGGCACATCCAGCATCCGGGCCTGCCACCAGGCGTGGGTGCGGTGCCCGCCGGCGTATTTCGAGTCCTCGGTAATGCGCCGATTGCGAAACGGCGCGTCGAGGATGTCCTGGAACTGGATTTCCGGCGGCTCCTCCATGGCGACGACGGCCACCTGGTCGCCCAGCGAGCGGATCAGGGCCAGCAGTTCGAGAAGCTGCTCGGGTGTGCGGTACGCGTACCACCAGATCCGGTAGGGCCCGTGCTCGCCGTCGGCCGCTCCCCAGAAGAAGTGGGTCAGCGTGTCGCCGTCGTAGTAGCCGAGCCCGATGGGATTCTTGGTGTGCAAGGCCAACTCGCCGCGGATGATCTCGGGATTGTGCAGCACACAGCCTCCGTGGCCCCGACTACGTCCGTGCATGGCCTGGTGGACGTCACGCCAGTGGTCCTTGGTGAGCCGCTTCGGCGGGCGAAAGCGGCGGTCGACCTTGAGCGTCGCCGGATCGAACCTGACGAATCGCGAATAGGCACCGGTACCGAATCCCAGCCGGTCGTAGAAGCCCTGTTCGAACATGCCGAGGGTGCAGATCTCGCTGCCCGCCTCGGCGCGCCGGGCGACCGCGGCGGCGGTGACCCGCTTGGCGGCACCGAGCTTGCGCGCCACGCGGCTGGTGGTGACGCCGGTTACCACCGCGAGGTCGAGATCGGTATCGAGGTGGCGCAGGGCGCCGAGCGAGGTGGTCGCCGCGCATTCGACATCGCCGTCCAGGCAGAACACGACGCCTTCGTAGACGGCGCGTGCTAGTTGCTCGTGCAGCTTGCTGTCGTCGCCGGTCTCGAGCCAGCCGACCTCGTGGTAGATGCGATCGACGGCCTCGAAGTCGCGCTCGTGATCGTAGTCCCTCAACTCGATGTGCATGATCCTCATCCCAGACTACGGAACGGCGAAGGCGGCGATCCTACACGAGGCGATCGCACCACCGCGGATGTTCGCGCACCGCTGGCGCAAAGGGCCGCGATTTTTCGCCGTCGCGTCTACCCGTCGCGTCGTCGCGCCTTGGCCTCCCGCCGCCGGGCGTGGAGCACCGGTTCGGTGTAGCCGTTCGGCAGTTCGAGCCCCTTGAACACCAGGTCGCAGGCGGCCTGGAAGGCGATGCTCGCGTCGTAGTCCGGGGCCATGTCGAGGTATTCGGGGTCGTCGGCGTTCTGGCGATCGACGACAGCCGCCATGCGCTCCATGGTGGCTCGTACCTGGGTCTCGTCGACGATGCCGTGATGGAGCCAGTTGGCGATGTGCTGGCTGGAGATCCGGCAGGTGGCGCGATCCTCCATGAGTCCGACGTCGTTGATGTCGGGAACCTTGGAGCAACCGATGCCCTGGTCGATCCAGCGCACAACGTAGCCGAGGATGCCCTGGGCGTTGTTGTCGAGTTCACGCTGGATATCCTCGGTGGCGAGGTTCTCGCCGGCGAGTAGCGGAATCGTCAGGATGTCGTCGACGCTCGCCCGCACGCGTCTCGCCAACTCGACCTGCCGGGAGGCCACGTCCACCCCGTGGTAGTGCAGCGCGTGGAGCGTCGCCGCAGTCGGCGACGGCACCCAGGCGCAGTCGGCACCGGCCGTCGGGTGGTTGGCCTTGGTGTTCAGCATCTCCAGCATCTCGTCGGGCTTGGGCCACATGCCCTTGCCGAT
>CAZJRX010000096.1:0-12167 GCA_964548145.1 uncultured Pseudomonadales bacterium | reverse complement strand
GCGCTCCAATCCAGACGGATATCCCAGTCGTAGACCACCTCCGGCGGAAGCGTCGGCGCGGTGGCGTTGTCGACACGCTCGTAGACGTTGGCGGGCGGCTTCACGGTCGCGTCACGGCCGTAGATGTAATCCTGCGCCATCACGATGGCTCGGTACGCCTTGTTCAGTTTCAGGGCCCGTTCCACGGATGGCGTGATGAGCGCGTAGACGTCCTCGGCCGCCGCCACCCGGTCGCGGGCAAGTGACCCGTCGGGGTTGAACCAGCGGGCGAACATCTCCGGATTGCTGCGAAACTCGCCGCCACCGCCAACTCGCTCGAGGTAGGTCGCGATCTCGCCTGCCTGCTCGCCGCGGTTCGGCACGTCCGGCATGCCTTTCAGGTCCACATAACCCCAGCCCCGGGCACCGTCGACCTTGCGCGGAAAGCCGAATGTCTTGTCGATGGTCGAACCCACCGAGGTATGGCAACCCATGCAGAACAACGTCTCTTCATAGGTGGCCGCCCGCAGTTCGCCCCGCGGGTCCTCGATGAATCCCTGCACCGCCCAGCCGAATTTGTTGTCGAGGCCGTTGTCGCCCAGATGGATATATTGCGGCAGGTTGCCGAGTTCCTTCTCGAAGGCCTCGAGCTGGTAGTTCCGGTCGTAGACGACCTTGCGGTAGCCCACCCACTTGCGCATGTAGCGCACTTCCTTCATGCGCGTCGACGGCACGATCTCGCCGTCCGGCGTAATCCCTAGATAGCGCACGGTATGGAGAAACTCGGTGCCTTCGGGGTAGAGGTAGGTGTCGAGGAAACGATCGGCCGCTGCGCCCACGAACCGGCCCACAGCGCTGATCTCGTCGATCACGCCCAATACGCCGTCGCCATTCAGGTCGGACCCCACGCGGCGTTCGTCGACTTCCAAGGTCGAGATGGCCGCCATCCCCTTGAGGTTGGCCTCGACGATGGCCAGGTTGGCACGGTACACGTCCCCGGAGTAGCTACCGTCGTCGGCCGTGCGGAACGCTTCCGGCAACCGGATCATGATGTCGTCGGTAGAACCGTTTGTGGGCCAAAACGTGCTCGGAAAGGGCTTGTAGTTGAAGGCGACCCAGGCGCTGCCGTCGAGGGCGAAACCGTCTGCATCGAACGCCGCCGGCCCCCGTTCCAGACCGTCGAGATCCGGAATCCAGCCGTCGGTGCCCGCAGCGCGCAACCGGTCTGGTAGGGCGCTGTAGTTGTCCTCGTCCACCCAGGCGAGGATTTCCTCGTCGCTGACCGCCGCCACCGCGGCCTCGCGGTCCACGAACAAGTTGTACCAGTGATTCGTCATGCCAACGTCGCTGAAGCTGTAGGCCACCTGCAGGTCGTCGTCGTTCATGGTGTTTTCGCGGCCCGGCACTTGGCGCTGATGGCAGACGTAGCAGGGATTGAAACGACCTTCGGTCCGGGTGTAGCACTGCGGCGGGATGATCGCTTCGTGGTTGTATACGCCCCTTACCGGATGTATGTCCGGGAGCGGACGAGGCTTGACGCTGTCGCTGCTGCGCAGGTACGACAGGACGACTTCGTGGGGTGCCGGGGTTTCGGCTGCGGCATCTCCACCGCTGTCTGCTCGCAGGGCAGCGTCAAGGTGCGTGCCGAGGGCAAGGAGGCCGAGAGAGAAACAGGCGACGAGGATGATCGCGCGTCGAAAGGATCCACCCGGGCGATGCTTGACATCGCCCCTACCCCAGGTGGATGTGTCGGCGCGGGACGGGACAAGCCCGTCCCCCACGGTCATTTGCATCGGTTCCGGCGTTCGATCGTTCGGCTATCACCACTGATCGATAGACGTGGCCCGCCGGTCCTGACCCGGTCCGGCCGGAAACCGCTCAGTCAACGGCATCTTAACCGAGTCGCGCAGCCTTTCGCCGAAAGTCGCCGGCATCGCCGAAGCCTCTGTCGCCGCGAACGCCGTTCCTGTCCGAGTCGTGCACCCGGTCACGGCGTCCCAACTACCGCCGAAGCCGTTGGCGTCCGCGTTGTCGCACATCGGCGGGACGACGTTCTCGACGTCGAACTCCCAAACCGCATCGCCGAAGCCGTCCGGTACATTGTCGAGATCCGTACTGGCGGGGTGCTGTACCGCCACGACGAAACGGGTGGGCGAGCGCGGGTGAAAGATCATTCCCGTCGATTCCGAACCGGCTACCTGGAGGCTCATGAAGTGGTCCAGAGACTCCGCCACACCGTCGTTGTCGGTGTCGCGGGCGAACCAGATGTCGCCGCCGACGTCGCCGCGGTTGGGCGAGTCCTCGATGATGTAGATGTTGCCGAGGGCGTCCTGGGCGAGGTTGTCGGGCGAGTTCAAACGACCCGTGGTGGCGGGGAATCCGACGTTCCTAGGCGTCTCGCGGCTTGCGAACCGGCGCACCATCGCCCGGCGATTGCCCAGCATCTCGATGGAGATGATGGCGTGTTCGGACGTGGTCGCGACGTAGAGGACCTCGTTGAAGTTCGGCAGCAATGCCACTTCCATGTCCTCGGGACGACCGTAGGGGGTACCGCCCACGTCGTCTGCGGCAGCCCGGCCGCCACGCGTGTCGGAGCGGGTACGCGGATCCTTGGTGGGGCCGTCGGCAAACGGATCCGTCACGCCGTCCAAGGGGTTCCCATCGACATCGGTGATGGGCTTCCACGTTGCCATTCCGAAACGCTCGGCGGTCTCGTTGACGCCCTCGTTCCAGTCGGCGGTGGGATCGCCCCCGGTCACCGCGAACCCGTCCACGGACAACACGAAGGTCTGGCCGCCGCCGGCGTAGTCCCCGGGAGTCTTCAGAACCAGCGCGTAGATCGAGCCGGAGTTCCACTCGTCGATGTAGTAGAGCACGTTGTTCCGGTACTTCTCGCTGAAGTTGATGCCCTCGTGGGCCACGTTGGCGATGCTCTCGAGCACGCGGTAGTCGGTACCCGCCTCCAACGCGCTCGCCACCGGATCCTCGGGTGCCTCCCCCCGCGGGTTCAGTACTTCGACGACACGACCGAGACCGGACCACTCCTCGGCCACGAAAACGGTGCCGTTCGGGGTCCAGCGGGCCGGATCGAAGGCGGCGAAGTCGTGATCCCACCCGGCGCAAGCGACATCCCGGCAACTGCTGTCGTCGCCGGCGGCGCTATCTCCGGCAAACAACAGTTCGGTGCGGTCGGTGGCGGTGTCGTAGCGGGACAGCGCCGCGCCGAACGGCGTCTCGTGGGGTATGAAGACGTACCGGCCCGACGGGTCGTAGGCGAGCATGTCGAACATCGAGGAGACGGTGGACGAAGGCACGCGCTGAACGGACTGCTCGGCGTCGGCCTCGACTTCCTTCAAACTCATCAGGTTCACTTGGCTCATGCCGGCGGGTGCCTGCCATGGGGACGATAGTTCGTTCAGGTGGTTGGCCGAGGCAACCGCCGTGGATTGGGTCAAGGGGTTGAAGTAGGGCTCGGTGCCACCAAACGCCAGCGGCGCTACAACCACCGATGCGGTGGCCAGGGCGGTCTTCATAGGGCTCATGGTCACGAATCTCCAGATAAGTGTTGAGGGAAGACGTAAACGTATGCGCCGTTTGTGACGCGAGGTTGATGTCTTTCTTTCCGTTTCGTGACGGTGCGCTGGAATGGCTGCACCCGGCCGAGTGTTCCGATATCCGGGCGTCGATGTATGCTCGTCACCGACGTCAGTCGCCAGGATCGCCGATGAAGCCGATTTCCGTGCAACTCTATTCGTTGCGCCAAGAGTCCCAGCACGATTTCGATGCCGTTCTCGAGCGGCTCGCCGCCATCGGCTACCAGGGGGTCGAGCCCTTCAACCTGTTCGGCAAGACCCCGGAGTCGTTCAAAGCCCAGGTCGAGGATCTCGGGATGGTGGTCTCGTCGACCCACCATCCTTGGGCGAACCGTGCCGAAGTAAGCGAAGTTGCCGACACGGTGAGCGCGCTGGGTCTGACGCGGGCGGCAGGCGGCTTCGGACCGGATGACTTCTCCGACCTGGATGCCGTCAAGCGCACGGCCGACACCGTCAACTCGCTGATCGACGCCCTATCGCCGCACGGCCTGGGCCTGTTCCTGCACAACCACTGGTGGGAGTTTGCCGAGATCGAAGGGAAGCTCGGCTTTCACTGGATCGCCGAACTCTGCCCCGAGGTCGAGTTCGAGGTGGATACCTACTGGGCCGCGAACTTCGGGGCCGTGGACGTGGTCGCCGAAGTTGCCCGGGTCCAGAACCGGGTACCCCTCCTACACGTCAAGGACGGCCCCTTGGTGCAGGGCGAGGCGCACGTTGCCCTCGGCGACGGCAAGATGGACATCGCCGGGATCATCGCGGCGGCGGATGCCGACGTCCTGGAGTGGAACGTCGTCGAACTCGACGACTGCGACACCGACATGATGACCGCCGTCGAGCGCAGCTACCGCTTCCTCGCCGGGCTCGGCGGAGCCTAGGCGAGCCGATCGAACGGGAGTTCCCATGGCCAAGTGGATCGGATTCTTCGCCGTCGGCTGCACAATCGGCGTTGTGACGTTTCTGCTCGTCGCGTGGTTCCCCGGGGCCGGGAACCCCGACGCGGTCGTACCGGTTTCGCCAACGGAGACAACCGCCATCGGCCAGACTTCCGGCGGTCCCGACCAAGCCGACACAAGGACGGCCATTCGCCTCGCCGACATCTGGCATGGCAGGAGCGATTTCCAGCGCACCGCTGCGCTCTACGACACCCTTCTTGACGCGGACTCGGCAGACGCCGAACGACTGCTCCAGGAAGCCGGTTGGCTGCGTCTGCAGCGCGAGCGGCGGTTCGCCAAGGCGATCATCTACAAGCGCTACGCGGAGCTTGATCCAAAGGCAGCCGTAGCGCGAATCGTCTCCCGCGGCGCCGAAGAGGCGCGATTCCTGGGCCCGGTGTTTGCTGCTTGGGCACAGATGGATTTCGATGCCGCCATCGAAGGCGCGGACGCGCTGCCGTTTCCGGCCAAACGACAAGCCGGAGTCGCCATCCTGTCGGTCAGCGAGGACGCGGGAGTCGCTCGCCGACGCGAGATCGCCAGGCAGTTCTACTCGGAGCATGTCCTGACCCGCGCCCTCGATACTTCGCAGGCCGAGTCGGACCCCGAGGACGCATGGCTGGCCGCGGTCGCCATGGCGCCGGGCGCGGAACGCACGCAAGCGGCGTGGCGAGCCTTGAGTGTCTGGATCGCCAGGTCGCCCGAAGAGGCACTGCAGGCGGTAGGCGACTTTCCGGAACTGCAGGTCCGTGAGACGTGGCGCGCGAACCTGGTGCACATGTGGGCCAAGGCAGATGCCCAGGCTGCCGTCGACTGGACGCTCGCACAACCGCCCTCCCGTCGGCGCTCGGACCTCGTCGCCCACGCCGCCGAAGCCCTGTCGTCGGCGTCGCCCCTGGAAGCACTGCGGATCGCGGCCGACCTCGAGCCCCACTTACGCCGGCGCGTGAGCAACAAGGCGTTCCTCGCTTGGGGACGGGAAGATCCAACCGGGGCACTGGCCGCCCTGGAGGGTCTCGCGCCCGAGCAGTCAATCAGCTCGATCCGGCGCGGGCTCCTCGCAGCCTGGTCCGGCGTGGACCCGGAAGCCGCGTTCGGCTGGGTTTCCAGAACTGGAGCCGCTTCGACCGGGAGGGTGCCGTTGCGGCAGCCCAGGATCTGCCCGTGTCAACAAGGAATGACGCCACGATGGCCATGATGAGGCAGGCGATGTTCGCAAGGGATACCGAGTTCCTTCTGCGCCTGTTCGGAGACATCCAAGGGCGCCAAGCCCGGCGCAGCGCTGCCGGATGGATGGTGCGATACCTACAGGACGTCGATCCCGAGCTGGCCAACACGTACCGGGAGTTGGCCCGGTGACCTCGCTGCCCATCCACTGAGACGCCGATCAATGCCCGAACGCCTATTCGACTTCGCCGTTGGCCGCACAAACCCCGAGACTGTTCCGGTCGCCCGGTTGCAGCGGGCGGCCCTAGACGCCATCGCCAACGAATACGTTGAACTGACCGACTACCACGGCAAGCTCGGCCATCCCGGTCTGCGCGCCGCCATGGCACGCCGGGAGTCGGAACGGGAAGGCGTGGCCGTTGACCCCGATCACCTGTCCCTGATGAACGGTTCCATGCAGGCCGTCACCTTGGTCGCCGAGGCGCTGACCCAGCCGGGCGATGCCGTGATCTGTGAGGAGTTCACCTACTCCGGGACCATCGCCGCCTACCGGGCGCTCGGCATCGACATGGTCGGTCTGCCCGTGGATGCGGACGGCATGCGCGTCGATCTCCTCGAAGCCAAGCTCGACGAACTGGGCGAGGCGCGCAAGCCGAAATTCATCTACGCGCTCACCACCTACCAGAATCCGACCGGCATCAACCTGTCCGTCGACCGGCGCCGTCTGCTCATCGCCATGGCCCGACGGCACGACATTCCCGTCGTCGAGGACAACTGCTACGGCGACGTCCACTTCGACGGCGACAAGCCGCCTTCACTCTACGCCCTGTCGGACTGGGACAAGATCATCTACCTGTGCTCCTTGTCGAAGATACTCGGTCCGGGATTGCGGCTGGGTTATCTCTACGCCAAGCCGCCGCTCATCGACACGATTCTCGCGCGCCGCCACGATGCCGGGGGCAACTATCTCGCCGCCGCCGTGGTGGCGGAGCTCTACAAGGACGACGTATGGGAAATCACCGAGGAGCTCAACGAAGCGCTCAAGGTGAAGAAGAACCTCGTGGTGGAAGGACTGGCGGACGCCGGATCCGATGTCTGCGTGACCTCCAACCCGCCCGGCGGCCTATTCGTCTGGGTGCGCTTTCCGGAAGATGTGGACCAGGACAAGCTGCTGCGACTCGCCGCCGAGCGCAACTTTCGCTATGCACCAGGCGCAAACTTCCACATCCATGGCGAGCAGGCGCCCTATCTCCGGTTGGCCTTCGGGCACGTGCCGGACGACGACATCCGGGCCGGCATGCCGGTCTTGGCACAGTGCCTGCGCGAGTCGCGCACGAGCAACGAACCCATAGGCTTCACCGGCTTGTTCGACTGACCGATTCACTGGTTCGGCTCATGTAGAATCCTTGGGCGCGAACCGCCAGTTCCGGGAACGCCATGATCAAATTCATCGGCACACTTGCCGCGGGCGTGGCCCTCGGTGTGGGTGCCGTGCTGCTGGTCCAACTTGCTCTGGACGAACCCGCGCCCGCGCCGCAACACCCCGTCACAACACTGCGGGTGCCGGTGCCGCCCGGCACGGACTCGTCGACGTCGGCGACTGTCTCCCTGGCACAAATCCAGGCCATCCCCGAGGGATTCGAGCGAGATGCGGCCCTCTACGACCTGCTGAGAGGCACAGACGCCAACGGGATCGAAGCGCTTCTCGATGAGGCCGCCGCCCTCGACCCGGCTTTTCCAAGATGGACCATCTACCGTCGTTACATCGAAATAGCGCCCCGAGCGGCCCTCAACTACGTGCTGTCGAACGAGACCAACGCACAGCCCCTGATCCAGTGGGGTGTGATCGCCTGGGGACGAAGCGACCTCGATGCCGCCGTCGCATTCGCCGACACGCTAGCCGAGCCGCAGCGTACAGAAGCGGCAAGGAGCCTTCTCAACGGCATCCAGGAGTTGAGCGATGCCCGCAAAGACGAGATCGCCCGGCGGTTCTCGCTCGAGTCGCAGCTCTCGCAGGCCAGGGCCATCGCCGAAGCGGCGACGAATCCAGGGGCCGCATGGCAACGAGCACTGAGTATCGAAGCGGGACCGTCACGAACCGATGCCCTCTGGCGAGTGGCCCAAAGGTGGTTCAGCCTCGATCCGCCAGCGGCGCTGTCGGCATTGCACGCGGTCGCCGACCGCAGCCAAAAGGCCAGGTGGCAACGTCGATTGTTGACACGGTGGGTCACGTCCGACCGGGACGCGGCACTTCAGTGGGCGGTGTCGCAGCCGCCTTCCGCTGAACGCTCTTCGCTGATTGCCGAAGTCGCGGCGACCGCAGCCAAGGACTCGCCCGCCGAGATGCTTGCGTTCGCCGAGACACTCGACACGAAGGCAAGGCGCGACGTCGCCCAGCGGGTACTGGGGGTCTGGGCGAACTCCGAACCACGAGCGGCTCTTGCGGCGCTCGAGGAGATGGATGATCCGCCCCTCGAGCGGATAACCCGATACTCGTTGGTCCGCACGTGGGCGGAGTCCGACCCGATGGCGTTGTTCGAGTGGGCGCGGCCGAGACCTGCGTCGGACCACCGCACGCACGCAGTGGCGGCGGCTCTAGGCAAGGTCGCCGAAACCTCCCCGACCGACGCCTTGGCCTTTGCGGAGGTACTCGACGCCCCTGCCCGAACCAACGCGATCCAGCAAGTACTACAGCAATGGGGGCGAGACGACTCCCGCGCGGCAGCCGCTTGGCTGGACGGTTCGCCCCACAAGACGCCAGACACCGTCGCCGCCGTCGTCAACACATACGCCTCACTCGATGCCGAGGAGGCGTTTGACTGGCTACAAACCCAGTCCCAGGCGGCCCAACGTCAATCCACCTCGGCCATCGTTTGGCACGCCGCCGAGGAGTCACCGGAAGCTGCACTCGCGATGGTAGAACGCATTGACGACCCCACGACCAAAGCCAGGTCCGGGTCGCAGCTCATGTCACGTTGGGCCCGGAACGATCCACACGCTGCCGTTCGCGCCATCGCCCGCCTCGGCGACGACTTGCGTCCCCCTCTTTACCAAACCGCGCTCCGCACGTGGGCTCAACACGACCTCGAGGGCGCAATCGCATTCGTTGATCAAGTCCCTGCGTCCGCTCGCGATGCGGCCATCGACGGCGTGCTGCAACACACGCTCATCGACGGGGACACGCAGAAGGCAGAAGAGCTCTTCAATCGCATCGTCAATGAGGAACACCGGGCCAACGCGGCGACGACAATGTTCATTCATCTCAGTCGAACGGACCCCAAGCGTGCAGAACGCTACCGCGAGATGTCGGCAACAACGATCGCGGAAGACGGCTCGATCACCGTGACCATCCCGGCCGGGGGCTTGTGATCCAGAACAGACGGGCACTCCACCTCGACGAGATCCCGACGCGGTCCTCTCCGTCTACCCCACAAGCACTTGCAGTTGCTCCCGGAAAGGGCGAGTAGTTCTAACGCCCCACAGAGGGGAGTCCTTCAGCGATCCACGCAGCGAGGCGTGTCGGTCTGTCGTAACGCTGTGCCGGTCGCGTTCGGATCGGCCATGTTGCTCGCTCTGCTGGGCGCTTGCGGAGGCGGCGGTGGTGGCGGCGTCGCCCCGCCGCCTCCCGACCCGGGTGGGGGCCGCGCCTGCAACCCCGGATCCCGAACCCGCTGACATCTCCGTTGTCCGCGACACCGAAGCCGGATTGAACGAGCGCGCGTTCGGCGGCGGGGCGTTGACCTTGATGTCCGATCCGGAGCTCTTCAGCGGCGTCGCCGCGGCGGACTACGACGGCGACCTGCTCATGTCGGCTGACTTCAACGACAGCCAGGTCTATCTCAACAACGGCGACGGCACGTTCACCAATATCACCGACACCGAGGTGATCGTGGACCAGTCCGGCATGGGCGGCGCGGTCGGCGACTTCGACAGCGACACGCGCGTCGACATTGTGCACGTCAACGGCTGGCTGATCTCATCGAGAAGGACTACCGCAACATCCCGACTCGCTTCTTCCACAACCGCAGCGTCCGGGAGCCTTGATTGTTTGGCCTTTCCGGGATCATGACGATACAGTGGCGACTCACCATCGTGCCTCGGATCCGACCGGTCTTCGAGGTGACCATTGACCGACGTAGCCGACGAGAACGAAACGCCTAGTCCGACAGCGGCGTACCAACTGGACGCCCGGGAACTCGTTCCCCCGCCGCCGCTGTCGGTCAAGGAAGTCGCCCGGCTGTTCCTGCGTACCTGGCCGTACCTGAAGCCCGTCGTTTGGCACGTGGTCGGTCATCGACGCGTGGGCAGCAGCCAACCCCGACCCTGACACCGGGCTCACGCCGTCCCGACCAACCGCCATTCGCCGGATGATTCGCCACGCCATCCTATCCGCCGCCGATGATCGCCCAGCCTCCCGACACGAACTGCGGGACGCTGTTTCCAGAATCCTAAACCGGCTCGACTGCCGCGAATCACCGACCGACGCATCGCGAGAACACACTTGAGCGTTTCGACGAGACCACATATGTGATACTGTACGAATGTCCACCTCGGGTGACACAGCATGCGTAATCCTGTAGGCTCCGGCGGATCGTCGTCTTCCCTGACCTCCACAGCCCTCGTCACCTTTCACCGCCTTCAGTCGTCTCAACGCTCCGGTACCTAACGGCCACCGAACATCGTGAATACCGGCAGCCAAATCCACGACCGCTCGGCCCTTAAGTGACCACCGCTTCCGTCGAGAACTGGCTTGAAGGACTGGGTTACACGGACGAACCCGACCTTCTGCATCGAACCGGCGATAGCATTCCGCCGACGCACCCCTACGCTCTCGAAATCGACGCTCTGCTCAAACCGGACGGCTCAGTGCAAGCCCGTGCCGTATTCGATGTCGAAGGCGTCCCAACCATCGTCTTTCTCGGCGGCGACCGAGAGGGCGGTTCCGCCCGCCAAGCCTTGGACGACGCTCGCCAGCGGATCTGGAACCAAAACCTCGCCACGATCGTGCTCCACGTCCGCGGCAACGAAGCAACCGCGTTGCCGGCCAGAAAGCTCGATACTGAGGAACAACGCCTCCGCTTCGAGCACGTGCGTCGTGACGGACCCTTCTCGGCCTCTGATGTCGGTTCAGCGAATCTAGCCCGGCGGGTCCCGAAGTGGTTCGACCCAGACGCCCGCGTCGACCAACACTTGCTCGACAACATCTCCACGACCGTCGCCAAACTGACACGCAATGGCTTCACTGACGCTGAGGACGAGAACAACCGCCATCACGCGCAATTGCTCATGGGCGAGATCCTCTTCGTCTCCTACCTTGAGCATCGCAAGATCGTTAGTCAGACCTATCGCAACGAACGCCGAGTTGGTCCGCTGCACCAGTTGGTCCACACTGCAGACCGCGACGGCGTACAGCGACTGATCGACTCACTTAGAACCGACTTCAACGGCGACTTTCTCGCTGAAGACAGCCACGACCCCTGGACCGTCCTGGCCGAGGAGGGGTTCGCAACCCTGGACCAGTTCCTGAGCCGCACAGATATGCGAACCGGCCAGGGCGACTTCTGGAACTACGACTTCAGCTACATCCCAGTAGAGCTATTGTCGGGGCTTTACGAATTATTTTTGTCGCAAGAGGAGCAAACTCACCAAGCTGCCATCTACACGCCACGGCATCTAGCGTCCTTGGCGGTCGATCAGGCGTTCGCCCACTCCCCGGATCCCCTCTCCGAGACCATCTTCGACGGTGCCTGCGGTTCCGGTATTCTCCTGACAACGGCCTATCGGCGTCTTATCGCGCTGGCCGAGCAAGCCCGAGGCCGCCAGCTCACCTTCAGTGAACGCTGCACGTTGCTCAAGCGGACTATTTTCGGCGGCGATACGAACCCCATGGCCTGCCGCGTCACCGCTTTCAGTCTCTATCTTTCTATATTCGAAGGGCTGGACCCTGCGGACATCATGGCTACGCAGCGTCGCGACACTGCCCAGCTACCGACACTCGAAGGCTCCAACCTAGCGAGCGGCCCTAACGTAGGCGATTTCTTCAAAGACAGCCACGCGTTCGAAGGCAAACGCTTCTCACTACTCGTTTCAAACCCGCCATGGCGCGAACCTGAGCGTGCCGAACAAACCACCGCCGACGCCTGGGCCGATCAGAAAGGCGAGCCGTTCGCTCGCCGCCAGATTGCCGGCGCCTTTGCGCTTCGCGCACTCGACTTTCTTGACGACCGCGGGCGTGCCTGTCTGATTCTGCCGATCGGCCAGCTACTCGGAGATACGAGCGGGACATTCGTCACTCGTTTGCTGGCGCGGTATCAACCGCTGAGGCTCATCAACTTCGGCGACCTACAGGGACTGGTTTTTCCAAAGACCGAACACACGTGCCTCGTATTCACCGGACACCGAAGACCCAATGACTCCGCTCGAGCCCTCCCGTTTCGCGAGACCTTCGAGTACTGCGTTCCGAAAGCGGATCTCACGCTCGCGCTCGGTCACCTTA
>CAZJRX010000095.1:10606-12176 GCA_964548145.1 uncultured Pseudomonadales bacterium | reverse complement strand
CACCCACGGCTTCATCACCGTCGACGGCGTGCAGATGTCCAAGTCGCGGGGTACGTTCATCAACGCCGCCACCTACCTCGATCACCTGGACCCCGAGTACCTGCGCTACTACTTCGCCACCAAGCTGTCCGCCAATACCGACGACGTGGACATCCAGCTCGACGACTTCGTGCAGCGGGTGAACTCGGACCTCGTCGGCAAGGTGGTCAACATCGCGTCGCGTTGCGCGGGGTTCATCCATCGCGGCTTCGACGGCGTGCTTTCGGCGACTGTGCACGACCAGGGGCTGTGGGGCGCCGTGTCCGGGGCACGGCACGAGCTCGCCGAACTCTACGAGCGTGGCGACGTCGGGCGGGCGATTCGGCAGATTACCGCGCTGGCTGATCGCACCAACCAATACATCGCCGAACACGAGCCCTGGAAGCACGTCAACGACCCTGCGCGTGGACCCGAGGTGCAGGGCGTCTGTTCGCTGGGCATCAATGTCTTCCGGGCGCTGATGGTCTACCTGAAACCCATCCTGCCGGCGATGGCGGCCAAGGCGGAGGCATTCCTCAACGTCGCCCCGCTGGCGTGGGAGGACGCGGCGGAAGCGCTCGTCGCCCATCCGATCAACCGCTACAAGCCGCTGTTCACCCGCATCGACCGCAAGGACGTCGACAAGGTGGTCGCGGCCACGGTGGCCCAAAGCGATGCGGAAACCGGGGCCGATGCCGAGGACACCCGTGCCGAAATCGGCATCGACGAGTTCGCCAAGGTCGACCTGCGCATCGCCAAGGTTCTCGAAGCGAACTTCGTCGACGGCGCGGACAAGCTACTCGAACTGCGTCTCGACACCGGCGACAGCCAACGGACCGTGTTCGCCGGCGTCCGCGAAGCCTACGACCCGGCCACGTTGGTCGACCGCCTCGTGGTGGTGGTCGCCAACCTGGCACCGCGCAAGATGCGTTTCGGCACCTCCGACGGCATGGTGCTGGCAGCCGGACCCGGCGGCGAGGATATCTTCCTGCTGTCGCCCGATGCGGGTGCCGAGCCAGGGATGCGAGTGACCTAACCGGTGGGAACCGTCTGCTAGACACCATGGCCGAGTTGCTGCTCATCCTCCTGTCGGCGGCGCTGGTCAACAATTTCGTCCTGGTGCAGTTCCTTGGCCTGTGCCCGTTCGTGGGCAGTTCCGGGCGTATCGAAACCGCCGTGCCGATGACGCTGGCGACGATGTTCGTCCTGACGGTTGCGGCGCTCGGCACGTACCTGGTCAACCGCTATCTGCTCGTCGCCTTCGAGGTCGAGTACCTGCGCATCATCGCCTTTATCGTGATCATCGCGGCCACGGTGCAGTTCACCGAGATGTTCGTGCGCGCCGCGAGCCCCGTATTGCACCGCATGCTTGGCATCTACCTGCCGTTGATTACCACCAACTGCGCGGTCCTCGGGGTGACGCTGATCGCCGTTGGTGAAGAACTGTCCCTGCCACGTACGTTGTTCCTCGCCATCGGCGCGGGCCTTGGCTTCGGCGTCGCCATCGTGGCGTTCGCCGCACTGCGCGAACGCATCGCGGACGACGCCGTTC
>CAZJRX010000095.1:0-10596 GCA_964548145.1 uncultured Pseudomonadales bacterium | reverse complement strand
GAACCGTTCCGGGGGCCGCCCCTCGCACTCGTGACGGTGGGGTTCATGGCGCTGGCGTTCTACGGGTTCAAAGGATTGGGAGGATGACCGCCGCCCTGGTCCTCGGCGGGATCGGCCTGGTGGCAGGCGTCCTGCTATCGATCGCCCGGCGCACCTTGGCCAACAGGCAGGAGGCGAACGCCGACGCAGTGGTGATCGCCATCGACGCGGTACTGCCCCAGAGCCAGTGCGCGCAGTGCGGCTATCCAGGTTGCCGCCCCTACGCCGAGGCGGTGGCGTCCGGCGAACGGCTCGACCTTTGCCCGCCGGGGGGACCACGGGTCGTGGCCGCGCTGGAAGCGTTGCTCGGACGCAGCGCGGACGCCGAGATGTCGGAACCCGACGACATCATCGCCCGCATCGTCGAGAAGGACTGCATCGGCTGCGCGCTGTGCATCGACGCCTGTCCGGTGGATGCGATCGCCGGGGCGTCGAAATACCTGCACGCGGTCATCCCGCAACGCTGCACCGGCTGCGAACTGTGCATTCCGGCCTGCCCCGTGGATTGCATCGAATTGGTTCCCCGTTCGGGCGAACCCATCGAACCGATCCCGCCCTCGAACGATCGGGCGCTGCCCTGCATCGCCTGCGGATGGTGCGAAACGGCCTGCCCGGTGGACCTCGATGCCCATGCCCTCCACATCGCCTTCGAAGCCGGCTCGACGGATTCGGCGGCGTCCGACTGCATCGAGTGCACGGCCTGTACCCGCGCCTGTCCCAGCGGCATCGATCTCCTCGGCGAGTTCCGTGCCCTTAAGCACCGGCAGCACACCGAAGCCGAGTCCCGTCTCCGCACCGAGTCTGCCCGACGGCACACCGAGGCACGTACCGAACGACTGTCGCGGCAGGCAGGCGACGAGGAGACCCGTCGCGCCGAACGCCTGCGGGCACCCCGTCAATGGCAATAGCCGGATGGCTGGGCAAGCCCGCTTCCTCGGCGGCGATCATGGATCGTGTGCTAGTTGCCATGGTGCCGGCCCTCGGCGTTGCCGCCTGGGCTTTCGGCTGGCCAGTGTTGGTCCATTGCCTAGTGGCCCTCGTCGCCGGCGCCGCCTTCGAAACGCTCTGTCAATACCTACGCCAGCGCCCGGTACGACCGTTCGTCGACCGCAGCACGCCCGTCACCTGCCTGCTGATTGCCATCGGCATTCCGCCGTCGGCACCGCTGTGGATCGCCGTTGTCGCCGTTGCCGTCGCCATCCTGTTGGCCAAGGAACTCTACGGCGGCCTCGGCAGGAACGTCTTCAATCCGGCGATGGCGGGCTACGCGGCGGTGCTGGTCGCCTATCCGCAGTCGATGACGCTGGTGCATGCGACGACCGGGGCAACGGCTCTCGATGCGTTGCGGTTCCGCAGCGGCCAGACCCTCGAGGACATGGCCGCGCATCCGGCGTTCGGGATGTTGGGTGGCACCGGGTTCGAGTGGGTGAATCTAGCCGCCCTGCTCGGCGGGCTGTACCTGATCGCCATCGGCGTCGTGCATTGGCGGATACCCACTGCCGTGCTTCTCGGCATCGCCCTGCCGGCCATCGCGTTCTACGACAACGGCAGTTCGGCGAGTCTCGGGTCGCCCCTCTTCCACTGGTTCGCCGGGGCGTCCATGCTCGCGGCGTTCTTCATCGCCACCGACCCGGTCACGGCACCCCGCCGGGCGGGACACCAGTGGCTCTTCGGCTTGACCATCGGTGCGCTGGTATTCGCCATCCGCGCCGCCGGCACCTATCCCGACGGCGTTGCCTTCGCGGTGCTGATCGGCAACCTTGCGACGCCCATACTGGATCGACTCGGCCATGCGCGCGCTGCTGCGTAACGTCGCGGCGTTGGCCGCGCTGGCGGTGCTCGCCGGGACCGGTCTGGCCTGGTTCGCCGACTTGACCGAGGACGAGGTGGCCCGCAACCGCCTGGAAGCCGAGACCCGGGTCCTACGGGAACTCGTCGGCGCGGCCGGCGCGGGCGATGACGAACATCACCCCTACGCGCTCGCCGACGGCGACCTGGTGCTTTGCGAGCGCAATCTCGTCGTGTTGCGGGGCGGCGGCACCGGCTATGGCGGCGAGTTTCGCTTGGCGGTCGCGCTCGACCTGGACGGCTCGGTGGAGGGCGTTCGAGTCCTCGAGCACACCGAGACGCCGGGATTCGGCGACATCCTGGATGCCCCGTCCGAGTGGCTGGACTCGTTCACCACCGACGACGTCCACGCGGTCACCGGCGCCACGATCACGTCGCAAGCGGTGATGGCCGCCGTCGACACCGCGTTGCAGCGCGTTCGACTCGAGGACTTGTGTAAGCCGTGAAACGAACGCCGGCGCCTTTCTGGCCCGGATTCCAAGGGACTGACGAGTACGATCACTCCATCGGAATGCGAATGACAATGCCGCCCATGACGTCACCTACCGCGAAGTCCCGACGCGGGGAATCCTTGTGGTTGTTGTGGCAGTTGACGCACGCCTCTACCACTGCATAGTCGGCGTAGACGGCCGTGAAGTACCTCTCCCCACCAAGATCCTCTTCGCCGTAGAAGTTCTCCCCGGGATTGTCGTCGACGAATTCAAGTCCTTCCTTCTCCATGGGTGTCCCGGGCCCCATCTTCTGGTTGATAGGCGTCAGCGACAGCAGCGCGTAGGAGAACTCGTCGGTTTCGTCCATGACCCGTTCGGCACCGAGCCGGAACATCTGCGACGGCAGCGGCAAGGCCGCGTCGTCGTCGAAGTGCTCCGATGCGCTGAGGACTTCCTCGTCGATCGTGAGCCGTTGTACTACCGTGCGGGTATAGACCTCCCGGTCCGCCGACATCACCTGGTAGAGCATGTCGGCAGCGCGCTTATAGGGGACGCCCTCAGACGCGGCGAGCACCGTCGCCAAGCTAGCCATGAGCACGCCCGTCGAGACGGATCTTCCGTTCATCGCGGTGTTCCTCAACCAGTCACCCCAAGTAGTTTGCGGCGGTTACGGGGCGAATATCAATCGACGGTGTCACCTTCGTGATCAAGGCGCGACACCGCCCAATCGATGCTCTCGACATGGACCTGGGGTCGTCCGCTGAAGTTGCGCTCGACAAGCGCCGCATCCGCCAACGCATCGAGCGAAAAGGCGAGGCCGTGGCAGTCCTGGCACACCGACCGGATCATCTTCTCGTTGGGTCGCAGGTTGTCGTTCTGGTTGTGGTTGGTGGTGACAACGCCCCGGCGTTCCGACTTGGTCATGTGGCAGGTGGCACAGCCGACGCCGGCGCCCGGCGGTACCACGGCGGCGAGTTCGTCCTTCCAAAGGGCATAGTGGGGGCTATCGAAGTACGCGCGGGTGTGGTGATCGTCGTGGCACGTCGAGCAGGCGTCGACGGCCGCGTGGCGGGTGTCGACGCCGTGAGGCTCGTGGCACGTCCCGCAATCAAGCGACCGGTGCGCGGCCTCGACATGCATCGGCAGCCGCGATTCACCGGCGGTGACACGACCCGGCAGGGGGGGATCCGCTAGCCACGCGACGATGCCTTCCGGCACCACCCGAGAGAGACCAAGCTCAAGAAGTGCTCGACGTGCATCTCTGGGCTTGGCGATTCTCGGATGCGAGCGCATGCCGTGACGACCACGGACGAATGTTCTCGACTGTGTCCGATGGCAGTCGCGGCAGACCGCCATGGTCGGCGTGCCGATCCAGTTCGCGGCGATCTCGGCACCGCTGGCGTCCTCGTCCGCATCCGGCGCATGGCAAGCGGTGCAGTTCACCGCCGCCGCGGCGTGCCCGGAGCCGGACCAGGCATGGATCAATGCCGGGTCGGCGAGCGCGCTCGCCGGCGCGGTGGCGTCCTTCTCCGCCAGCGTCGACGCGTTCGGCAATGGCCCTGCACGGCTGAGCGCGGCGAACGCGTGGACCGGTGAGGACGCAAGCCAAGGTTGCTCGGCGTTCTTGACGAGGAAATCCTCGTAGAGCGCCCGGTTGTCGTGGAAGTTGTGGCAACCCGC
Organism: uncultured Pseudomonadales bacterium; assembly: GCA_964548145.1. Lineage (GTDB taxonomy): Bacteria > Pseudomonadota > Gammaproteobacteria > Pseudomonadales > Azotimanducaceae > VXYL01. The sequence goes on along the minus strand of CAZJRX010000095.1, from coordinate 6,598 downwards.
AGACGCGCAGGAGTCAAAGGTGGCGTCGGCGTGGCTCGGTCGGTCAGCGCGGACGTCTTGATCTCCTTCGGCGTGGCACGCTCTGCAGAAGTCCATGGGGACCGTCACCGCACCCGCTCGCGTAAGCTCGGGACGATGCTCCATGTGGCAAGTGGTGCAAAGGCGCGCATCTAAGCGTTCCCAGTACGCGGCCATCCTAGGATTGCGGAAGTCCTTGCGCGGGTGGCTGTCGTCGGCGTCATCCAGTTCATCCTCGTGACAGTCGCGGCACGCTCTGTTGAGCGCTTGTTCCGCTCCAGCGGGGTCGGCAAAAGCGGGTGTCCCATGGCAGGTCTCGCAGGACATCTCGAACTGGTGGTGGGCATCCGTGGTCTCGCCGACGAGCAGCACCCGGCGGTCGCCACCTACGAACAGCGAGGCCGAAACGAACACCGCTACGGCAAGGGCCGCAGCCACCAGGGTCCAAATGACTTTCGCGGGCATCGGGCTCGCTCAGAACGAATAGGCCGTAAGGATGTGAACGACCAGCAGCGCCGGTAGCGGACAGAGCGCCAGGACATGGAGCCGAATCAAGGCGCGCCGGCGTTTTCCTGGTGTTCCCAGTCCAACGATCTGCTGGCGCGGCGCGACGCGTACCGCGACTTCGCTGAGCGCCCCCGAGAACAGAACCGCGAGATAGCATCCCATGAGCACGCCGTTGAGATTGACACCGAAGCGGAAACCGGTGTGGGCGAACAGCGCGGCGAGGCAACTCGCGCCGAGAGCAAGATGCGTCAGCCGCCATCGGTGCGAGCGTGCCACCCGGGCGATCAAGCGCTTCTTCACGATGACCGCGACAGTCAATCCGAGGACGCTGATCCCGAGCAGCAGGTAGCCACTCCACTGTTGCCAGGAGCCGTCGAACCAGAGACTCCGAAGGAGGCTGGGACCATAGCTGCCGGGAACGGGGATGCGTGGCGCTAGCAGCGTCGCGGCTACCCCGGCCGCGGCGACGACGGACAGCAGAAGTCGCAACCTGCCGAAACGTGCGGCGTCGACACGGGCTGCCTCGATGATGCGCCGTTGGGTCTGAGCGATGGTGCCGGCGACCTCGCGTCCGATCAGATCCAATTTGCGGAGCTGGACGATTCGGTCGCGCTCGCTCGCGAGATCACGCTCGGGGAAAAGGTCCGGCAGGATGCCGCAGGCGTCGACGAGACTCAGCAAGGCCACGTCCCGGGGATCGGGGATCTCGTCCGACAACGCGTCTTCGAGTCGTCGCCGGATCCCCTGTCCGATCTCGGCGTCGACGGTGGGGTAGCGGACCGACCGAAGAACCCGCAAAGCCCGATCCTCCTTCTTGGCAAGAACCCCATTGGCCACGAGTGCCGACAACGCCTGTTGGCGGATCTCCTCGACATCCTCCTCCGAAATCTCGCGGATCCAGGTTGGGGTATCCGTGTCGTCCTTCCGCGCCACCACTCGGGCCAACACGCGGTCCAGGAACGGAACGCCCGTGCGGCTGGCGTCGGTGACCACGAGGGACTCGAGATCGGTATCGATCCGGTAGGCGAATGCCAGATCAAGCAGAACGGCGCCTGACAACGCGCACTCGAAGGCGTGTCGCTGAACTGGGAGAAACGACCCTTCGTCGTCGCCGAGCAGCAGGAGCACTTCCTCCGTGAAGGTCAGCATGCGCGGACCCATGGCGTTCCGAGTTGCGAACACTCCCGTGCATTCTACGCCGTGCCGGACGTCCGGCGAGCGGCTTGTGCCGAGCTTTGCCGTCACCTCGTGGCGGCGGCGCGGGCGTTGGGCGACAATCTGGCGATTGGGATCATTCCCTTCGTCCCGCGAAACAGCCGCCATGAACCGGTTCACCGAGGCCGCCGTCGCCCGCAATCCCGCCGCCGTACAGCTGCTCGGGCTCTGCCCGCTGTTGGCGGTGTCCAACACGGTCGCGAATGCCCTCGGTCTCGCCGTTGCCAGTACCGTCGTACTTACGGGCTCCGCCGTGCTCGTCTCGGCGGTGCGCAAACTGATCCCGGAAGACGTGCGGCTGCCCTGTTTCGTGCTGGTCATCGCGACCTTCACGACACTCGTCAACCTCGCCATGGAGGCCTACGCCTTCGACCTCTATCAGCGCATTGCGCTCTTCGTGCAGATCATCGTCACCAACTGCATGATCCTTGCCCGCATCGAACAGGTGGCGTCGAAAGAGCGTCTCGGAAGGACGTTGCTGGACGCACTCGGGGCATCCGCCGGTTTCGCGGCGGCGATCCTCATCCTCGGTGCGGCCCGGGAAGCCGTGACCTTGGGATTCCCGCTTGCCGCGCTACCGCCCGGGGCGTTCCTGGTCGCAGGTTTGTTGCTGGCCGGCGTGAACGTCGTCAGTACACGGTCGCGCCGCCGCACTGGGGGTTCTCGGGGCGTTCAGGATTGACGCTGAGACGCCACCCGTTCGGCCAGTTCGGCACCCGATGCGCAGTCGACGATCCAATCGCCGACCTCCGCCAGTTGCCCGGCGTCGTCGACACCGTCGAGAAACGCCGACAGCCGCGCTGCGGCATCCGCGCCGAACCGTCTCGCCGCCTGCCGCCGCAGCAAAGCACGTTCCTCGGCCCGGGCCTCCGACCGGCCTTGTTCGCGGCCCTCCAACCGACCTTGCTCGCGGCCCTCCGACCGGCCTTGCTCGCGGCCCTCCGACCGGCCTTGCTCGCGGCCCTCCGACCGGCCTTGTTCGCGCCCTTCGGCGATGTACGGCGCGAACATCGCTTTGCGCCGCGCCTCCCAGTATGCCTCTTCTTCCTCGGGATCCTGCAGTCGGTCCGCCTCGGCCATGTCGTCCACTCCCAAATCGAAATGCAGCCGCCGTGCCACCACGCGTTGCGCCCACGTCAGCACAGACTCCCGCAACCCGCGCAGGTCCGGTTCCCGCAGACGCCCCGACAGCCGCCGCGTCAGCCCCAACACCGTGTCGATCGTGGGGTGCTCGATGCCGGCGAGCAGCGCCGCCGCGTTGTCCTGAAGAAGATCGTCCGCTCCGAGCCGGCCGCTGTCAACCGCGAGGTAGCCGTCGCCGCCGAACAGCGGGCTCGCGCGCGACAGGTCCGGCGCCGGGACCGCCGCCGCGGCGGGCGTCACGAGGTCGATCACGCGCCGCGCGGCGGTCCAGCGCGAGACGCCGTTGTAGATGACCACCGCCAGCACCGGCGGCAGCCGGTCGACGGCCCCGAACCGCCGCCCGCGCAGGTTCTCCATGTGGAAGTTGTCGACGTACTGGCGGCACCGCAGCGCCATCAGGTGGTCCACCGTCGACTGGAACTCCAGCATCAGCACCAGGTGCATCCACGCCTCCGGGTCGCCCTCGTCGCGGTCCCGGAAGCGCACCCGCCAGACCATGTCGTTGCTGCGTTTGCGGCCCTCGCCGACCGACTGCTCCTGGATGCGCGCCAGCGAGGCGAAGTCTAGGGCGTCGACGAGCTCGCGCCCGCCTGCCCGGGCCGGCAGCAACCACCGGGCGAGTTCCTCGACCATGAAGGGATGGCCGTAGAAGCCCTTGTAGGCGGCGTCGTGGTCCAGCGGTTCCATGTGCGTACGATAGCCGGTCGGCGGACCGCGCGATGACAGCCGATCGCCATGGGTCGTGTGCGAGATATCTGAAAATCGCGGACGAGGGACGGCGCTACGGCACCTCCTCCCCGGGCTTGAACGCCACGATCGAGGAAATCAGCCAGCCCAAGGACCACGCGTCGCTCGCTTACGGCGATGCGAAACCGGAGCGCTCGAATTCCTCGATGGACGCGATCGGCACACCGTCCGCCGGTTCCGTCCCCGGTTTGCCCTGGCTATAGACGGTCAACCGGTTGCCGCGAGCAGGATCGATCAATGACTCGTAGGCACCCGCGACATCCGCGACATCGAGCTTGGCGACGGCGTCTCGAAGCTGCCTCCTCGAATCGAACGTCAACGTCCGGTAGTCGAGATCGTCCAGAAGGCGCGCGATCCGATCATGGTGGTTGAGGTCGCTCGCTCGCTCGAGCGGGGCCAGGTAGCCCTGCTTGTAGGACTCGAACGCCTCCGCCGACAAATCGCGGAACCAGCTTCGCTGATCGTCGAGAAAGGCTTGCGTCAGTGCCTCGATCTCGGCGACGCCCACGCTCGATGCCTGGACGGTGAAGGCCAGCCCCGCGTGCCGGGCAATGGGGTTGTCGTAGGCATTGACGACATAGCCGAGCTGGCGTTCGGTACGCAGCGCCGTGAAATATCGGGCAGTCAGCATACGGGCGATCAGGCCGATTCGGGCACGCTCGTCGACCGCGTCGCTCTCGCCCTGCAAATAGAGGAGATAGGTGGCATCGTCGTGGTCGACGGCGCGTTCGTAGCGGCGCGAACCCACCACCGGTTGCGCCCTCGGCATGCCCGGCGGTCCTTCGACGATAGCAAACCTGCGTTCTACCAAGGTCGCGACGTGAAGCGCGTCCTGCTCCGGCATGTTGCCGTAGGCGAAGAGCGTCGCGCCCATCCGGGCGAGCCGCTCCCGCCGCCAGTCGGCCAAGGCTGCCGGCGTCGCCCGCGCCACCGCGTCGGCCAGGGCACCCAATGGGAAATAGTCGGGGTGAACCAAGCGGTAAAGGGCGTCCGCCATCTGCTCATAGGGCCGCGCTAGGCGCAGGTTGGCGTATTCCTTTGCAAGCTCCGAGCGAGCGGCGGCGAAAGTCGCGCCGTCGATCTCGGCATCGGCATCGACGAAGGTGCCCAGCACGTCGTCGAACAGGACGGGAAGCTTGTCGTGGAAACCCCGGATAGAGAGACGGAATCCGGTCGCCGTCGCGTCGGTCTCGGCGTACAACCCCGCCAATCGTGCCACGTATGCCCGGGGATTCAGGGCGTGTTCCACGAGTCGCGCGTGGAGGGTCGCCATCACGACGTCAGCCGCGTCGAACGGTTCCGCCGTACGCAAATCCAGGTTGACGAACGCCACCGGAGTCCGGAACTCCGTGTCCGGCGCATGCCAGACTTCCACGGCGCTGTCGGTATCCAAAAGCACCGGCGACTCCGGCGACCCGGGTTCGAACGCCAACGCGACATCGTCGGGGAGATAGGGATTGGGCTCGGGAAGCGCAAACGGCGCTTCCACCTTGTCGGCCAGCAACGGCGTTCCCAAGCGCCACGGTACATTGAAGGTAGGCTCGATGCGGTCGCCCTCGATTTCCGGGCCAGCGATGCCGACAATCGAGTTGGCCGGAACTAGGTGGTCGAGGTACCCAAGGATCAGGGGCCTGGCAAAGGACTCCCAGAGGTAGCTCGCCCGCAACACATCTTCCGGCGCGTAGTAGAGCAGCCCCTCCGCAGCCGCGACGACCTGCTCCAGAGGCGCGAATTCCTCCAAGAACCGGAAACCGAGACTCGCCAGGCGGGCTTCCTCCGCGTAGCGCCATTCCTCGATGCCCTCGCGCCGGATCAGGTCGATCCAGGCATAGGTAAGGGCGACGATTTCGTCAACGTGGTTTTTCCCCGCCTCCGTAAGCGTGAGGTCGATGTCGAAGGTGCCGTTCCATTCGTCCTGGTCGAAGCTATCCGCAACAAGACCATCTATCCATCCCCGGCTGCTGAGCACCTGGTGCAGGCTGCCCGGACCCTCGTGACCGATGAGCCCGGTGAGGAACAACGCCGGCTTGGAACGATAGTGGGACCTCGTAGGCGGAATCGGAAACCGCAAGTTGAGCGACCGCGTCTGCGAGATAGTCCGCCAAGCGTAGCTGAACGGGGGCGCCACGCCGTCGTAGAGCGGCGGATGAGTAGGCCTGGGGCCGAGGCCGCGGTTGACGACATCGCCGAACCGCTCCTCGACGAGCCTCGCCAAGGTGTCGAGGTCGTCGCCTCCCTGCACGGCCAAAGCCATCGTGTCCGCCGAGTAGTTGGTATCGAAAAAGGCGTGCGCTTCGGCAACGCCGACGCCCCGCAACGACTCGAGGCTGCCCCAGTCGAACCGGGACCAGGGATGGTCCGGATTCACAAATTGCTTGTGCAAAGCGTAGCTGCGCCACTCGTCGGCCTTTCGCTGCATCTGGTACTCGGCCTGGACGGCGTGCTTTTCGCGCTCGAGATAGTCGGGATCGAAACGCGGCGAGATGAAGAACTGTGCAAAGCGGTCCAGGGCCTCCGGGAGATGCTCGGCCTCGATGTCGAAGTAGTACGTCGTTCGGTCGACTTCCGTGTAGGCGTTGGTGTCGCCGCCGTGCTTCAAGACGAACTCGCCGAACTCGTCGACATTCGGATACTTGTCGGTGCCGATGAACAGCATGTGTTCGACGAAGTGGGCGATCCCCGGATGGGCGTCCGGCTCGTCCAGGCTGCCCCGGGCGACACTCACGGCAGCGGCCGAAACGCTGCCCGGCCCATGGATCAAGAGGGTCCGTAGGCCGTTGGACAGCACGACGTAGCGGTAGTCGCGGTCGTCGTTGGGGCTTTTGGCGGGCTGGGGCGGCGCATCAGTGCACGCCGCCAGCAGGCCAAGCGCGACCAGACAAACCAAGCCGAAGGCCCACCGCTTCTTCATCTGCCTTGTCGACTCCCGCGAAGTTCGAACGTTGACCCCTATAATCGGCGAATGGCG
>CAZJRX010000094.1:11643-12404 GCA_964548145.1 uncultured Pseudomonadales bacterium | reverse complement strand
GCACCGTAGCCGTGCCGCCGACAAATGTCCAGTGCTAGTTGTGGGGCATGGGTAGCCCTAGCCTTCCATTGGTCTGAGCGATTTGCTCTCCCTATCTGTTGACTAAGCAAGTGCCATGCCAAGGCGAGATATCCACGGATGCCGGTCGGACGGCAGTGTCGAGACCACCGTGCACGGTATTGGGGCGCGACCGCACCACATCTTGCCCTCCGGCAGGTGGTAGATTGGATCGATGAACGACCTCCGCCCAATCTCTGCCCTCGTCGCGTTGGCGGGGTCATGTTGTTACTCGGCGGGTGCACCTGCACCGGTTGAAACCACCGACGAGGTGAGGGAGGCGCTGATTCGAGACCTCCGCATCGGCTTCGTCCGCCCCTCAGGCGATATCGTTTGGCCCGTCGAGACCTTGGAGGAGTCCGCGTGGCGGTTCTTTCCGCCATACCTTTGCAATCCCATAAATGAGTAATTTCTTGTCAAATCTGATTTACTCATGAGCAAATTCGAGTTAAGGTGATTTCACTCATGCTCTGATCGAAGCAGTGTCAACCATGCCGGAGACAATCGCCAGATATCTCGCCAAGCTGATCGAAGAGGATCTCGCCCGCAAGATGGTGTTCGTCGGGGGGCCGAGGCAAGTCGGCAAGACAACCTTGGCGACGACGCTCCTCGGCGGCGGCAGGCGCCACCCCGGGTACCTCAATTGGGACGATGCGCGCGTTCGCCCAAGCCTTTTGCGGGGGGAACTTCCGCCAGGGCAGAAG
>CAZJRX010000094.1:3672-11633 GCA_964548145.1 uncultured Pseudomonadales bacterium | reverse complement strand
GGCTGGCGCAACCTGGTCAAAGGGTTCTACGACACCGAAGGCGACAGGACGTCTTTCCTCGTGACCGGCTCGGCCCGGCTGGATCACTACCGCAAGGGCGGAGATTCGTTGCAGGGCCGCTATCACTACTACCGGCTGCACCCCGTGACCCTAGGCGAACTGAGCGCCGATGCGACAGCCGACGACCTCGAACGGCTGATGCGGTTCGGCGGTTTCCCGGAGCCCCTGTTCGCCGGCAACGAGCGAACGTGGCGTCGCTGGCAGCGTGAGCGAGTGTCCCGGGTCGTCTACGAAGACCTGCGCGACCTGGAGAACATCCGGGAAGTCGCATTGGTCGAGCTTCTCGTGGAGGCGCTGCCGGAACGGGTCGGTTCGCCGCTTTCAGTGCAGAGCCTGCGCGAGGATCTCCAGGTGGCCCACGAGACGGTAGAGCGCTGGTTACGCATCCTCGAACGTCTGTACGTCTGTTTCCGAATCCCGCCGTTCGGCGCCCCGCGGATCCGCGCCGTGAAGAAGGAGAAGAAACTCTACCTATGGGATTGGTCCGCAGTTCCCGGCACCGGCGCGCGTTTCGAGAACATGGTTGCGAGCCACCTCCTAAAACTCTGTCACCACGTGGAAGACACGCAAGGGCACCGTATGGAACTTCGGTTCATCCGGGACACCGACCGCCGCGAGGTCGACTTCGTTGTCATCCGGGACAACCGGCCTCTCTTCGCCGTGGAGTGCAAGTCGGGCGAGAAGGCGCCGAGTTCCGCGATCAGCTACTTCCGCCAACGAACCGGCATCGTCGACTTCTACCAAGCGCATCTCGGCGAGCGCGACTACCTCTCGAACGGCACCCGCGTCCTACCCTTCCGGACGTTCTGCAAGGAACTAGGACTTCCGTGATCGTCCTGGCGTTCTTCTGCACCTGAGCACAACGCCGGTCCCCGGATGCGTAGGGGCGACACTTGTGGTCGCCCCTACGGGCCGTTGGACACCTACAACGAGCCGCTATCGCTTCCAGCGCCGGTTGACCGCCGAGACGATCGCCACTAGGGAAGCCGTGACGGTGTTCTGGCTGATCCCGATGCCGTAGCAGTTCGCGCCTTCCGCCTCCGCATCCCCGATTGCCACGATGCAGATCGCGCTGGCGTCCTTGCCTGCTCCCATCGCCCGCTCGTGGTAGTCGATGATGTTCAGGGGCTCGTTGAGCGTCGTCACCATGCCGTTGACGAACGCCTCGATGGGGCCCGAGCCTTCGCCAACGATGGCGACTTCGCCGTCCGGCACTTCGAGTTTCGCGGTGCAGTTCTGCGCATCCCCTTCGGCGCGGCTCAGGTAGTAGTCGATCAGCCGGTAGGGGCCCGTGTCGACCAAGTACTCGTCCTTTAGCGCTTGGAAGATCTCGTTCGGCTGCACCTCGCGGTCGAGGCGTTCGGTCAGGGCTTGCACGACCTTGGAGAACTCCACGAGCATCTCCCGCGGCAGCGCGACGCCAAAGTGTTCCTCCAAGATGAAGCCGACCCCGCCCTTGCCGGACTGGCTGTTGACGCGCACCGTCTCCTTGTAGGAGGAACCGACGTCCGACGGATCGATGGGAAGGTACGGAACCTCCCAATGCTCGCGGTCGACCCGGGCCATGCCCTTCTTAATGGCGTCCTGATGGGAACCCGAGAACGCGGTGAACACAAGCTCGCCGGCGTAGGGATGCCGTTCGTGTACGGGGAGCTTGTTGATGGCCTCCACGGCTTGGCGGATGCGCGGCATGTCCCGGAAGTCGAGCTCGGGATCGACGCCTTGGGAAAACAGGTTCATCGCCACGGTGACGAGGTCGCAGTTGCCCGTGCGTTCGCCGTTGCCAAACAACGTTCCTTCCACGCGCTGTGCGCCGGCCATGAGGGCAAGTTCCGTCGCCGCAACGCCGGTGCCGCGGTCGTTGTGGGTGTGCAGGCTGACAACGATGCGGTCGCGTTCCGCGAACTGCCTGCCGAACCACTCGATCTGATCGGCGTAGACGTTGGGCGTTGCCATCTCCACCGTGGACGGCAGATTGATGATGATGGGTTGCTCCGCGGTCGCGCCCCATTCGTCGGCGACGGCCGTGCAGATGTCCACCGCGAAGTCGAGTTCGGTGCCGGTGAAGCTCTCGGGCGAGTACTCGAAGTGGATGTCGGTATCGGTCAGGTGACGGACACCCTCCTTCACCACCGCCGTGCCCCGCACGGCCAGGTCGATGATCCCGCTTCGGTCCATGTTGAAGACCACGCGCCGCTGCAGTTCGGAGGTGGAGTTGTAAAGGTGGAAGATCGCACTCGGTGCGCCGTCGAGGGCTTCGACGGTCCGTTCGATGAGCTCCGGCCTGGCCTGGCAGAGCACCTGGACCGTGACGCCGTCGGGAACCATGCCGTTGTCGATGATGCGGCGGATGAAGTCGAAATCCGGCTGCGAAGCCGCCGGAAAACCTACTTCGATCTCCACGAAGCCCACGTCGAGCAGAAGCTCGTACATGCGGAGTTTTTCGTCGACGTTCATGGGATCGATGAGCGCCTGGTTGCCGTCCCGAAGGTCCACGCTGCACCAGCGCGGCGGCTCGGTCAGCACCGTGCCGGGCCACTGGCGGTCGGGAAGATCCACCGGCTCGAAGGCCCGGTACTTGTGGAATGGCATGGCACCTTTGCGGCTGCCGGAGGCGATCTGTCGTTGCTGCGTGTTCATCGCGCAAACTCCGTTCTCGGTGTTCGGGGTTTTGGACGGTGGGCGGACAATGCCCTTTCGATGAGGTATAGCCGGCTAAACCGGCAGGAGCAGCAGGATAAGGCTCGCGCGGGCGGCGAGTGAGGTTGTGTCGGTGTCGATTCGGGTCTTCATCGTGATGGTGCCCCGTGGGCGCAGCGGACTATAGCCAAATCGGCACCGATTGGCCAGCGAGAGACGAAGACGGGCGACCGCGCGCCCTGCGGGCGCGTTTGGGTCGCCCCAGGGTCGCCCCTACGGGCCAAATCGGTGCCGATTGGCCAGCGAGAGACGAAGACGGGCGACCGTGTGCGTTTAGCGGATCACGGGCTGATATCGACCGCCGCAGCGACCGCCGAAGCCTTCGCCCGGGCGGCGTCGATGGTGTCCGCCAACGCCAGTCCCACGCCCATGCGGCGCTCGCCGTGGACCTCGGGCTTGCCGAACAACCGGATCTGGGTGTCAGGCACCGCCAGCGCATCGTCGAGGTTGCCGAACGAGACCTGGTCCGAGTCGCCATGGGCGAGGATCACCGCAGAGGCCGCCGGGCCGAACTGGCGGATGACGGGCACCGGGAGACCGAGGATGGCCCGTGCGTGCAGGGCGAACTCCGACAGATCCTGGCTGATAAGGGTCACTAGCCCCGTGTCGTGGGGCCGCGGGCTCACCTCGCTGAACCAGACCGCGTCGTCCTTGATGAAGAACTCGACACCGAAAATTCCGCTCCCGCCCAGTTCGCCGGTCACTAGTTCGGCGATGCGGTGGCACTCGGCAAGCGCGGCGTCGCTCATCGGCTGGGGTTGCCAGGATTCCTGGTAGTCCCCGCCCTCCTGGCGGTGGCCGATGGGCTCGCAGAACGTGACACCGTCCCGATGCCGAACCGTGAGCAGGGTGATCTCGTAGTCGAAGTCGATGAAGCCCTCGACGATCACCTTGTCGGCCCCGCCCCGGGCGCCTTCCCGGGCCGCATGCCACGACGCCATGGCGTCCGCCGGCGAATGCACGGTGGTCTGACCCTTGCCCGAGGAACTCATCACCGGCTTGACGACACAGGGCGTGCCGATGGCGCCCACCGCAGCCCGGTACTCCTCCGCCGTCGCCGCGAACCGGTACGCGGATGTCGCCACGCCCAAGTCCTCCGCGGCCAAGCGGCGGATACCCTCCCGATTCATCGTGAGCCGCGCCGCCCGTGCCGTCGGGATGATGTGCCATCCCTCGGCTTCCATTTCCACGAGCGTCGGCGTGGCGATAGCCTCGATCTCGGGCACAACCAGGTGGGGCTTTTCGGCTTCGATGACGCGGCGAAGTTCGTCGCCGTCGAGCATGTTGATCACGTGGCTGCGATGCGCAACCTGCATGCCCGGGGCGTTGGCATAGCGATCCACGGCGATCACCTCGACGCCGAGGCGCTGCAGTTCGATGATGACTTCCTTCCCGAGTTCGCCCGCCCCCAGGGTCATCACCCGGGTGGCGCTGGCGGACAGAGGGGTGCCGATGCTGGTCATGGTGCGTCCGGCTTAGCCTTTTTATGTGGGGGTACCTCCACGCCCCCCTGGGGCCGCAACCCCGCCTGGTAGCGCCGGAAGTTGTTGACGTAGAGGTCCGAGAATCCGGTGATTTCCTCAACCTCCTCGTCGGTGAGTTCCCGGACGATCTTGCCCGGTGAACCCAGCACCAGGCTCCGGTCGGGGATCACCTTGCCTTCCGTAATCAGCGCCTTGGAGCCGATCAGGCAGTCGTTGCCGATGACGACGTCGTTCAGCACCACCGAACCGATGCCGATCAGGCTGTTGTCACCCACGGTGCAGCCGTGCAGCACGGCCTTGTGGCCGACGGTGACCTGATCGCCCAGGGTGACCGGGTAGCCCTCGTCCATGTGCACCACGGCGTTGTCCTGGACATTGGTGCGGGCACCGACGGTGATCGAGTCGAAGTCGCCCCGGAGCACCGCGCCCCACCACACCGATGACTCGTGCTTCAGCCGTACCGAGCCGATGACGACGGCCGTGTCGGCTATGAAGTGGTCGCCCTCGGTTACGAGGCTCACGTCATCCAGGCTGTAGATCATCGGATGGTGCGTTCCGTGGTGTGTCGGCATTGTGTCCGAGAGCGCCGAACAAAGCCATCAACCGAGCGCCGCGCGGGCGTTTCGGAACAGTCGGAGCCACGGCCCATCTTCGCCCCAAGCCGGATGGATCCAGGAGTTCTGTACGGCCCGGAACACCCGTTCCGGGTGCGGCATCATGACCAGCGCCCTTCCGGATGCCGCCGTGATGCCCGCAAGTCCAAGTTCGGACCCGTTGGGGTTGATCGGATAGCGCGTCGCCGGGGCACCGTCGCCATCGACGAATTGCATGGCCAGTTGTCCGGCGCGCTCCAAGTCCCCGGCGGCGGCACCGACGTCGAACTCCGCCCTCCCCTCGCCGTGGGCCACGGGTATCGGCAGCAACGCACCCGCCATGCCGTCGAGCCACGGCGAGTCAACGCCGTTGACGCGCACCTGCACCGTGCGGGCCTCGAAGCGCTCCGAACGGTTGCCGACGAAACGCGGCCAGTTCCCGGCACCGGGGATCAGTTCCCTGAGTTCGGCCATCATCTGGCAGCCATTGCAGACCCCCAGGGCAAGGGTCTCGCGGGCGAAGAACCCAGCGAAGGCATCCCGCACCCGTGGTTCGAACAGAATTGACTTGGCCCACCCCCCGCCGCCGCCCAGCACATCCCCGTAGGAAAAACCGCCGCAGGCCGCGAGCGCCTGGAACTCGTCCAGGTAGCCGGCGCGTTCGAACAGGTCGGACATGTGCACGTCCACCGCCTCGAAACCCGCCCGGTCGAAGGCGGCAGCCATCTCGATCTGGCCGTTGACGCCCTGCTCGCGGAGTATCGCAACCCGGGGCCGTTGCCCCGCAACGACGAACGGGGCGGCGACGTCGTCTTCCGTGTCGAAGGCAGCGGTGTAGACCAGCCCCGACGCGTCGTCGGCAATACTCGCGAACTCCTCGTCCGCGCACCCGGCGTCGTCGCGCAGTCGTTGCATCGCATGGCTGGTCGACGCCCACATTCGTTCCAGTTCCGACCGGGTCGACGCGAACGCTTCCACGTCGCCCCGACGAACAACGATGCGTTCGTCCTCACGGGGTTCGGCGACCAGCGACACCTCGAGGCCCGCGTCCGTCACGCGTCTCAACACCTCGGCGGCATGCCGATCGGCGACGCCGACGACAACGCCGACCTCCTCCGCGAAGAGTTCCGCTACGGGATCGTCGCCCACACGGATGTCGAGGCCGCGGGTCCGGCCGGCGAAGGCCATCTCGAGCAGGGTCGCAACCAGCCCACCGTCCGACCGGTCGTGATAGGCGGTGACCAAGTTCGCATCGATCAGTTCGCCCGCCAACTCGATCAGCCGTTTCAGCGCCGCTGGGTCGTCCACGTCTGCCGGCCGATCGCCCAGAGAGCCGTAGCACTGCGCAAGGACGCTACCACCAAGCCGTCGGCGGCGGGCGAATGGCGGCTCGATGAGGTATAGCCCGTGGGTGTCCTCGCCGACGAGAGGCGTGCGGGTCTTGCGAACATCCGTCACCGGCGCGAAGGCACTCACGTTCAGGGTCACCGGCGAGACCACGGTCTGGTCACCCCAGGTGGTGCGCATGGATAGGCTGTCCTTGCCCACCGGTATGGCGATGCCAAGCGCCGGACACAACTCTTCGCCGACGGCGCGAACCGACTCGAACAAGGCCTGATCTTCGCCGTCCTGACCGGCGGCTGCCATCCAGTTGGCGGACAGGACGACCCGGGACAGGTTCTCGATCGGTGCCGCCGCGAGATTGGTCAATGCCTCGGCGACCGCGAGACGCGCGGCCGCCGCCGGATCGATCACCGCGACGGGTGCCCGCTCCCCCATCGCCATCGCCTCGCCCCGGTAGGTCTGGAACCCGGCGATGGTGACCGCCACGTCCGCCACCGGCACCTGGTGGGGACCGACCATCTGGTCCCGCGCCACCAGTCCGGTGATGCTTCGGTCGCCGATGGTGACGAGGAACTTCTTGCTCGCCACCGCCGGAAAGCGCAGCACGCGGTCGATGGCGTCGGCGAGTTCGATACGATGATGGTCGAACGGCTCGGCTTTACGTGTCGCGGCGGCGAACTCGCGCTCCATCCGCGGCGGTTTGCCGAGTAAGGTGGCGAGCGGCATATCCACCGGCGTTCCATCTAGTGCCGAGTCGCCGACGACTAGCCGCTTGTCGGCAGTCGCTTCCCCCACGACCGCATAGGGACAACGTTCCCGCATCGCGATGGCGTCGAATACGTCGAGATCCTCGACCGGCACCGCGAGCACGTAGCGTTCCTGGGCCTCGTTGCACCAGATCTCCATCGGCGACATGCCGGGATCGGCGTTCGGGACGGCGCGGATGTCGAAACGCCCGCCCACCTCGGCGTCGTTCACCAGTTCCGGCAGCGCGTTGGAGAGCCCGCCGGCACCGACATCGTGGATCAGTCGGATCGGGCTGGCGTCGCCCAAGGCGCAGCAGCGATCGATGACCTCCTGGCAGCGGCGCTGGATTTCGGCGTTGTCGCGCTGAACCGACGCGAAGTCGAGCGCCGAATCGCTCTCCCCGGAAGCCATGCTCGATGCCGCACCGCCGCCGAGGCCGATCAGCATCGCCGGACCGCCGAGCACCACCAGCTTGGATCCGACCGGAACGTCGGCCGCAGCGACGTGATGCGCCGCGATGGCCCCCACGCCGCCGGCAATCATCACCGGCTTGTGGTACCCCCAGGACTCGCCGGCTCGCCGCGGCGCCTCGAAGGTTCGGAAGTAGCCCACGAGACAGGGGCGTCCGTACTCGTTGTTGAACGCTGCCGCACCCAACGGCCCGTCGAGCATGATCTCCCGCGCCGAGGCGATTCGGTCCGGCTTACCGGTGCCGAGTTCCCAGGGTTCCAAGGCAGCACCGAGTTCCAAGTGACTGGTGGTGAACCCGACCAGGCCCGCCTTGGGCTTGGAACCGCGCCCCACGGCCCCTTCGTCGCGGATCTCACCGCCCGATCCCGTCGCCGCCCCGGGATACGGGGCGATGGCGGTGGGATGGTTGTGGGTCTCGACCTTCATCAGGACGTGGACCGGCGCCGGGGTCGAGCGATAGACATGATCCTCGTCCGGGAAGAACCGCGCCGCGTCGCCACCCTCGATCACGGCCGCGTTGTCCGAATACGCCGACAGGATCCCTTCGCCGTTGATGCGTTGG
>CAZJRX010000094.1:3080-3591 GCA_964548145.1 uncultured Pseudomonadales bacterium | reverse complement strand
AGTGCTCCGAGTTCGCCTGGGCGAACATCATCAGCTCGGCATCCGTCGGATCGCGGCCGAATTCGGCGTAGGCCCGCGCGAGGTAGTCGATCTCGTCGCCCGAGAGCGCAAGGCCTAGGTGGTCGTTGGCGGTCCTCAGGGCGCCGAGCGGATCGTCACCGAGAGGAACGTGGTTCAACCGCCTGGGAACGGGGTCCGCCGTCAGGAACGAGAAGTCGTCGTCGTAAACGACTGTCTCGGTCATCCGGTCATGCAGGGGTTGGGCGAGCCGGTGCTCCTCTCCGTAGAGTTTCCGGCGTAGTTTGGCACGGCGAGCCCTCGATACCCCATTGGGGAGATACCAGCACACACCCCGCTCCACGCGTTCTACGGCGGCAAGCCCGCAACGTTCGAAGATGTCGGTGGCTTTGCTCGACCACGGTGAAACGGTGCCCGGCCTGGGCGTGACGACACAGAACGGTTCCCCGGTCCGATCGGGGAGGTCCCGGCGGGGGCCGTAGGTGAGCAACGC
>CAZJRX010000094.1:0-3070 GCA_964548145.1 uncultured Pseudomonadales bacterium | reverse complement strand
AGCATTGAAGCCGTATTCGCCGAATACGTGCACTTTGTGGCTCGTTCGGCACCGTTCAAGTCGTCCCGAAGAATCAGAAAGTGCACGTATTCGGCGAATACGGCTTCAATGCTGGGATCGAGGTGCCGGAGTTCGGCGAGCTTGGCGGCGAGCCGCGCGCGAGAGAACGCGGGTGGACCGGTCAGCTTCTCGACGCGGGACGGCATGGGTGCCCGCCATTATACGGCGTCGGCAGGCTCAGCCGTTACTGCGAACGCGGTTCAGTCCCCCGGCGGTCGGCGAAGAACCGGACCATCAATTCGGCGCACTCCGGCGCCAAGACACCCGCCGTGACCTCGACGCGGTGGTTGACTCCCGGCGACTCGAACAGTCGCCCCGTGCTGGCCACGGCCCCCGACTTGGGCTCCGGCGCCCCGTAGACGAGTTGGGCAATACGGGCGTGCACCATCGCGCCCGCACACATGGCGCAGGGCTCCACGGTCGCATAGAGCACGGCCCCCGGCAGCCGATAGTTGCCGACCGACCGGGCCGCCATGCGCAACGCCTCCATTTCCGCGTGCGCCGAGGGATCCACCCGGGTGATTGATCCGTTGCGACCGCGTCCAACGCACTGCCCGTCCATCACCACCACCGCGCCGACGGGAACTTCGCCGCGCGAGCCCGCCTGCCGCGCCAGATCGAGCGCGTGGCGCATCCAGCGTTCGTGCAAGCGGACTACTGCCGTTCTTCCAGCCGCGCCAGTTCGTCCTGCAGCATCCCCGCGAGCTGGTAGACGTGCGACGGGAAGACATGCTTCGGTCGCTCGATCGGCGGCGCGTCGACATCCTTGGCTTCGAGAACCAATGTCAGGTAGGCGACCTCCGCCAGCAGCGTCGTCGCCAAGTCGTACACATCCGTCGGGGTGCTTACCAACTCCGCGGCCAGGCGGTTGGATTTCCGTAACAGCGTGAGTCCCTGGTAGAACAGATGCCTCGGTTTCGCCTGGACGACCACCCAAGGAGCGGCGGTCGACTCGGGCCGACCCATAGCCTCGCGCACAAGGTCAACGTCCGCCCCGAGCCGGGCAACCGCCTGGTAGACCTCGGCCGAGGTCGCCTCCTCTTCGGCAATCGCAGCCGAGGCGGCAATCAGCACAAAGAGAGCAGCAGCCAGATTCCTCATGTTCGCTCCCGCGCAATCAGCCGCAGACCGATCATATCGCCGGTTCCCACGATTGTCAGGACTGACGAAACGGTGGTTCTCGGTGGTTCTCGGTGACGAAAAGGAAGTTGCCGGTCGGAAGAAACGCGTCTGCCTATCAGCCAATGCTCCCGGCCCGAAGCGGCGTGGACGACGGGAAGGGGGTGTCGAGTATCCCTTGTCCCCACGTACCACCCATCGTCGCCGATGCCCCGGCACACGGTCTTGGTAGACTTCTCGGTTCCACACCGACCTGCTCGAGACGCCATGGCAACGACCGAACCGGCAGTACCCGACGACTCCGTGCCGAGCGAGTTCCTCCCTCAAAACATCGCTGCGCTGTCCGACGACGACTCGCGCATGACCGACGCCCAATGGTTTGGGTCCGGCGAGCCATTCCGCTCGATGCACAAGAACAACCCTTGGCTCAAGCCGCCGGTGGGCGGCAACGGGGTGCCGGCAATGCGGCCCGACGGTTCCCTCACCGAGCGGTTCCGCTGCCCGCTATTCGAGGCCGGGCGGAGTGCCGAGGGCGGCGGCTTGAACGGCACCCCCTACTACGACACGACGGTGGGGCGAAAGCACAACTACTGGAGGCTCTTCGACGACCTGCCCCGGGAGACCAAGGACATCAACCAGGCCCGGCGCGACCTTCAGAAGTACGGCTTCTGCCTGATCGAAGACGCCATGAGCGAACGCCAGCGCGCCTACATGCGAAACCGCCTGGAAGAGCAGGCGGAGGCGGAACGGGAGTGCGGGCTCGCCGACATGTCCCCGCACTTCCACATCATGTGGACGCTGGTCAACAAGGGCGACTGCTTCGCCAAGTGCATCGAGTTCAATCCCGAGTGGGTCCAGGGCGGCCCGCTCATCGAGCAGCTAAACAACGAGCTTCTCGGCCGGGGCCACTACGCCTATTCCTTCGCCTCCAATATCGCCCGCCCCGGCAGCTATCCGCAGAACCTGCACCAGGACTCCGGTGCCATCCACCCGATCCAGACCCCCGGCGCGCCGATTCTCGTCAACACGGTCTACATCATGCAGGACATGAACGAGGTCAACGGCGGCACGCTGGTGATCCCGACCAGCCACCGCCTAGTCTCGTCGGTCCGTCCCGGCGATGAAGTCGGTCCGCTGCCACCGGCCATCAACGTCGAAGCCAAGGGCGGCACGGTCGTCTTGATGGACGGTCGCCTGCTGCACGGCACCGGCGTCAACCACACCGACGAGTGGCGCTACATCATGACCAACTCCAACGTGAAGCCCTGGCTGCGCCAACAGGAGAACTGGCAGTTGACGGTGGACCCGGGAGTCCTCGCCAACGCGTCGGACAAGCTACTGCAGCGCATGGGTTTCTACTCGTCGGGGCTCACCGAGATCGCCACCTACTCGTCGCCGAAGACCACGCGGGCGATGCGCCTCGCCATGGAGAGAGGGGATTACCAGCGGATTCCGGCTTTGCGTTCGCCGGTGCCGGAAGACGTCAAGGAAGGCCTGACGATCTACCGGATGAAGAAGGAAATCGACGCCGCGCGAGCCGCCAAGCGGCGCGACAACGGCACGTCCGAGTAACCGGTCATCCCTAACACGTCAATGCTGGGGCGTTGACCAGGAGTTCCGGCATCCGTAGGCGTCCGCGCCGCCCAGCCCTGCCTCTTGCGCTGTAGACGCCGAACTCCACTGCACGCGGGACCAGAACGACTCCCTACTCTCGCCTGACGACGGACGGATTCCCGACCGATTCCGACGGATTCCGGACACTCGCGCCGCCGGTCCTACAGGGGGCGTGGCCGGATTCCCGCGGATTCCGCGGATTCAGGACACTCGCGTCACCGATCCCACACGGGGCCGGGCGGATGTCCCACGGCCTTTGCGGCGATTTCCCACGGCG
>CAZJRX010000093.1:8555-12451 GCA_964548145.1 uncultured Pseudomonadales bacterium | reverse complement strand
GCTGCGTGGCAAGTACGTGGGAATCGACAAGCTGAGGAGCCTGTTCGTAAAGGGTGGTGGTTTCTGCGATTGCGTCTTCGGCTGGGACGTGAACGACCAACTCTACGACGGCGGCAAGGTAACGGGTTGGCACAGCGGGTTCCCGGACGCACGGTATCGACTGCTCGTGGCGAGCGAGAGGACGTTGCCCGAGTCCAGCGCACCCTATTTCGTCGGCGAGTTCGCCATGCCGGACGGTGCTGACCACCCGGTTTGTCCTCGTACGCGTCTGCGCCGGGTGCTGGATCGCGCCAAGGGTTGCGGACTTGTCGCCAAGGCGGGATTCGAATACGAACTGTTCGTCTTCGACGAGGATTCGGAGAGCGTCCGCGACAAGGGATTTCGCGGCCTGCAGCCTTTAACGCCGGGCAACTTCGGCTACTCCGTGCTCCGCGCGGCGAGCAATTCGGCGATCTTCGAGGCCCTGATGGACTACTGCGCCGACTTCCGGATGCCCCTGGAAGGATTGCACTGCGAAACGGGACCGGGGGTTTGGGAGGCCGCCCTCGCGGTCTCGTCGGGCTTGGAGGCGGCCGACCGGGCCACGCTGTTCAAGACCTTCGCAAAGTCCTTCTTCGCCAAGCGTGGCGCCATGGCGACCTTCATGGCCAAGTGGTCGATGGACTACCCCGGGCAGAGCGGGCACTACCACTTCTCGCTGCTGGACGCACAAGGCGTCAATGCGTTCGCGAATGCCGAGGGATCATCCGGTGTTCCTGACCGGGCCCGCTGGGCGCTTGGCGGCCTGGTTCGGTACATCCCCGAGTTCCTGCCGATGCTGGCGCCGACCGTCAACAGCTTCACGCGGCTCGTCAAGGGCGCGTGGGCGCCGACGGCGGCCACGTGGGGCGTCGACAACCGAACCGCGGCGTTCCGGTTCATACCCGGTGACGAGACAAGCCAGCACATTGAATGTCGGGTTGGCGGTGCCGACGGCAATCCCTACCTGGTCTCCGCCGCGACCATCGGTGCCGCGCTGCTCGGCATCGAGCAACGCATCGAACCGCCGGATGCCGTGACCGGCAACGCCTACGATGTCGAGGACGGTCTGCCGGGCGAGTGGCGATTCGCGCCGACGCTGCGGGATGCGGCGTATCGATTCGGCCGATCGTCGATGGCGCGGGAACTATTCGGCGAGGTTTTCGTCGACCACTATATGGAAACAAGGCTTTGGGAATCACGGGAGTACGAACGGCACGTCAACGACTGGCAGCTTGCCCGCTACTTCGAGATTATCTAGTGTCCCGTCAACCCTCAAACGTCGTGTCAGCGCATCCGCAAGCGTCCAGTCCGCTAGGCGGCGCCTCGAAGGCATATCGGCCATACGTCGAGAGGCGCCAACAACGCGGATGGGCGCTTGCGGACGCGCCCTTCGGGTGGTCGCCGGAGCGCCCCTCGCCGCGTTGCAGACGCTCGACGTACCCCGGTACGACTTCTCGTCTGCGCCTTGCGAGGAACGCTCCGGCGACCACTGACGCGACGTTTGAGGGTTGACGGGACACTAGGTTGCGGGCGGGTACGCAGGTCGCCATGGGTTCCGAACTTGCTCCCCGACACCAAGGCGACTGCCGCTAGCCGGTCGAGTTTCTGCGATGCGTCTGGGAATCCTTCAGGCTGATCATGTCGATCCCGAGTGCCGCGGTCGGTTCGGTGACTACCCGGACATGTTCGCGGTCGCGTTGGGGGATGCCCTGGGTTCCGGGGCGGCATTCGAGTTCTACGACGTGCAGCGGGGTATCTATCCCGAACGCGTGGAGGACTGCGACGGCTACCTGATCACGGGGAGTCGCGCTAGTGTCTACGACGACGAGGCGTGGATAGCGCGTCTCAAGGACTTCGCCCGCATTCTGCATGCCGCTCGGGTTAAGACCGTGGGCATCTGCTTTGGTCACCAGTTGCTGGCGTCGGCCTTGGGCGGAACCGTCGAACGTGCCGATGTGGGCTGGGGAGTGGGGGTGCATGTCTGGCGCTTGACCGACGACGCGCCCTGGATGCGCCCGGCCCGAAGTGAGTTCCGGCTTTTGGCGAGCCATCAGGATCAGGTGGTGGAACTGCCGGCGAATGCCCGATTGCTGGCGACAAGCGATTTTTGTCCGCATGCGGCCTACGCAATCCGGGATCACGTCTTTGCGTTGCAGGGGCACCCCGAGTTCACCCCGGACTATGCCGAGTTCCTGATGTGCAGGCGACGGGAGCGGTTGGGCGCCGCCTTTGGTCCTGCGATGCGGTCCTTGAAACAGCCGACGGACGAAGCCGTCGCCGCGAAGTGGATCGCGGGTTTTCTACTAGCGGCGGAACCCAGCCCGACGAGTGATGGCCACAATACGGCATCGCAATGCGATACGAGTGATGGCTCAACTGTAAAGATGGCCGGATCTCAAGAACGCTAGGCGCAGCGTCGTAGGCAGCAGCGCTACGGCGTGTAGCTGATGTCCTCCTGGACGGGAAGCAGGATCCACGCCACGAGGTAGGCGGCGATCACGATCTTCGGGAAGAATACCGCGGCGATGACGATGCCGGCACGCAGGAATCTCGCGTCGATGTTGAGCGCACGACCGAAGCCGGCGCAGACACCACCCAGCCAACCGTTGCGCGTGTCGCGGCCCAGTCGGTTGCGGATTCGGTCAAAGCCGGACATTGCCCTCGTCCTCCGTGTGGCGGTTCATCGCAACGCTCGGCGTAAGCGTCGACATCGCACAGTGTTGCGAGGTTTCGGTCTGCGGTTGCGCGGTGGCTTCGTTCGCCACCCGCGCCGCATCGACGCCCGCATCGCGGGCGCCGTTGACGAACGTACCGAAACCCGCGATGACGATGGCAAGCAACGTGAACGCGAAGAGCGTCGCTCTAGGGGTACTGATGCGGGAGATTCTGGTCACGATAGTCTCGTTGATGGGGGTTCTTTCCCGGTTTTCAAGAGACGTGCCAACGGATCCCTATCTTACAAACCGCTGATTTGGAAGGTGTGTTCTCCGGTGCCTGTGATCGTCTTAGTGGTTTTGGCCACGTCATCTGGTGAATCTCGCCGCGCAGTGCCTTGGCAGTTATTCGTTAGACTGCGCGTCTTGGTTCACGGAACTTGATCGGGGAGCTACCTGCCATGGCCATGCAGCACACGCCGTTGGTGATGTCCTTGCTTGTCGACCGGGGTGCCAAGGTCGCGCCTGACGTCGACATCGTCACCGCCACTGCGACGGGTACGCGGCGCCAGTCGTTGGCCGAGACCCGCGACCGCGCCCACCAGTTGGCCCACGCGCTGCACGACCACGGCATCCGCGCCGGCGACCGCATCGGCACGTTCATGTGGAACGGCTCGCGCCATCTCGAGGCCTACCATGCGGCCGCCGGCATGGGTGCCGTGCTGCATACCATCAACATCCGCCTGTCGAGCGCCGATCTCGCCTACATCATCGGCCATGCCGAGGACCGTCTCATCATCGCCGACGCCGACGCGCTGCCACTGCTCGAGTTGCTCAAGGGCCGTATTCCATCGGTGGAACGCATCGTGGTGGCGGTGGAGGAGGGCTTCGAGGACTGGACGACGAGCGTGGCGCCGGCCGTGGACTACGAGGAGTTCATCGCCGGGAAACCCCGCCGCTACGATTGGCCGGACCTCGATGAGAACGCGCCGCTCGGCCTCTGCTACACCAGCGGAACGACCGGCAACCCCAAGGGCGTCGAGTACGAGCACCGCTCCCAGTACCTGCATACGATGGCCCAGTGCATGACCGATTCCATGGGTCTGTCCGCTACCGATACGGTCTGCGGGATCGTGCCGATGTTCCACGCGATGGGTTGGGGGATCCCCTGGTCGGCGCTGATGCTCGGCTGCAAGCAGGTGCTCCCGCACCGCTTCATGG
>CAZJRX010000093.1:8030-8545 GCA_964548145.1 uncultured Pseudomonadales bacterium | reverse complement strand
TCATGGATCCACAGCGCCTGGCGAGACTCATGGCGGATGAGGGAGTTACGCTCTCCGCCGGCGTGCCCACTATCTGGCAGGGCGTCAAGGCAGCGGTCGAGGCGAACCCGGACGCCTACGACCTCAAGTCGCTGTCCCGGGTCACCTGTGGTGGTTCGGCGCCCCCGAAGTCGCTGATCCACTGGTTCCACGACGTATTGAACGTGGAGATGATCCAGGGCTGGGGGCTTACCGAAACCAGTCCGCTCGCCACCTTGTCGCGCCGGCTCATGAAGCACAAGCACCTGTCGATGTCACTGGACGAACAGTTGGCGAACGTCGGCAAGGCCGGCCAACTCATGCCCGGCCTCGAAGTCGGCATCTTCGACGACGACTTCAACCGCTTGCCCCACGATGGCGAGTCCGTCGGCGAGATCCTCATACGCGGACCTTGGATCTGCTCGGCGTACTACCACAACCCCCAGCCCGAACGCTTCCACGGCGACTGGCTGATCACCGGCGACGTCGGCACGATC
>CAZJRX010000093.1:7687-8020 GCA_964548145.1 uncultured Pseudomonadales bacterium | reverse complement strand
TACCTCATCATCGCTGATCGATCCAAGGATCTCGTCAAGAGCGGCGGTGAGTGGATCTCGTCGGTGGACCTCGAGAACCACATCGTTGCCTTGGAGGGAATCGCACAGGCCTGCGTGGTCGCCCAGCCGCATCCGAAATGGGACGAACGCCCCGTGGCGCTCATCGTACTCGGTGAGGGTGCACAGGTGTCCACCGAGGCGATCCTCGAGCATTGCACGAGTCGTTTCGCCAAGTGGCAGTTGCCCGACGACGTTCTTTTCGTGGACAGCATTCCGCTGACTTCCACCGGCAAGATGGACAAGAAGGTGGTGCGGGCCGACCTCGCCGAGAAG
>CAZJRX010000093.1:5732-7677 GCA_964548145.1 uncultured Pseudomonadales bacterium | reverse complement strand
ACGTACTGCCGGACCAGCGGTAGTCCGACATGGGCGAGGCGAGTTTGACCGTCGTTAGCGACATCGCCCATTGCCGATGTGCGAACTCGACCCCTCGCGGCGCCGACGGGCAGAATCCCGCGCGATTAGCGTGCCGCTCCGCGCAAGACGGAGCCAGGTCACTGGCCCGTATAGGCGGTGCCGGAAACCCGCGCCTTCCGTCAGCGCGCGAATCCGAGCGCCATACCCATGGGCACGTCCTTGAGCTGTCCGTCGGCGAAGGCGAGGTTGCCGTTCACGAAGGTATGCGTGATCCGGGACCGGAACGTGAACCCGCGAAACGGCGTCCAGCCGCACTTGGCGTGCACGGGTTCTTCGTCGACCACGGTGTGCGCGCCGGGGTCGACGACAACGAGGTCGGCCCAGTAGCCTTCGCGGACGAATCCCCGGTCAGCGATGTCGAACCGCGTGGCTGGTGCATGGGCGGTCTTCTGAACGATCTGCTCGATGGTGAACTCTCCGGTCTTGACGTGTTCGACGAGGCTCAAAAGGGCATGTTGGACCAGCGGTAGGCCGGCGGGCGCGTCGACGTACGGCGCGTCTTTCTCCTCCCGGGTGTGGGGCGCGTGGTCGGTGGCGATTATGTCGATTCGGTCTTCGACGACAGCGTGGCGGAGCGCGAGTTGATCGGCGCGGGTCTTGACCGCCGGATTGCACTTCAGGTCGTTGCCGAGGGGTCCGTACCAACTGTCGTTGAAGAACAGGTGGTGGACACAGGCTTCTGCGGTGATCCTTTTCCCCGTGATCGGGCCCGGTTCGAAGAGATCCAATTCCCGCGCCGTGGTGAGGTGAAGAACGTGCAAGCGGCTGCCGTGGCGTTTGGCGAGTGACACGGCGAAGGAGGACGATTTGTAGCAGGCTTCCTCCGATCGGATTTCAGGGTGCTTCTCGATCGGAACCGCATCGCCGAACTCGGAGCGCGCCTTCGCCTCGTTGGCGAGAATCGTTGGCGTATCCTCGCAGTGCGTCGCGATGACGAGGGGGCAGGAGGCGAAAATGCCCTCCAGCGTGTCCGGGTCGTCGACCAGCATGTTCCCCGTCGATGCACCCATGAAAACCTTCACACCGCAGGCCTTCGTGATGTCGACGGCCTTGATGGCTTCCAGGTTGTCGTTGGTGGCGCCGAAGTAGAAGCCGTAGTTGGCGACGGAACGCCCGGCGGCCCGGGTGTGTTTGTCGAGCAACGCTTGGGGCGTCACGGTCTGCGGCACGCAGTTCGGCATCTCGAGATAGCTCGTGGTGCCACCGGCGACGGCGGCGCGGGACTCGGTCGCGATATTGCCCTTGTGTTCGAAGCCCGGCTCGCGGAAATGCACTTGGTCGTCGATCATGCCGGGCAGTAGCCAGGCGCCGCCGAGGTCGACCTCCCGGGCGCCGGGTTTGCCGACCCCGGCACCGATGCGTTCGATACGACCATCGTGGATCACGACATCGGCCTCGAAGCTCTGGCCCTCGTTCACGACGACGGCGTCTCTTAGTACCCAAGATGTCAACGGCCACTCCCGCGGGGCGTGAGCAGTGATTATAGGGTGGCGGGATACCGTTGAGGCCATTGGCCGACGCGGATAATGTGACGGCATGGATCTGCGCTACGTCGCCGTCTTGGTCTGGGTTTTCAGTTGGCTCGGCATGTTCCTTGCCTACGCGGCATCGGCTGCCGGCGGCCACTTGGAGGCCTGTGTGCCGCACCTGTCCGGTTGCGCGAGTATCAGCGCCAGTGGTCGCTACGGCTGGGGATACTTCATCTTCAAGGCATTGATGATTCCGGCGGGGGTGTTCTTCGCTGTCTACTGGATGTTCTGCGAACGCTGGCTAGAGGCTTGCGGGGACTTGCGTATCGGCTGGCGCCGAGCGTTGCTCGTGGTGGGGATTGTCGGTTCGGCTTCTTTCGTGCTCTACGCGACGT
>CAZJRX010000093.1:4768-5712 GCA_964548145.1 uncultured Pseudomonadales bacterium | reverse complement strand
CCACGAAGGCGATACTTACCGCGCACTGCGCCGCTACGGGACCATCGTTTTCTTCGGCTTCACCTTCGTCGCGCAGTTGATCCTCGTCGCCCGCGCCCAGGCGCTGTTCGGCAAGACCGCGCTGGTCAGGGCCAAAGTCGCCCTGTGCGTGTTCATGCTGGCGGAGGGGCTCGCGCTCGAAGCGTTCACGTACTTCATCGACAACGATGCATGGCTTGAGAACTTCACCGAGTGGCACGCTGCCACGGCGCTCTCGTTCTACCCGTTCCTGACCTACCTGTTGTGGCGGAAAACCGGCTTTACGGTCGATTTCGGTCGAGAGGAACCCTAACGCGCCTCGCCTAGACGATCCGGCTGCCCGTTTTGCCCCAGTACTCGTCCTTCAGCAGTCGCTTGTAGAGCTTGCCCGTCGGCAGGCGCGGCAGTTCGGGACGGAAATCGACGCTCTTCGGGCACTTGTAGTGGGCCAGGTGGTCGCGGGAGTAGGCGATCAGCTCGGCTGCCAGTTCGGCATCGCCGGCAACGCCGTCGACGGTCTGCACGATGGCCTTCACTTCCTCGCCCATCTCCGGGTTGGGTACCCCGATGACAGCGACGTCCATGACCTTCGGGTGTACGATCAGAGCGTCCTCGATCTCCTGCGGGTAGATGTTCACCCCGCCCGAGATGATCATGAACGTGGCGCGGTCGGTGAGGTAGAGGAAACCCTCGTCGTCGACGTAGCCGACATCCCCGAGTTTCGACCAGTTTGGGTGATCGGGATGCTGCGCCTCCCGGGTCTTGTCGGGATCCTTGAGGTACTCGAAGGGCATCGCCGGCATCTCGAAGTAGATGATGCCCGGTTCCCCGTTGGGCAACTCCTGGCCTTCGTCGTCGCAGATGTGCAGGACCCCCAACAACGGCCGACCGACGGTGCCGGGATGGGCGAGCCATTCGTCCGGCGT
>CAZJRX010000093.1:0-4689 GCA_964548145.1 uncultured Pseudomonadales bacterium | reverse complement strand
AGTCGAACATCTGCCGCTTCACCTCCTCGGAGATGGGTGCCGCAGCGTGGATGGCGACCTTGTGCGAGGACAGATCGAAGCCGGTGCGATCCGCTTCGGGAAGTTTCAGCATGCGGGTGAACATCGTCGGCACCCACTGGCTGTGGGTGATCCCGTGATCCTCGATCGCCTGCAATGCCGCTACGGGATCGAACCGCGGCATCACGACCGCCGTACCGCCGAGGGTCTGTACGGCCTGGCAGAACCCCAACGGGGCGGCGTGGTAGAGCGGGGCGGGGGAGAGGTAGACGGCGTCCTGGTCGACTCCCCATACCAGGTTCATCAAGCCAACCGTTTCCGCCGGCTGGGCGATGGACGTCTCCGGCAACGGTCGCAGGATACCCTTCGGTCGGCCTGTCGTGCCGGAACTGTAGAGCATGAATGCGCCGGCGGGCTCCTCGTCGAGCGGTTCGGCGGGAAAGGAGGCGATGGCGTCCTCGAAGTCCTCGAAGCCGTCGGCGGCGCCGTCGACCATGAGACGGGTTTTGCAGTTGGGCGCGTGGGCGAGGGCCTCTCGCGAGACGTCGGCCACGGCCCGGGAGGCGATCAGCACGGACGACTCGGAGTTGTCCACGATGTAGCCGGCTTCCTCGCCGGTCAGGTAGCGGTTCACGGTCGTGAGATAGAGCCCGGAGCGAAGCGCCGCCCACATCACGTCGAAGTAGACGAGATGGTTCTCCATGAAGATGCTGACGTGGTCGCCGCGTCGCAATCCCAGATCCCGGAAAAGCCGCGCGAGCCGGTTCGATCGGTCGTTCAGTTCGCCATGTGTCCGAACGGCCCCCGAGCCGCTGTCGATGGCCGCCGCCTTGTCCGGGAATACCGTCGCCCAATGCCCTGGGTACATTGTCGCCCCTTTGAATGGTCAGTACGGTTGAGGCTATCAGCGGCGTACCACCGACGGCAATTGGAACAAGCGTTAAGGGCTTGCCGGGTGCCAAGCAATTCCGACAAACTCGTGCCCTACAGGGCCGATGGGGAGGCACCCATGAAGACGGTATACGACGTGATGCAGCACAAGCTGCGCGGCGGGGGAAGCGAGGAAGTGTTCGCCATCGCGCCGATCGCCAGCGTCTACGAGGCGATCGGGATGATGTCCGACTGCCACGTGGGCGCGTTGCCGGTGATGATCGACGACAAACTCGTGGGCATCGTTTCCGAGCGCGACTACGCCCGCAAGGTCATACTCAAGGACAAGTCGTCGAAGCAGACGAGGGTTTCCGAGATCATGACGCGGGATGTGATCACCGTGTCGCCACGCGATCGTGTGTCGGAGTGCGTGGAGTTGATGACCAACCATCACATCCGCCACCTCGTCGTAGTCGAGGAGGGGGTGGTGATCGGCATGCTGTCCCTGCGCGACCTCTTCAACGAGATCATCGACGAGCAATCCGAGACCATCGGCCAGCTGGAGGGCTACATCCGGGGCGGCCAGTAGAGGCGGGCTCTTCCCGGGCTTGTCCCGTCGCGCCAGCGCCCCAAGCCGCGCACGCCCGATCCGCCCGATAGCCTAGCCCGCAAACCCGCAAACCGGATGAGCGGCTTGGCGCAATATGCGGGCTAACCATCTCCCGTGGTCTTCTGGGCCACATCCCGCCATACCCACTTGCCGGCTGCTTCGGTGAGCGCGTTGAACGCGTCGTCGGTGGTCTGGAAGACGCTGCCCGTGAGCCACTGCCCCACCGCGACGTGTTCGAGTTGGTCGCGAACGGGGCCCTTGATCTCGCACAGGTGCAGGGCGACGTTGCGGCGTGCCAGGCGGTGGGTCAGCCGCTCGAGCATCTCGAGGCCGGTGGTGTCGATGAAGTTGACCGCGCTCATGATGATCAGCAGATGTTCGACCCGCTGCGCCGTACCGGCTTCCTCGTCGGCAATGGCCGGGTCCGGGTTTTCCACCAGTTCCGAAAGACGGCTCTCCAGCGTGTCGGCGTTGGCGAAGTAGAGGCTCTCGTCGACCCGGGCGGCGACGAGGTGCGGCCAGGTGCGAACCGGAAAGCGCTTGACGTTGCGGAAGTGCGGGGTGTCGCCAAGCCTCCCCACGACGGCGATGTGCGGGCGGGCAGAACCACGCATGAACAGCACGACGGCGATCCCGACCCCGATCAGGAGACCCGCCTCCACGCCGGCAAGCAGCACACCGGTGAAGGTGGCGAAGTGGGTAACGACATCCGGACGATAGAAGCGCCAGTCTCGGGCAATGGATCGGAAATCGGCGAGTTCGTATACCGCCACGATGACAACCGCAGCGAGGACCGCATGGGGCAGGTTCGCGAACAGCGGCGTTAGCCACAGCAGGGTGACGACGATGATGACCGCGCAGACCAGCGCGCTTACCGGGGTCCGTGCCCCCGAGGCGTAGTTGACGCTCGATCGTGAGAAGCTGCCGGCGACCGGATAGGCGCCGGACAACGCCGCGCCGACATTGGCAGCGCCGAGGGCCAGCAGTTCCTGGTGGCTGTCGATTCGCCGCCGCTGACGGGAGGCCAACGTCTTGCCGATCGAATAGCTCTCGACGAAGGCCACCAGGGCGATGAGCACGGCATTGGGTGCGAGGTCCCACCAGAGTCGGGCGTCGAGCAGTGGCAAGGTGAGTTCCGGCAGTCCGGCGGGGACGTTGCCGACGACGCCGACGTCGAGTCCAAGACCCGCGACGACGGCGGCGCCGAGAACGGTGACTAGGACCGGGCCCGTCCGCGCCACCGCGTGCCGCACATCCCCGGTCCCCGCCGTCGCGCCAAGTCGCAGCAACGCGGGCCCCCACCGGCGTACGACCGCCATCAACACGAGGCTACCGACGCCGAGTGCTATCGCCGCAGGGTTGGCCTCGGCGACCGACCGGGCGAGCAGGAGGAACCGGTCCACAACGCCCTCGTCGAGGCGCGAACTCGTGGCGATTCCCGCGAGGGGGGCAAGTTGGCTGACAATGATGACAACGGCAGCTCCGTTCACGAATCCCGAGATCACTGGATGGCTCAACAGATTGACGATCCCGCCCACCTGTAGCAGCCGCAGTAACATCAGGATGATGCCAACCTGGAGACTCAGCACGGTGGTGATGCCGAGGTAGGCGTCGGAATAGGCGGCAGCGTGCTGCCCGACGGTGGACGCGACCATGAGTGCTGCGATGGCAACGGGACCGACGATCAACTGCCTGGACGAACTCAACAGGGCATGGATCACCAGGGGTGCCAGACAGGCGTATAGGCCCGCTTCCGCGGGCAAGCCGGCGAGCAGGGCGTAGGCGACGGCCTGCGGGACGGTGAGCATGCCGACCGCAATGCCTGCCACGGCATCGTGGGGAAGGTCCTCGCGCCGGTAGGACCGGGCGACGCCGATGATCGGGAAGTAGCTCGTCAAGCTACCCACGGTGCGAATCCGCAACCCGTTGGACTACCTGATCAATGCCGTTCACGTTCAGGCGTATCTCGGCGGCGGGGTGAAGCCCCCGAGTTCCCGGGCCAACAGGCGCGCGAACTCGATGGTCGTATGGTCGGTGAACTCGAGGGAACTCACCTGTTTGTTGCGGATGCCAGCGGCGATCTCGATGGCCGTGGCGAATGGATCGATCATGGGCCGTCCCGTCTTCGTTGTGTTCCGGAAGTACTTTGTTGGGATTATAGGGATGTTGGGGCGGTGGACCTCGGCTATGCTGTAGGCTGCCGTTGCCAAGGGGAAGGCAGTGCCTAGCCCGCATTTCTCACCAGTCGCTTGGTGCCATGACGGAAACTCTTGGGAAATGGTGGCAAGAGCGATCGCCGCCGCGTTGGTCCTGCTGACGATGACCGCCGCCGCCGAATACCCGGACCCCGAACGGTTCCGCCCGGCGATCGACGCCTTCCTCGCCGCTGACTCCGAGGCGTCGCCGCCGAAGGGCGCGATCGTCGCCACGGGCAGTTCCAGCATGCGCGGCTGGCACGGCCGCATCGGCAAGGATCTGGCTCCGCTGACGATCATTGCGCGCGGCTTCGGCGGCAGCAACATGAAGGATGTCCGTCACTTCCTCGACGAACTCGTGCTGCGCCACGCGCCGCGCGCCGTGCTGCTCTACGAAGGGGACAACGATGCCGCCGCCGGTGCCACGCCCGACGAGGTGCTGGCGCACTTCGATGCCATCACCGCCGGTATCCACGAGGCGCTGCCCGAGACTCGGATCTACATCCTCGCGGTGAAGCCGAGCATCCGCCGCTGGAACCTCTGGGAGACCATGTCGACCATCAACGCGATGCTCGGCGACCGCGCCGCGAATGACCCGCGCCTCACCTTCATCGACATTGCGACGCCGATGCTTGGCGAAGACGGCAAGCCGCTGCCGGGCATCTTCGTCGCCGACAACCTGCACATGAACGGCGCGGGCTACGACATCTGGCGGGATACCGTGCGCCCGATCCTGGTGGCCGCGGAGTTGCCTCACGAGGTCGTGGCAGCCGATTGACCGGTCGGGGTATGCTCGGTCCCGTCGACTGACCACGGTTCCCCATGGCCGGACGGCTATGGATGCGCCTGGATAGGGAACCCGTCAAGGAAGGACGCCGTGGAAGGGATAGCAAAACCGCTCGCCGTCTATTTCGATCGGCGCATGGGCCGCATTCTGCTGCTCGGGATCATCAGCGGTTTTCCGTGGGTGTTGATCGGCAGTTCGCTGAATCTCTG
>CAZJRX010000092.1:8552-12455 GCA_964548145.1 uncultured Pseudomonadales bacterium | reverse complement strand
GAAAGGTGATGTCCATGGCGCCGTTCCTTTTCGCTGCCGATGCGGCTTGCCGCGAGTCTTCCTTGCCGCCCGGACGCATCCGGGCCGCTGGGTCAACAACGACGGCAACAGGATCGCGGGATTGAACGGTCGGTATCCATGGCGGCGGTGATTATACGACGATGGCACTGTGGAGAGATTCGCCCGACCTTCGGTTGGGGCGGATGCCGATGATACTATGCGTTGGAACCGGGCGGCGATCAGGAGTCAGTTGATGCCAACTAGGAAACGTTACCTGGAGGATCTCGATCCGGTCGAGTTCATGGCGGTGCTCGACGAGGGCGGTCGCAAGTTCAACGAGGAATGCGACCGGCTGGGTATCTCGCGCGTGATCGAGATCGACGGGCGGGCGGTGCTCTACCACCCGGACGGGACGCACACGCCGCTGCCGAAGGATCGCGCCGCAATGGATGCGTTGTTCCAAAAGTACAAGGTGTATTCGGATGAGCAGCAGTGCCCGTAGACATCCAAGCCTCACCATATTTGCGGGCCCCAACGGGTCGGGCAAATCGACGGCTTACGATCGGTTTCTGAGAGCCGGATTCGATTCGGGCGAATACCTGAATCCGGACGAAATTGCCAAGTCGCTTGGTGGATCCGACACGAGCGCGGTTGACTTGCGGGCCGGTCGAGAGGTCATCCAGCGTACCCGTTCCTTGATCGATGCGCGCCGTTCCTTCGTCCGCGAGTCGACGCTCACGAGCCGCGAGATCGTGCGCAGCGCCGAGCGCGCGAAAGGGGTTGGCTACCGCATCGTCATGGTCTTCGTTGCCGTTACGTCCATCGACACGACGCAGGGGCGAGTCGCCGTTCGGGTTGCCAAGGGAGGTCACGACATCACCAGTGAGGCACAGCTGAGGCGGTTCCCGCGGTCGCTCGAGAACGCTCCGAGAGTTGCGGGGATCGTCGATGCGGCCTACTTCCTGGACAACGCGGAACTGCAGCACAAGCTGGTGGGCACAGTCAGGTGTGGAACGATCACCTTCATGGATCCGCTCGGGGCGAGTTGGGTGGAGCGGGCCACAGCGGGGTTGCCGAGGGCGGAAGTGCTCATGACCCGCGAACAGGCCTTGGACGATCTACGCGAGGCCGAGGCGTTGTCCGAGAACCTTCAGGTACGGGAACCGCGAGCCGGATTCGTGGCCGCGTTGAACCCGAACACGCCCTCTATGCAGGAACGGGCGTAACAGCCTTCGCCAGTTCATCGGCGCGGTAGCTTGACCGTACCAGCGGGCCGGCGGCGACTTCGCGGAATCCCGCATCTAGGCCCCATCGACGGTATTCGTCGAATTCGTCCGGGTGGACCCAGCGCGCAACCCTGAGGTGGTTGCGGGTGGGCTGGAGGTACTGGCCGAGGGTCAGGAGGTCCACGCCGCACTGGCGCAGGTCGGCCATCGCCTCGCGGATTTCCGTGTCGGTTTCTCCCAAACCCAGCATCAGGCTGCTCTTGGTGACCACCCCCCGCGACGCCGCGTGGGCCAGAACGTCGAGCGTTTGCTGGTAGCCGGCGCGCGGATCCCGGGCGACATGCGTCAACCGGCGCACGGTCTCCAGGTTCTGCGCGAACACGTCGACGCCCGAGTCCACCACCACGTCCACGGCGATCTTGTCTCCCTGGAAGTCCGGGGTCAGCGCTTCAACGGTTGTACCGGGGCACCTCGCCTTGATGGCGCGGATACAGGCTGCGTAGTGGCCGGCGCCGCCGTCGGCAAGGTCGTCGCGGTCCACGGATGTCAGCACCACGTACTTGAGTTCCATGAGTGCCACCGACTCGGCCGCATTGTCGGGCTCTTCGTGATCCAGCCAGCCCTGGGGATTGCCGGTGTCGACGGCACAGAATCGGCACGCCCGGGTGCACACCTCGCCCATCAGCATGAGTGTCGCGGTGCCCGCGTTCCAGCACTCGCCGATGTTGGGGCAGTGGGATTCCTCGCAGACCGTCGCGAGACGATGCTCGCGGACGGTGCGTAGGACGTTGGCGTATGCGCCGTTGCCGCCGAGGCGCACCCGCAGCCACGGCGGCTTGCGCAACGGCGGCTCGGCGGTCTCGAGGTTGACCACCTTGATGCCGTCCTTGATGGCGCTGAAGCCCTGCGCCGTTCGGTACTTGGTGCCGCTTTCACGCATGGCCGTATCTTACGCCTGTGCCGACTGGGCAGCCCTCATGGTCCCTCATGGTCGTATGACCTGACGACCGGCGTCGTGTTCAGAAAGCGGCGTTGTTCGGCACCCGGGGGAACGGGATGGCGTCGCGGATGTTCTCCATGCCCGTGACGTAGAGGACCAGGCGCTCGAGGCCGAGCCCGAAGCCGGCGTGGGGCACCGAACCGTAGCGGCGCAGATCGCGGTACCACCACAGTTCCTCCTTGACGGCATCCGTCATGCGCGAGTCCAGCACGTCGAGCCGCTCCTCCCGCTGGCTGCCGCCGATGATCTCGCCGACGCCGGGCACGAGCACGTCCATGGCGGCGACGGTCTTGTCGTCGTCGTTCAGGCGCATGTAGAACGCCTTGATGTCCTTGGGGTAGTTGACGACGACCACGGGACCACCGGCGTGCTCTTCGGTGAGGTAGCGCTCGTGCTCCGACTGCAGGTCGCGGCCCCACTCGACGGGAAACTCGAAGGTCTTTCCGGACGCCTCGAGGATTTCCACGGCTTCGGCGTAGTCGAGCCGCAGGAAGGTGGACTCGATGACGTTCTGCAGCCGCTCGATGACGGACTTGTCAATCCGGTCGCGGAAAAACGCCATGTCGTCCGGATGGCGGCGCAGGACCTCGGCGAAGATGCTCTTCAGGAAGTCCTCTGCGAGGTCGGCGAGGTCGCCCAAGTCCGCGAAGGCGATTTCCGGCTCGATCATCCAGAACTCGGCGAGATGCCGGCTGGTGTTCGAGTTCTCGGCGCGGAACGTCGGCCCGAAGGTATAGACCTTGCTCATGGACAGGCAGTACGGCTCGACGTTCAGTTGGCCGGATACGGTCAGGAAGGTATCTCGCCCGAAGAAGCTCGACGGCGGCGGAGTCGTCACCTGGAACAGTTCACCCAGACGAAGCCGTTGTCATCGAAGTAGCGGTGTACGGCTTGCGCCACGGTGTTGCGGATCCGGGAGATGGCCCCGAAGGTGCTGGTGCGCGGCCGCAGGTGGGCGACGGTGCGCAGGTACTCGAAGGTGTGGCGCTTCTTGGCAATGGGGTAGGTCTCGGGATCGTCGACCAGGCCGACGATGTTCACGGCGCTCGCCTGGATCTCCCGATCCTGTCCCTTGCCCTGGGATTCCGCGACGGTCCCGGTGACTTGTAGGGCGCAACCGGCACCGAGTTCGACGATGTCCGCGTAGTTGCCGAGCGCTTGGTCGGCCACCACTTGGAGGTCGGCGAAGCACGAACCGTCGTTCAAGGCGATGAACGAGAAGCCGCCCCGCGACGTCCGCCGGGACTTCACCCAGCCGCTGACGGTGACCTCGGTGCCGGGTTGCTGCTCGAGTGCGGACTTGATGGCGTATTTGTTCATGCCGCGCAATGTAAACCATTGACCGTGTCCGCGGCAGCAGCTAATGCGACGCCGGGGTCAACCGTTCTTCATCGCCGGTGGCGTATCGAAATCCACCTTCACACGGAACGGCGAGTGGCGCTCCTCGATGTAGGTGATGTCCTCCCGTACATACTCTCGCTCGTCGGCGAGGTAGCGCTGTACCGCCGTGCGCAACCTGGGGTCGCTGATCCAGTGCGCCGAGTAGGTTGGCTTCGGCATGTAGCCCCGGGCCAGCTTGTGACCGCCTTGGGCGCCGGCCTCCACGCGCTTCAAGCCCCGGTCGATGGCGAAATCGATGGCTTGGTAGTAGCACGTCTCGAAATGCAGGAACCGGTG
>CAZJRX010000092.1:4510-8514 GCA_964548145.1 uncultured Pseudomonadales bacterium | reverse complement strand
CGCAGCCCCAGTTGCGTCCGTATAGCGTTTCGCTGCCGATGAAGTTGATCGCGCCG
The DNA here is from genome assembly GCA_964548145.1 of uncultured Pseudomonadales bacterium. Taxonomy (GTDB): domain Bacteria; phylum Pseudomonadota; class Gammaproteobacteria; order Pseudomonadales; family Azotimanducaceae; genus VXYL01. The sequence goes on along the minus strand of CAZJRX010000092.1, from coordinate 8,458 downwards.
GCGATGTAGCGGCCGGCGCGCTTGCACATCACGAGCAGTATCTGTTCGCCCATGGTCTCGCCGACGCGGCTGAAGAACTCGCGGTTGAGGTAGGCCGTACCCCATTTGCGGCCGCCGGTGTCGACGTAGAAAGCGTAGAACGCATCCCACTGCGCTTCGCTGATGTCCCCGGTCAACCACTCGATCTCGATGCCGTTCGCCAGGGCATCCCGGCGTTCCCGGCGAATATTCTTGCGTTTCTTGTGGGCGAGCTCGGCGGTGAAATCGTCGAACGTGGCGTAGCCCTCGTTCTGCCAGTGGAATTGCGTGTCAATGCGTTGCAGGCAGCCGAGTTCACCGGCCCGTCGCCACTGCGCTTCGGGCATGAACGTGAAGTGGACGGAACTCACCTCGAGTTGACGGGCGACTTGAACTGTCGCGCCGAGCAACATGTTCTCGACTTGTGCCGGATCGTCCGCGTGTTCCGCCACCAGCAGGCGGCGACCGGTGGCCGGCGTGAACGGGACACTCACCTGCAGCTTGGGGTAGTAGCGGCCGCCGGCTTGGTAGAACGCGTGCGCCCAGCCGGAATCGAACACGTACTCGCCGTGGGAGTGCGACTTCAAGTACATCGGCACGGCGCCAATCGCGTCGTTGACCCCACTGTCCGGTCCCGAAAGCACGACGTGGAACGGCTGCCAGCCGGTCTTCGCCGAGACACTGCCGCTCTGTTCCAACGCGCTTAGGAACCGGTGATCGAGGAACGGGTTGTATTCGGTGCCGGCCGGGTTCGCGCAACGGTTCCACGCCGCGGGGTCGATGGCGTCGATGTCGTTGATGATCCTGGCGGCTCGTTGGGACAAACTTGGCTTGGGGTACGCGACGAGATCCTATTGTACGGCCTTGGCCGTGACCGGGCTTTCCTGCACGGGTTTCGAGGTGCCTGGTTGACCGAGCATCGAGTCCCGTTGGGGATCGACGACATCGGCGGCCAGTCGCCGTGCTTGACGGGCGAGGTAGAGCGGCAGCGACAGGAGGCGGTAGTCAATGACCGAACCGTCTGCAAGCTCCCGGGAGTCGCTGAGGAGGCTGGGTACGTCCGCGTTGAACCGAATGGCGAAGCCACCGCGTTTTTCGACTAGGAACTGGTGTAGGGAGCGTAGCGACCCCGTGGTTCCGACCTTCACTTCAACAGGCACGATCCGCCGACCGATGGCGAGAAGGTAATCGACCTCGGCAGTCGCGTTCCTCGCTTCGCGTGCACAGTAGTGCAATGCAGCCGTTTGGTCGGATGGACCGCTACCGATTAGTTCCTGGCCGACGAACTGTTCGGCGAGGGCACCGTCGTTGACGAGCGCAAGGTTCTCTTTTCCCAGGTCGACGACGTTCAGGCCCAGGGCAGCGCACATTAGCCCCACGTCCATGGTCAGGCACTTGAAATAGCGCTCGTTGACTTCCGCGTCCAGGGGAAGTCCGTTTGCGGCGGTTCGAGGGATCTTCCATACGACCCGCGCCATGCAGAGGTGGGCCAATGCATCGGCCAGTTCGGCGGCGCGGTGATCCCGGCTCACACCGACGTACTTGAACTTTCGCCCGACCATGGCGGGCAAACGGTCGAACACCAGCCGTATTCGGTCCCTCAACCGACCATGGCTGTATTTGTTGAAGTCGTCCCGGTAGGTCGCGATCACGTTCTGCTGGACGCGTGCGACTTCGATGAAGTCGCGTCCGGCTGTGGACGCGTAGGCAGAGACGGCCTCCGGAAGTCCGTGCCAATGAGCGAGTCTATGGCATTTAGCTATTGATATTCACACCTAGAGTGACTAAATACAAGGTAATTTAGTCGTTAAGGTCGACCTTTTACGCATGTGTGGACTTGGGTTGCGGTCCCGTCAATACTCGATGGCTTCCAGCACGCGATCTCGGATCAGCAGTCGAGTGGCTTCCAGTAGGTGGGGGAGGACGCGGCTGGTCGGGACACCGTTCTCGGTGGCGATGATGCGGGCGATTTCAGGCACCGTCGGGGCGTCTCGGTGCCGTTCCGCGTGCCGGACGAGGTGTGCGACCAGCGGACTCACGGGGAGATCCACTCGGTGCTCGCCGCGTATGACATGACCGGGTTCGAAGCGGCCGTCTCCTAGCACGGCGGTGCGAACCAGCGACAACCCCGGTGCCAGGGTTGGTCGGATACGCGCGACATCGACTTCCACGTTAGTAGGTTGGGCACCGGCGACTGCGGCCTCGAAACTCGTGGGCAGTTCCGCGCGACTCAATACCGATCGTTCGTAACCAGCGGCGGCCTGGCCCGAGACCGCCCGCACGAAGGCTTCCCGTGGCGATCGTCGTTCGCCGGTGATGCGTCGCGTCTCCCAGAAGTACGAGTCGACGGTGCGGTTTCCGGCATAGAACAGCCGGGCCAGTTCGTGAAAGTGCTCGTACTGGGTGCGGTACATGCGCTCGAAGGCGGTCGACGCCTCGTCGGCATAGTCCGGGTCGGACAGTGCCGAGACGACGTACGCGGCGCCGATGTGGGCGGCGGTCATGGCAAGGTGAACGCCGGTCGAGAACAGCGGGTCGACGAAGCAGGCGGCGTCGCCGACGAGAATCCAGCCGGGCCCGGTCATCGACGAGGCCGAGTACGACCAGTCCCTGACGGCCTTGGGCGGCGAGTCCATTCTGGCGTCGCCGACCATGGTGGCGCTGCGCGGCGCCGCCGCGATCTGATCGGTGAGGAACGCGCGTAGTCCGACCACTCGGATCGACGTGGCACCGAAGTCACGATCCACCACCGCACCGATGCTGGATACCCCGCCCGCGAGCGGGATCTTCCACATCCACCCGTTGGCATAGGACTCGATGAAGATGTTGCCGTCGTCGGGCGCCTCGAGATGGGCACAGCCATGGAAGTAGCCGTAGACAGCCAGGTTCCGAAACTCGGGATCCCAGACTTTCAGCGAGCGTTGGCGGGCGATGAGCGACGACTGACCGCTGGCATCGACGACCATCGCCGCGCTGATCCACTCGCCGTTGTCGAGTTCGATGCCCGTCGCCCGGTCACCGTTGAACAGCACGCGTTTGACGCCGGTCCCCTCGCGGACTTCGACCCCGCAGGCGCGGCTGTGATTGAGCAGAATCTCATCGAACCGCGGGCGCCAAACCTGGTAGGCGTGCGGGAAACGCTTGTTGGTCTCGCGGAAGTACCAGCTCCACGGTTCGGCGTCGCGTCCCCAGCACATCGTGGCGCCCCATTTTTGCTTGAACCCCGCGGCCCGAATGGCGTCCAATACTCCTATGCCGTCGAGGACGGCCAACGTCGCAGGCAGCAGGGACTCGCCGATATGCAATCGCGGAAAGCGCTCGCGCTCGAACAGCCGGACCTTGAAGCCGGCGCGGGCGAGAAGCGTGGCCGCCGTGCTCCCGGCAGGACCCCCGCCGATCACGACGACGTCCGCGTTTTCGCACGCCTTGGCTTGCCGAATGGGCATCCGCAACACTCTAGCAGTCCGTTGATCGCGCGGCCTGGGGCACCTGGGAAATTCGTTGATCCCGACTGGACCGCCGAGGGCGAGCCCCGGGCCCGGGTTGCCCTTGATCGACTGCGCACGCTCTGGTTCAACACCGGAACCCTGTGCAATCTGCAATGCGGTCACTGCTACATTGAGTCGAGTCCCCGCAATGACCGGCTGGTGTACTTGAGCCGCCTCGAGGTGAGGCGGTACTTGGAGGAGATTTCGGCGCTCGCGCTCGACACCGAGGAGATCGGCTTCACCGGCGGCGAACCGTTCATCAACCCCGACCTGCCCGCCATGCTCGCGGACAGCTTGGCCGGGGCGTATCGGGTGCTCGTGCTGACCAACGCGATGCGGCCGATGATGAAATGCGCCTCCGAGCTTCTCGCCCTGCGCGACTGGTACGGATCCCGGCTGTCCCTGCGCGTCTCCATCGATCACTACCGCCCGGAACTCCACG
>CAZJRX010000092.1:1279-4500 GCA_964548145.1 uncultured Pseudomonadales bacterium | reverse complement strand
CGAGATTGCGGTTGCGGGTCGGAGGCGGTGGGGCGACGACGAGGATTCGCTTCGCGCCGGGTTCGAACGGTTGTTCCAAGCCGAGAACATCAACATCGACACGTCGTCGCCCGCCGACCTCGTGCTGTTTCCGGAAATGGACCTCAACGCGGATACGCCCGAGATCACCACCGAATGCTGGGACGTTCTCGGCGTGCGGCCGGCGCAGGTGATGTGCGCGTCCTCGCGCATGGTGGTCAAGCACAAGGGTGCCGAGTCGCCGGTAGTGGCAAGCTGCACGCTGCTGCCCTATGACCCGGCGTTCAGCCTCGGCGGACGACTCGACGACAGCCTAGGTGACGTCGCCCTCAATCACCCGCATTGCTCGCGGTTCTGCGTGCTGGGCGGGGGGCGCTGTTCGGAGTAGTCCGTAGGGGACGGGCTTGTCCCGTCCCGGCGCGCCCTTCGGGCGCGGTCGAGAGTGCTCCGCACTCCTGTACGGTAGGACCGAGGCCACGCGAATTCCGACCGGCGACCGCGCGCCCTTCGGGGACTACCTTGGTCGACACGATCAGTCGGCGGCTTGGGTGGCTGCGTCATCGGAACTCCCGGTGGACGCTTCCCGCGACGTCTGGGCCTCGCCGACCGCGTCGACCTCGAAGGGCCCCTTGAGATCGAGTTCGTCCGCCATCTCGCGCACCGCCGGAATCACGTCCGAGCCCATCAGCCTCAGGCTCCGCATCTGGTCGTCATGGCTCATTGCGCCGTCCCCGTCCCAAAAGAAGATCGTGCCTGGGCGCAGGGTTTCCAGGACGTGGCGCACCTTGGGAATCACCGAGTCCGGCGTTCCGGAAATGATGGAGAGCTTCTCGGTCTGGTCGACGTAGGTGTCCTTGGGCGGCGCGGGCGGCGCTTCCTTCTTCTGTTCCTTCAGATGCTGGCCGGCGCGGCCCCGGGATGCCGCCGCGGCGAAACTGCGCATCGTCGGCAGCAGGTTGTTGCGCTGGGTGAGGCCGGGCAGGTTCTGGATGAACGGCCGGACAATGCCCTGGTTGCCTTCGAGGAACGGGTTGCTTGGACCTTGCACGTATTTTCGGCCGGCCTCTTCGGCGAGTTCCTCGGTCTCGTCCACATGGACCTTGAAGAGATAGCCGCGGTGCTCTGTGCCGGCCTCGTAGCCTTCCTCGGCGGCAACCTCGTCGTAGTATTGAAAGGACTCCAGCGTCGGCTGCAGTTCCGTGGCGAGCATGAGGTAGGGGTAGCGATGCTTGGCGGCCCAGGCGACGGTGTTGCGGCTCATGACGCCGGGAATCCAGATCGGCGGGTGCGGCTCCTGGTACGGGCGGGACCAGGGGTTCACGTAGCGGTAGTGGTAGTGCTCGCCCTCCCAGCGGAACGGCCCGGGCTTGGTCCAGGCTTCGACGATGAAGTCGTGGGCTTCCTGGAATCGTTCCCAGTTGTAGGGCGGCACGGCATTGTGGGCGACGCTCTCGCGACCCGTGCCACGCACCCAGCCGGTGACCAGCCGGCCCCGGGAGATCATGTCGATCTCGGCGAGTTCCTCGGCGAGAAACAGGGGGTCGTCCCAGATGGGCAGGATGTTGCCAAGCAGGACGATCTTGGCGCGGCGGGTGATGCGCGCGAGGATCGCCGCTTCCAGGTTCATGACCTGCCCCATGCAGAAGGGCGTTGAGTGATGCTCGTTCAGCATGAGCCCGTCGAAGCCCATCTCCTCCGCGAACACCCGTTCGTCGAGGTAGCGGTTGTAGAGGTCGGCGCCGAGTTTCGGGTCGTAGCTGGCGTTGGACATGCCGAGATCCATGAGGCTGCGTCCGGTAGCGCCGAAGTACCCCGACTTGGGATCTTGGTAGGGGCGTTCAGTGAAGTGTCCGATGAACATGGTTCGTCTCTCTCAATGACCCGCGGCCTACCTACGCATTCGCGACAAGGGCGGCGAGTTGATCTGGTTCCTCCAATTCGACGACGTGGCCAGCCCCCTCGATGACTTCGATTCGAGCGGTCGGAATGGCGGCCTCGTACTGCTTGGCACACTCGAAGGGAACCACCTTGTCCTTGTCGCCCCAGACGATGAGCGTCGGCACGTCAAGATCCCCGAGCAGAGGTTCAAGACGCCGGTTGAACATGTAGGGCTTCCAGGTGACGCGTGCGGTCATCTCCCGGGACAGGTCCCATAGTTGGCGGATGTCGTCCGCGGGCTCGTCCCCGATGTAGTCGGTGTACGTCTCGGCGTCCCGGAAGCTCTCCTCGATGTACTTGCGGTGGGAGAGCATCATCTGATCCGTGATCTCGCCGGTCTTCGGTTGCAGGCCGGCCGCGCCGACCAGCACGAGGCGGGCAAGCCTCGACGGGTTCATGGTCGCGAGTTCGGCTGCCACGTAGCCGCCGAAACCCAGCCCGACGAGCACGACGTCGTCTAGTTCGAGCCGGGCCAGCAGGCGCGCCACGATGATCGCGATGTCCCGGGGATCCCTTGCCCAGGCGGGCCGCTCGGAGCCGCCCCAGCCGGGCATGTCCGGAACGACCAATCGGTGGTCTTGCGCCAGTCGGTCATGGAACGGCAGCCAGCCCGGGCTTCCCCAGCTATGGTGGAGAACGACGACGGGTGGGCCGGAACCCTGTTCGAGATATTTGATTATGCCTGTCGCTAGCGCGAGTTCGCCCTCGGTGTAGGACACTGCTTCGGCCATGAACCCCTCCCTCGCGTTTTCGAGTGTACCTTGAACGCGCTCCTGTGCGCCTGCGATGCGCCTGCGCCGCAGGATGGGTGAATCGTACCTGGGGGCGTAGAATCAGTCCCATCATCAGGCTGAGGTACCGAGATGACCGTCATCAACGCGGACGACCTGACCCAGAGCATCGCCGATGCCCTGCAATACATCTCCTACTACCACCCGCCGGACTTCATCCGCGCCATGGCGGATGCCTATGAACGAGAGGAGTCGCCCGCCGCCAAGGCCGCGCTCGCGCAGGTGCTCGAGAACTCCCGGATGTGCGCCCTGGGCAAGCGGCCGATCTGCCAGGACACGGGTATCGTCATCGTCTTTCTCGAGGTCGGCATGGAGGTCTCCTGGGCGGGTGGCAAGAGCCTCGACGAGATGATCAACGAGGGCGTGCGCCGGGCCTACCTGCACCCGGACAACGTGCTGCGCGGCTCGATCGTCGCGGACCCTGACGGCGCTCGGATCAATACCCGGGACAACACGCCGGCGGTGATCCACACC
>CAZJRX010000092.1:0-1269 GCA_964548145.1 uncultured Pseudomonadales bacterium | reverse complement strand
CACCAGGATCGTTCCCGGCGACAAGCTCGGTGTAGAGGTGGCGGCCAAGGGCGGCGGCAGCGAGGCCAAGGCCAGGTTCGCCACGCTCAACCCGTCCGACTCGCTGGTCGACTGGATCCTCGAGACGGTCCCGACCATGGGTGCCGGGTGGTGCCCGCCCGGCATCCTCGGCATCGGTGTCGGCGGCTCGCCGGAAAAGGCCATGCTGCTTGCCAAGGAAGCCATGATGGCGCCGATCGACATGCACGATCTGAAGGCGCGGGGACCGGCCAACCGGGCCGAGGTACTGCGCCTCGAGATCTTCGACAAGGTCAATAGCCTCGGGATCGGTGCCCAGGGTTTAGGTGGCCTCACCACCGTGCTGGACGTCAAGGTGCTGGAATACCCCATGCATGCCGCCACCAAGCCGGTGGCGGTGATACCGAACTGTACCGCGACCCGGCATGTGAAGTTCGAACTCGACGGGACGGGACCGGCGGTGTTCGAGCCACCGGACCTCGCCGACTGGCCGGAGGTCGCGTATCGACCCGGGGAGGACGTCAAGCGGGTGAACCTCGATACCGTGACCCGTGCCGAGACGGTCACCTGGCGAGCGGGCGAGACGCTGCTGCTATCCGGCCGACTGCTCACCGGTCGCGATGCGGCCCACAAGCGGTTGGTGGACTTGATCGCCCAGGACGCTGCGCTGCCGGTCGATTTCCGCGACCGGTTCATCTACTACGTGGGACCGGTGGATCCCGTCGGCGACGAAGTCATTGGTCCGGCCGGCCCCACCACTGCGACCCGCATGGACAAGTTCACCCGGACCATGCTTGAACACACGGGACTTCTGGGCATGATCGGCAAGGCGGAACGGGGACCGGTGGCGATAGACGCCATTCGTGATCTGGGGGCCGTGTCGCTGATCGCCGTGGGCGGCGCCGCGTACCTCATTGCCCGGGCGATCACCAAGTCGAGGCGACTTGCCTTCGAGGACTTGGGCATGGAGGCGATCTACGAGTTCGAGGTCAAGGACATGCCCGTCACGGTCTCGGTTGATGCACGGGGCGAATCGGTGCATGTCACGGGACCGCAGGTCTGGGCGCGCGAGATCGAGAATCGGATCGCGGCGGCCACGGTGGACTAGCCCGCATTTCTCACCAGCCGCTTGATGCCATGACGAAACACTTTGCATATCCGATGGTTGCGGAGATTGCCCATGGGTTTGAGCGACCACAGACTGCGCTGGCCGCGCCCTCGCCGGTCTTTTGGTCCCGTGCGCGCACATGC
>CAZJRX010000091.1:8883-12569 GCA_964548145.1 uncultured Pseudomonadales bacterium | reverse complement strand
CAGGAATCGGCTTTGCGTCGTGGGATGGCGGTGCTGACGCCCGCTCTTCGCCCACACGGTGACCTCTTTCGGACCCACGCGTTCGGCAAAGAACACGCCCTCGAGCTGGTTGGTCGCTGGATTCACCGCCGCCGCATAGCTGACCCGGCGTCCCTCGTCGTGGGTATGGAACGCACCCGGAACCAGTGCATCGAATTCGCTATCGACGAGTTGCGCGAGGGATAGGTCGGCATAGCGTTTCCGCGCCTCGGGAGTCACGACCAACGACAACGCGGCGACCAGTGCCGCAACCGGAAGGACGATCGCCGACAGCCAGCGGACGAAACGGCCGGGGCTGGCGCCTGCGGTCGCCAGCACGGCGTACTCACGCTCGGCATGGAGGCGACCGGCGGTAAGCAGCAAGGCGAGGAACAGCGCGAACGGCGCCGTTACCTGTACGAATTCGGGAATCCGCAGGGCGAGCAGGACCAGCAGCGCCTCAGCCGTGAACCTGCCATCCGCCGCCGCTTGCAGAAAGGCGATGAAGCGCGCACTCAAACCGACGATCAACAACACCGCGAACACCCCGAGGAACACGACCGCCGACTCGCGTGCCACGTATCGGGCGGCGACCTGCGGCCACGGCATTCCCGGGAGGGCGACTGCCACGTTCAGACCGCGCGCAGCAGAAGGACGCGCCGGATGGATCCTGCGACGCACCCATGAACCAAACCCGAACGCCGAGACTGGCGAAGGCGTTTCAGCGCGTTCATATAAGCTAAGATGCCGCAGGCAAACGGGAGTCCGATTATGCGGTATGCATCAAGAACGGGGAACGCAGCCTCGGTATCCACCGATTGCCTCGTCGTACCACGCCGGCGGGCACGTGCGACCGCGGCGGCACTGGGCGTTGCCGAGCAGGTGGACCTGGTGCTTGCCGGGTCCCGCGCCAAGCCCGGCGCCGTCGCCAAGGCGTTCCTCGCCGATCGGCCGTCGAGGATGCTGATCGTCGGCGGCGAATCCGAGGACGGGAGCGTCGAGGGCAAACGGGCGGACTTCCGTCGCGACGTCGACGCCGTCGCCAACTCGCTGGCGGCCCTCGATGTGGGCGATGCCACCGTGTGCATCGACGATTTCGACGCCGGCGGCGCCAACGCCTACTGGAAGACCCGTACGGCGCTTGCGGCGGTGTCGCACGCCACGTACCGGTTCAATCCCTACAAGTCCAAGAAACCGGACGCCGCCAAACTGCGTCGGGTCGGCGTACTATCCCGGCAGCGAGCCGCTCTGCGCCGTGCCGTCAGCCATTCTCAAGCACTCGACGAAGGACTCGCCCTGGCGAAGGATCTCGGCAACCACCCGCCCAACGTCTGCAACCCCACCTTTCTGGCCCGGGAAGCACGCCGGGTCTCGCGCGGCGTCGGCAACGTGACCACGACCGTGCTTGACGAAAAGAAGATGTCGGAACTCGGCATGGGAGCGTTCCTGTCGGTGACCCGCGGATCCGCCACCCCGGCGCGAATGATCATCGTCAACTACAAGGGCGGCAACCGTGGCGACAAGCCCGTTGTTCTTCTCGGCAAAGGCATCACCTTCGACACCGGCGGCATCAGCATCAAGCCGTCGGCCGGCATGGAAGAGATGAAATGGGACATGTGCGGCGCCGCCAGCGTACTCGGTGCCATGACGGCGGCGATAGCCGCTGAACTGCCCATCAACCTGATCGCCATGGCGGCGGCCGCCGAGAACATGCCCGGCGGCAGCGCGTCCCGGCCGAGCGATATCGTCACCACGATGTCCGGGCAGACGGTCGAGATAATCAATACCGATGCCGAAGGCCGGCTGGTGCTCTGCGACGCGCTCACCTACGCAAAGCGCTTCAAACCCGCTGCGGTGGTCGACATCGCGACCCTGACCGGTGCCCAGGTGGTGGCATTGGGATCCCAGGCCAGCGCTTTGTACGCCAACGACGACGCCCTCGCGGGCGCCCTTGCGTCTGCGGGCGATGCGACCGGCGACCGCATGTGGCGGATGCCGCTCTGGGACGACTACCAAAGCGCTTTGGACAGCGCGTTCGCGGACATGAAGAACGTCGGCGGCGGCCGGGCCGCCGGTTCGATCGTCGCTGCCTGCTTCCTGTCCCGATTCGCACGGGACTACCCGTGGGCGCATCTGGATATCGCCGGCAGCGCCTATAGGGGCGGCAAGGGTTCCACCGGGCGGCCCGTTCCCGCACTCTTCGAATACCTGATCAAGGCGGCGTCCCCGGCAGGATGACGCGCATCGACTTCTACATCCTGCCGGATATCGACGAGGTCGCCCGGCAACGGTTCACCTGTCGTCTGGCCCACCGGGCCGCAACCGCCGGCAAACGCGTACACATCCGCACCACCGGCGAGGCCGCGGACGACCTCGACGGATTGCTCTGGGAGTACCCCCGGGACCGCTTCCTGCCCCACGCCAGACTGGCCGATGCGTCCGGATCGGAACCGGTGACCGTCGGCACCGAGGACGAGGAGCCGACGCACGACGAAGTGCTGATCAACCTGGCCGCCGAGATTCCGGCATTCTTCAATCGATTCGAACGCGTCTCGGAGGTGGTGCTCGCGAACCAGCGTGCAGCCGGGCGGGAACGCTACCGTCGCTACCGCGACGGCGGCTATCCCCTGTTCCACCACGAACTGGGCGACTGGGAATAGCTCTTGGCACCGGAAGCGGTTACGACTGCAGGGTTCGGCGTGCCGGATCGCCGCCCGCCACAAGCATGAGTTCGCAGCATGGCGATTAGCGGCAACTTCGACCCTGCGGCGATCGAAGCGGGCCTCTACGCCCACTGGGAGGGCGAGGGACACTTCGCACCACGCGGCAACGGAAAACCCTACTGCATCGTCATCCCGCCGCCGAATATCACCGACCGGCTGCATATCGGCCACGCCTTCCAGCACACGTTGATGGATGCGCTGATGCGCTACCACAGGATGCGTGGCCGGCGGGCCCTCTGGCAAACGGGTACGGACCACGCCCAGATCGCCACCCAGATGGTGGTGGAGCGGCAACTGCTGGAGGCGGGGATCAAGCTCGGCGACATCGGCCGAAGCGCTTTCATCGACAAGGTCTGGGACTGGAAACGTACGACGGGCGGCAACATCTCCCAACAGATCCGCCGCATGGGCTCGTCGGTGGACTGGAGCCGCGAGCGCTTCACGATGGACGAGGGCTTCTCCCGGGCGGTGATCGAGGTGTTCGTCCGGCTCTACGACGAGGGCTTGATCTACCGGGGCAAACGGCTTGTCAACTGGGATCCGGTTCTCAAGACGTCCATCTCCGATCTCGAGGTGGCCAACAACGAGGAGGCCGGTCACCTGTGGAACTTCCGCTACCCGTTGGCCGACGGTGCGACGACCGGTGGCGGGCTCGACCACCTCGTCGTTGCGACAACCCGTCCCGAGACCATGCTCGGCGACACCGCCGTCGCCGTACACCCGGACGATGACCGGTATCGGTCATTGGTCGGCGAAACGGTGGTACTGCCCCTCGTAGGTCGGCGGATTCCGGTGGTCGCGGACGACCACGTGGACCCCGAGTTCGGCTCCGGATGCGTCAAGATCACCCCGGCCCACGACTTCGACGACAACGCCATCGGCATTCGGCACAACCTCGAGATGGTCAACATCTTCGACGCCGACGCGACGATCAACGACAACGCG
>CAZJRX010000091.1:0-8853 GCA_964548145.1 uncultured Pseudomonadales bacterium | reverse complement strand
CCTCGACCGCTTCGAGGCGCGCCAGCGCGTCGTCGCCGACATGGAGACCGCCGGGCTTCTCGAGAAAATCGAGGAGCACACCATGACGGTGCCCCGGGGCGACCGCTCCGACGCCGTCGTCGAGCCCTGGCTCACCGACCAGTGGTTCGTCAAGATCAAGCCGCTGGCCGACCCCGCGATCAAGGCCGTGGAGGACGGCGACATCGAGTTCGTGCCTAGGCAGTACGAGAACATGTATTTCGCCTGGATGCGCGACATCCAGGACTGGTGCATCAGCCGCCAACAGTGGTGGGGCCACCGGATCCCCGCCTTCTACGACCAGGCGGGCAACATTCACGTCGGCAGGACGGAATCCGAAGCCCGGGCCCGGGCCGGTCTCGACGATGCCGAGCCGCTTCGCCAGGACGACGACGTCCTCGACACCTGGTTCTCGTCGGCGCTGTGGACATTCGGCACCCTGGGTTGGCCGGAACGGACGCCGGAACTCGACACCTACCATCCCACCGACGTTCTCGTGACCGGCTACGACATCATCTTCTTCTGGGTCGCGCGGATGGTCATGATGACCATGAAGTTCACCGGCGAGGTGCCGTTTCGGAAGGTGTACATCCACGGCATGGTGCGCGACGCCGACGGGGCGAAGATGTCGAAGACCCGCGGCAACGGCCTGGACCCGCTGGACATCATCGACGGCATCTCCACCGACGGCCTGGTGGCCAAGCGCACGGCCAACATGACGCAGCCGCGCATGGCCGAGGCCATCGAAGCCCGCACCCGCCGCGAGTACCCCAAGGGCATCCCGGCCTACGGCACCGACGCGTTGCGCTTCACGTTCTGCGCCATGGCATCCCAGGGACGCGATCTCGCCTTCGATCTGGCGCGCATCGAGGGCTACCGGAACTTCTGCAACAAACTCTGGAACGCCACCCGGTTCGTGCTCGGGCACATCGACAACGCCGGTCAGCTCGACGGGCCGATCCGGGAGGGGACACCGGACCGATGGATACGTTCGAGGAGCCGGGAGCTGCTCGCCACGGCCCACCGGGCCATCGCCAACTACCGGTTCGACCTCTACGCCAACGCCGTCTACGAATTCGCCTGGCACGAGTACTGCGACTGGTACGTCGAACTCACCAAGCCGGTCCTGTTCGATGCTTCCGCCCGTCCCGAAGAGGCGCGTGCCGCGAAAAAGACGCTGCTCGATGTCCTCGAACTCCTACTCAGGGCGGCGCATCCGATCGTGCCGTTCATCACCGAGACGCTGTGGCAGCGGATCGCACCGCTCAACGGTTCCACCGGCGATACGATCATGCACCGCCCCTTCCCCGAAGCCGAGGACGAGCCGGCGGCCGCCGATGCCGAAGCCGCCATCGAATGGCTCAAGGCCGTGGTGACTGCAACGCGAAACATACGCGGCGAACTGAACGTCGCCCCGTCCAGGCAGGTCGATGTCCTGTTGCAGGGCGGCGGGCCGCAAGATCGCATGCGGGCAAACGACAGCAGGGAGCTGCTGCAGCGTCTGGCGAACGTTGGATCCGTCAGATGGCTCGACGACGGCGCCGAGCCGCCCCCCGTTGCCGTTCAGGTGATCGCAGGCAACGCCGATGGGGAGGCCGGTCCATTGCGGGTAATGGTCCCGATGGCTGGTCTCATCGACGTCGATGCCGAACGGTCGCGCCTTGCGAAGGCAATCGACAAGGCCGCAAAGGACTTCGCCCGTGTCGAGGCGAAGCTTGCCAACGAGAATTTCCTCGCCAAGGCACCCGAGGCCGTGGTGACGAAGGAGCGCGACAAACACCACGGATTGCAGAACCGACTCGACACGCTCCGGGATCAACTGGCACGTCTGGACGGACATTGAGGGTAGTGGCATGAACGACGAACTGAGAATCTTCGCGGGCCGTTCGAACCCCGCCTTGACCGACGAGATCTGCCAGTGCCTCGGCATCAGCCGGAGCAGCCTGACGATCTCGCGATTCTCCAACGACAACCTGTCCGTCCAGATCGACGAGAACGTCCGCGAACGCGACACCTTCGTGGTCCAGGCGGTCACCGAACCCGCCAGCGACCGGATACTCGAACTGCTCGTCACCCTGGATGCCCTGCGCAGCGCGTCGGCACGGCGCATCACGGCGGTGATTCCGTATTTCTCCTACGCGCGCTCGGACAAGAAGGATGCGCCCCGGATCTCCATCGCCGGACGGTTGATCGCCGATCTCCTGAGGACCGCCGGCGCCCACCGGGTGCTGACCATGGACCTGCACGCCGAGCAGGTGCACGGGTTCTTCAGCATTCCCGTCGATCACCTGACGGCGATACCCATTGTCGCGGAGCACATTCGCAATACCTGCGACATGGCCCGGGCGGTGATCGTCGCCACCGATGCCGGCGGCGCCAAACGGGCGGGCAAGTTCGCAACGCGCCTGCACTTGCCGCTGGCCATCATCGACAAGCGCCGGGTCAGCGACACGGAGGTCCGTCAGGGCCATGTGGTGGGCGAGGTGGCGGACAAGGACGCGATCGTTTTCGAGGACGAGATCTCCACCGGTGGCACCATGGTCGAGACCGCCCGCACCCTGCAGGCGGCGGGCGTGCGGCGCGTCTTCGCCGGCGCCACCCACGGCGTGCTGGTCGGCAATGCCATCGACAGTCTGCGCGACTCGCCCATCGAAGCGCTGACCGTGACCAACACGGTCGACGTCCCGAACGAGAAGCGCCTCGACAAGATGACCGTCCTATCCGTGGCACCGCTCATGGCCGAGGCCATCCGGCGGATCCACACGGGGGAAAGCGTGGGGGCGTTGTTCGCTTGAAGGTGCCGGTCGGCTAGCCACCAGCCTCGTCGAACCCACTCGACTGCCCCGTCTGCCCCCGACTAGATCAAAGCGTGCGTCACGAAGAGTCCATCTGGTGGCAACTCGTAACTCGTTAGGTGCCGAGCCTTGACCTTCGCCGTCCTGATAGAATTACCGGGTCAGTTCCATCGCGGCCGATGAAGGGCAACACCACCCGGTTGCAAGAACGATGTCCTGTACGGATGGTTGCGCCATACCTCGACGAGGTGTCCAGTCCGCCATGCCAGTCAACCTGCCCATCAACGTCGACAACCTCCTGCAGCGCCGAACGATCGAGGGCGAGCGCGTGGAATACAAGGCGGGTTGGAATCCGACCGGCGTTATCCACGCGTTGGCCGCCTTCGCCAACGACTTTCACAATCTCGGCGGCGGCTATGTCGTGCTGGGCGTGGAGGAACAGGACGGCCAACCGGTCTTGCCGCCAAGGGGCATTGACCCCAATACCGTCGACGGCATCCAGAAGGAGCTGTTGAATCTGGGGAATTCCGCGATTCGACCACCCTACCATCCGGTAACGGCGGTTCATGAAGTCCATGGCAGGACGATCCTCATCCTGTATGCACCGGGCGGCGAGACGCGCCCGTACAGGGCAAGAGTCAGCCTGTCGGCGCGACGGAATGATTGGGCGTACTACATCCGCAGGCACAGCAGCACCGTGCGGGCCACCGGCCAGGATGAACGCGAACTGCTTGGCCTAGCGGCCTCGGTGCCATTCGACGACCGCTATCGCCAGAACGCGTCCCTGGACGATCTTTCTTTCCGACTGATTCAGCAATACCTACAGGACGTCGGCAGCGACCTCTTAGAGGAGGTGGCCGGACTATCGATGGATGCGCTCGGACGCCGCATGAACATCGTCGGCGGTCCTTCGGAAGCCGTGTTTCCGAAGAACGTTGGGCTCTTGTTCTTCAATGACCGTCCGCACGAGTTCTTTCCCGCCACGCAGATCGATGTGGTCTGGTTTCCGGACGGTCCCGGCGGCGACTATTTCGAGGAGAAGGTGTTTCGGGGGCCGTTGTCTGGGATCCTGCGCGATGCGATCACCTACATCGAGCGAAACTACCTGAAGGAGGCGGTGATCAAGCACGCCGACAAGCCCGAGGCCGATCGGTTCTGGAACTTCCCGGTGGCGGCGATCGAAGAGGCGCTGGCCAACGCCATCTACCATCGCTCCTACGAAGAGCGCGAACCCGTCGAGGTGCGGATCACCTCGGAGGAGTTGCTGGTCTTGAGCTTTCCGGGCCCGGATCGCTCGATCCGAATGGCGGATCTCCAGCAAGGCAAGGCGGTGAGCCGCCGCTACCGCAACCGCCGAATAGGCGAGTTTCTGAAGGAACTGGATCTAGCCGAAGGGCGTTCGACTGGCGTGCCGAAGATCCTGCGGGCCATGCGCAACAACGGCTCGCCACCGCCGAGCTTCGAGACAGACGACGACCGCACGTGGTTTCTCGTCAGGCTGCCGGCCCACCCATCGTTCCCACCTGAGGCGCAAAATGCCGTCGTCGAAGAAGATAGAGAAAACGTTGACCTTCCCACCCAAGGCACCCCACAAGACACCCCACAAGATACCCCCCAAGACACCCCACAAGTTACGGAACGCGTTGAGCGCCTGATAGTCGCGGTCCAGCGAGAAACGAGCCGCGCCGAATTGCAGGCCACGCTGAAGTTGCGGGACCGACGAAGCTTCATCGACACCTATCTAAAACCCACACTAGAGGCGGGTCTCATCGAAATGACCCTGCCGGACATGCCGACCAGCAGAAACCAGCGGTACCGCCGGACGCCTGCCGGAGATGCGCTGGCTCGCCGACTCACGGCGCCCAACAAATGAACTCGGCCTCGATTTCGGTGCGCCGTGCCAATGCAACCCGCGTGTGAACACCAAGGGCGTTCGGGGAGTCCACCGAGGCTCCGCCTCAGACCGACGAGCCCCGATCGGTCCGGCCGCGTTCGACCTTCACCATGATCTCGCCGAGGCATTTCCTCCACACCAGCGGCTGCGGATTCACCCGCGAACGTCGAGGACGCACTCCGGCAATGTCCACCGGCGCCAACCGCATGCGGACGAACCGCATGTCCGGTGGTGTGGGAGGGGTGACGGGCGCATTCCAGCGGACCGGACGCCTGCGGTCACGCTGACCCCTACATCTAGGGTTGGGGACATGGTTCGCCGGAATAAACAGACCACAGCGGTTCGCATCCGTTCGCCACGACCGCCTCTGCGGCGAGCGCTAGGCCTGGCACGGCGAGAAGGTCTGCCCGGTCGTATAGGAGGGGCCAGTCCGCACGCTGCCAGGTAGGAATGCGTGCTTCCTGGAACAGCGCCTTGACGGTCTTCGTGCAACCGCGGCCATGCGGTCGGATACGTTCGCCGCCCCCGCGTCGTCGAATCGAGAGCGGTCGCCCCACGGATAGTCCCCGCTCCGCCGGCTGCCAGCGCAGCATGCCGTCGCGCAGCGCGATGTCGTCTCCCACGACGGCGGTATTCGGTATCGGCGAGGATCCATCGCGATCCACGACAACGTGCCACCGGTCGTCGTAGCGACAAGCCCATGTGCCCGGGGCGACGCCGATACGGGGATTGCGGCCGCTGGCGGCCAAGCTCTGACGGCGGATTTCGGCGATTGTCTTCAAGGGCGTCGGCAGGCCTGCGGCCAGCAGCCAGGCTTCGATGGCCGTGTCGGTGGCGTCGCCGACCGGTAACGGCCGCAGGCGCCCGACTGCCGTCCGCCGCGGTGCGGACAGTCGCTGCACAGCGCCCGGATGTCGTTCCTCGAGCCGCCCCAGGACGTCGTGACGGATCACGTTGCGATCGAATCCGAGATCGGCGTTGGCCGGATCGTCGATCCAGCGAAGGTCGTGCCGACGCGCGTAGTCGAGGATCTGTCCGCGCCGCATGCCGATCAGGGGTCGTACCAACCATCCCTTCCCCAAACGGCGGGAGGCGGGCATGCCCCCGGGGGTGCGTCCGGTGAGCAATTGCCAGACGCGGGTTTCCGCCTGATCGTCGGCATGGTGGCCCATCGCCAGGACATCCCCGGAGGTGACGAGTCCCTCGAATACCGCGTAGCGCGCCGCGCGGGCCGCCTGCTCGTGGTTGCCACCAGGGTCCACGCGCACCGAACGGGATTCGAACCTGACACCGAATTCCCGCGCGACCTCCGCGCAATGGCGCACCCAGGTCGCCGCCGCCGGGTCGAGGCCGTGGTCAACGTGGATGGCGACGGACCGCCTGGCATGCCGCAAGGCGTGCAGCAAAACCGTCGAGTCGACGCCGCCGCTGAACGCGATCCACAGCGTCGCATCCGTGGTGTCCGCCAGGAACGGGGCGAGATCGTCGTGGCAGGCGAGCGAGGGCTCGGCGCTAGCGTCCATAGTCCACGGCGACGGCTTCGGGGCCGAAGCTGCCGCGCAGCTCGGTCAGCAACGCGTCGTTGGCGTCGACCCGCCAAGCATGTCCGAGCACCAGGTTCCCAGCGGCACCCGCCCCGGCATAGTCAACGGCCACCGTACACCCGTCGGCCTTGAGGTGACGGCCCAGCGTGCGCTTTAGGTTGCCGAGCCTGTCCGCATCGGCGTCGTTCATCCCCATGCGTAGCACGATCCGTCCGGCATGCCGGTTGCGGGCTTCCGCCAGGGTCATCACGCGTTCGGCCTTGAGCTTGAGCCCCTGGGTGAAGTCGTCGCTCTGCACCGTGCCTTCGACCACCAGGAT
Organism: uncultured Pseudomonadales bacterium; assembly: GCA_964548145.1. Taxonomy (GTDB): domain Bacteria; phylum Pseudomonadota; class Gammaproteobacteria; order Pseudomonadales; family Azotimanducaceae; genus VXYL01. The sequence goes on along the minus strand of CAZJRX010000091.1, from coordinate 2,283 downwards.
CGCATGTTTCTCCAGCTTGGCACGGTTTTGCTCGTAGACCTCGCCGAACAGGTTCGCTTCGATACGGCCGCTCTTGTCGTCGATTCCCACGAACGCCATGACGCCGCGCCGTCCGCGCCGCGTACGACTCGAGACGACAACGCCGACCGCGGTTTGATTGGCGTCGCTCGGTCGCAGTGCCGCGATGGGCGATTTGCAGAAGGTGCGAATCTCCGAGAGGTATTCGTCGACCGGGTGCAGCGTCAGAAACAGGCCAAGTGTTTCGCGTTCGCCTTCCAGACGCTGCTGCTTGGTGAGCGGTCGCACCTTGCGGGAAACGGCGACCTTAGAGGGTGCCGGCACGCCGCCGAACATGTCGTCGATGGCGAGTTCCACGTTCCGCGCCGACTGCTCGGCACCCTGCATGGCGTGCGGCAGCTCGTCGATCAAACGCGCGCGCGTCGTGTCGATGTCCTCGTCGTCCAACGAGAAGCAGTCCATGGCGCCTGATCGGATCAGCGCCTCGAGGAGTCGCTTGTTCAGGCGCTTCGGGTCCAGCCGCATGCAGAAGTCGTCGAGATCACGGAACTCGCCATTGGCATCGCGTTCGCCGACAAGCGCCTCCACGGGGCCGGCGCCGACGCCGCGCACGGCCCCGAGTCCGTAGCGGATTCCAGCGTCCGTGGCATGGAACCGGAAGCCGCTCCGGTTGACGTCCGGTGGCAGGACTTCGATACCCACCATGCGGCGGACCTCGTCGACGAGCGGCACGACCTTGTCGATCTTGTCCATGTCGGCCGACAACACCGCGGCCATGAAGTGGCCCGGGAAGTGCGCCTTCAGGTACGCCGTGCGGAACGCCAGGAGGGCATAGCCAGCGGCATGGGCCTTGTTGAACGCATAGCCGGCGAACTTCTCCACCTGGTCGAAGATGTCGTTCGCCACGCGCGAATCGACGTCGGCCTTTCCCGTCCCCTCGAGGAAGGTCGCCCGCATCTTGGCCATTTCCTCGGGTTTCTTCTTCGCCATGGCCTTGCGCAGCAGGTCCGCCTCGCCCAAGGTGAACCCGGCCAGCACCTGGGCCATGGTCATCACCTGCTCCTGGTAGAGCATCACGCCGTAGGTGCTGCCCAACGCCTGGGCCAACCGGGGGTGGGGATAGCGCACGCTCTGGCGACCGTGCTTGCGCTCCACGTAGTCGTCCACCGCGCCCGATTGGAGCGGCCCGGGCCTGAACAGGGCGATCAGGGCAATGATGTCTTCGATGGAATCCGGCTTGAGCCGCGCCACCAGTTCCTTCATGCCGCTGGACTCGAGCTGGAACACCGCCGTCGTCTGGGCGGTCTTGAGGAATTCGTAGGTGCGCGGGTCGTCGAGGGGAACCCTCTCCACGTCGATGGGGTCCTGACCGGCAGCCGCGCGCTCGGCGTTTATCGCCGTCACCGCCCAATCGATGGTCAGTGTCCTGAGGCCCAGAAAGTCGAACTTCACGAGGCCCGCTTCCTCCACGTCGTAGAGGTCGAATTGGGAGACCACGGTGCCACCCGCGTGGTCCGCGTAGAGCGGCACGAAGTCGGTTAGCGTGGTCGGCGCTATGACCACCCCGCCGGCGTGCTTGCCGACGTTCCGGACGGTGCCCTCCAGCTTGTAGGCCATGTCCATGATTTCCTGGGCATCGTCGTTGCGCTCGATGAAGTCGGCAAGATCCTGCTCCTGCGCCACCGCCTTCGACAGGGTCATGCCCACTTCGTTGGGGATCATCTTCGACAAACGGTCGGCGAGGCCGAATGGCTTGTCCTGGACCCGCGCCACGTCGCGGACGACGGCCCGCGCCGCCATGGTGCCGAAGGTCGCGATCTGGCTGACGGCGTCATGCCCGTAGAGATCCGCCACGTGCGCCAGCGCTTCCCCGCGCCGCTCCATGCAAACGTCGATGTCGAAGTCCGGCAGCGACACGCGTTCCGGATTGAGCAAGCGCTCGAACAGGAGGTCGTATTCGAGCGGATCGAGTTCGGTGATACCGATGCAGAACGCCACCAGGGAATCCGGCCCGGACCCACGGCATCCCACCGGAACGTTATTGTCCCGCGCCCAGGTCACGAACTCCTCGACGATCAGGAAATAGCCGGCAAAGCCCATCTCGGTGATGATGCCGAGTTCGTAGTCGAGTCGATCTTGGTAGCGTTGCCGATCGACCTCGCCAGCCGAGTCCCGGAGCACGCCGAGGTGGGTTTCGAGCCCTTGCTGCGCTCTCGCCCTCAACAACGCTTCCGAGGTCGTGTCGTCGCTGATCGGTGGCTCCGG
>CAZJRX010000090.1:0-12569 GCA_964548145.1 uncultured Pseudomonadales bacterium | reverse complement strand
CCAGGATAGGCGGCTCACGCGGCTTCGGGCGATCTCCACCGCGCCGTAGTTCCAGATGACGAACCCGATGATGCCGGCCACAAGCGCCCCCAGGAAAGTCTCCCGCTGCTCGATGACCCACGACACCATGAGGTACTCGGAGACGATCACCAAGCCGGTGCCGAGCACGGCGACCACAAGCGTGACGAGAACCATGTCGAGGCGCAGGAAGTACGCCGCGCTCAACGCACTCCGCGAGTCCTCGTCGAACTGCTCGAAGATGCGCGCCTCGGCCCGGTTCGCCTTGACGACCTTGACGGCGGTGAACGCCTCCTGGATGCGGGATGTGAGACGACTGTTGGCGATCCGGTTGACCAGCGCGCGACGGCGTATTCGAGGCGTCGACTTGACGATTACCCAGCCGACCGGGAACGCGACAAGCACCACCATCAGGGCAAACCAGGGATCGAAGGCCGCGACGATCGCGAGGCTGACCGCGAGTCCGTAGACGGCGATCAAGGGTCCGATGATTGCACTCTGGATGAGATTCACGATCATCGCGCTGTCCTGGTAGACGCGGAAGATAGCGTCCCCGACGCGGCTCGTGTCGTGGTACTTGAGCGACAGCGACTCGGCGCGCTCGATCATCGCCACCCGGAGATTCTGGTTGACGCATTGCCAGACCCACATGCTGTAGTAGCCGAACGCCGCGCCGAGGAGACCGCCGAAGACGGCACCCACGACGGACCACATCAACAGGCGATTGCGGACCGTGCGGCGCTGATCTTGCGTCAGTTCCGGTTCGACCGGCGTGGCTGCCGCCTTGTCCTCACCCGCAGCGGCAGCCGTCGCCCCACCGACGCTTTTGCCACCTGCCTTGCCACCTGCGCCTTTAGACTTGGCGCGCCTCACCTGGCCCAGCTTCTGCGGGTCCGTCGTCACGTACTCGTCGCCGAGGAACAGCACCGTCGCCTGGATCGGTTGCAGCTTTTCGCCCACAAGCACCTTGTTGTGCAGCAGATCCACCCCGACGAAGAAACCGACGAGGCCTGCGGCGCTGCCCGAAAAGATGAACGCCAGGACCACGACGATGTGAATCAGCATCGGCCGCATGTACGGCCACGTCCGCCACGCGAGTTCAAGCATCCGCTTCCAACCCAGTTCCGGCGGCTGCTCGACGAGATCCATGTCCGAATAGCCCGCCATCAGCGGCAGGGCACCCGGGGCACGGGATGCATCGATGTTGGGTTCCCTCGGCACCGCCTCCCCTTCCGGTGACCCTGCGAGTGCGACCTTCAGCGCAAGAGGTCGATGGTCGCTTAGTGCGGCGGCGAAATTCCAAGCCCATTTGCCCCATTTTCTCGACGCCGGGAAGATCGCCGCAGCGGGCCCGCCGGGACTGCCCCGGCACTGCAGAAATACCTACCCATGCTGGCCGAAGCGGCGTATGATTTCGCGCTCTTTTTTGGTCGACCAAGGGAGCACGTTCCGATGAAGCTTGTTATGCACCCGCTGTCCAACGCGACGAGGACGGTCTAGCTCCGACGGCCACTGCCCGCGCAAGCGGGTTTCGAACAACTCCCTCTGCGCAGTTTTTCGCACTGCCGTCACTCGGCTGACGAGTTCCGGGCCTCGTCGCGCTTCCTATTGGCGGCGCATCCGGCTCGTTTCCCGCCGACAGTGCGTCATTCCTTTCAACCTTGATCCGGCGCCTACCGTGGACAAGACGACATCACAGCAACCCCGACGCCGAGCCGACTTCGGCACGCTCTGGCGAATCACCGGCGGCCAACGCCTGCGGTATGCCGCGGCGATCGCCGTCACCGGCCTCGCTAGCGCCTTCATGCTCACCGTTCCGCTCGTGGGTGGCTACGTTCTGGACGTCGTGGATACCGAGGATCTGTCCCGGGGTGCCGATGCACTCGTTCGGGCCGCCGACGCGCTGACGGCATCCCTCGGCGGCAAACCGTACGTCGCCTATCTCGTCCTCTCGGCTGTGGCCGGCGTCGGCCTCACGGCGATGGGCGCGATCTGCCAGTACCTGCAGGGCAGATGGGCCGCCATCGCTTCCGAGGCGCTCGCCCGGCGATTGCGCGAGACGATGTACGAACGTCTACAGCACCTGCCGGCGTCGTTTTTCGACGAGGAGGACACCGGCGACCTGGTGCAGCGTTGCAGTTCGGACGTCGAGACGGTACGCGTGTTCCTGTCCTCGCAGGTGGTGCAGATCGGCCGGTCGGTGCTGCTGCTCGGTGTCCTGACGCCGATACTCTTCGCCCGCGATGCGCGGCTGGCGGGCCTCGCGCTCGTCCTCATGCCGTTCATCGTCACCGGCGCGTACTACTTCTTCAAGAAGGTGCGCGCGCAGTTCAAGATCACCGACGAGGCCGAGGGCGCCCTCACCGCCCGGCTGCAGGAGAACCTCACCGGAATCCGGGTGGCCCGGGCTTTCGCTCGCCAGGACTACGAGGTCAGCCACTTTGGTGCGAAGAGCATCGCCCTGCGCGACAACCGCGAACGGTTGAACCGGTTGAGCGGTGCGTACTGGGCGGTGAGCGACCTCCTGTGTACGGCGCAGGTATGCATCGTCCTCATCGCCGGCGGCATGTTCCTCGCGGACGGGACGCTCTCGGTGGGCGAACTGTTCGCCTTCATGATGCAGGTGACGATGGTCATCTGGCCGGTACGGCACTTAGGGCAGGTTCTGAACGAATCCGGCAAGGCCATGGTCTCCCTTTCTCGCATCAACCACGTCCTGAAGGCGGACGAGGAGACCCGCGAACCGGTACCGACGATCGGACGAGCCCGCGGCGAACTGGTGCTGGAGGACATCACCGTCGAGTACGAACCAAGAAGACCGGTCCTGAAGGGTTTGTCGGTTCACATTCCGGCGGGCGAGACCGTCGGCATCGTCGGACCCCCAGGGGCCGGCAAGTCAACGCTGATCCGGCTGCTGGCGAGGCTCTACGAGCCACAGCAAGGCCGAATCCTGCTCGACGGCCTGGACATCCGCGACGTGGACCGGCATTGGTTGCGGCGCCAGTTCGGCATCGTCATGCAGAACCCGTTTCTCTACTCGCGTACCGTGGCGGAAAACCTGCGCATCGCCCGCGCCGACGTCGGCGAGGACGAAATGATGGCCGCCGCCCGGGAAGCCGCCGTGCACGACGCCATCGTCGGCTTCCCGGGCGGCTACCGGTCGCGGGTCGGCGAACGGGGCGTGACGCTGTCGGGCGGACAGCGGCAGCGACTGGCCCTTGCCCGGGCGCTGCTCGTCGAGCCGCCGGTGCTGGTTCTCGACGACGCCCTCTCGGCCGTGGACACCGGCACCGAACGGGAGATCATGGCCGCGCTCGAGCAACGCCGCGGTCGCCACACCACGATCATCATCGCCCACCGGCTGTCATCGGTCCGCGATGCCGACCGAATCCTGGTGCTGGAACACGGCCAACTCATCCAGGAAGGCACCCACGCCACCTTGGCGGGGACGTCGGGCCCCTACCGGCGCCTGTGCGAAATCCAAGGCGCGCTGGACGAGGCCATAGAACGGGACTTGCAGGAGAGATCCGATGCCGTTTGACGACGAACAGCTCGACGACGGTTTCAGCGAAGACCCAACCGCGAAGGTACAACTCGACCTCTGGAAGCGGTTGTTCGGCTATGCGCTGGTATACAAGAAGGAACTCGCCTTCCTAGTCGTCGCCGCCATCGCCACGGCTGCCGTCGAGGTCTCCTACTCCCTGTTCGCGAAGTGGGTGGTGGACGATGTGCAGGAAAACGGCTGGGACGCGTCGTTCGGGCTCTGGGCGGCGCTCTACATGCTCTGCAACCTCGTGGTGGCGGCGTGCATCGGCGGCTTCGAGTGGATCGCCGGCAGAATCAGCTGCTACGTCAGCCACGACATCCGCTTCGATGCCTTCAAGAACCTGCAGAAGCTCTCGTTCTCGTACTTCGACCGGCGACCCGTGGGTTGGCTGATGGCTCGGTTGACCGGCGACTGCGACCGGCTGACCGGCATACTGTCCTGGGGCTTCGTCGACCTGGTCTGGGGATGCACGATCATGGTCGGGCTCACCGGCGCCATGCTGGTCATGGAGTGGCGTCTCGCCCTCATGGTCATGACGGTCCTGCCCGTGGTCTGGTGGGTGTCGATCAAGTTCCACCGCCGCATCCTCGACAGCGCCCGCCTCGTGCGCAGCACGAACTCGGAGATCACCGGCTCGTTCAACGAGTCGATCATGGGCGTGCTCACCAGCAAGACCTTCGTCAGCCAGGATGCCAACGCCAAGCAGTTCGGCACGTTGACCAACCGCATGTACCGGGCCTCGGTACGCAACCTCGTGCTCGCCGCCGTGTACCTGCCACTGGTTCTGGTGATCGCCTCGGTGGCCGTCAATCTGACGTTGACGGTAGGCGGCTCGTTCGTCTACCTGGGGCTCATCGGCGCTGGCACGGTGGTCGCCTTCACGATGCTCGCTCGCAATTTCTTCTGGCCTGCCGAGATCATGTCGTCGTGGTTCATCGAGCTGCAGATGGCCCAGGCTTCCGCCGAACGCGTGTTGTCGGTGATCGACGAGGAACCCGAAATCCAGGACTCGGCGAGCGTGCGGCGCGCCTTGGCGGCCACCGACGAATCCCGGGGGTCTCGGCTCGGGCGGTTCGCGGCGGACGGCGGCCGTGCGCGCATCCAACGGATCGAACTCAAGTGCGTCGGCTTCGCCTACGATCCCGAGCAGCCCGTATTGAGGGACATCGACCTCGTGGCCGAACGGGGCGACACAATCGCCATCGTCGGGCCCACCGGCGGCGGCAAGAGTACGCTCGTCAACGTCATCTGCCGGTTCTACGAACCCTCCACCGGGCAGGTGCTGATCGACGGCACCGACTACCGCAACCGAAGCCTGCACTGGCTGCAATCCAATCTCGGCATGGTGCTGCAGGACGCCCACGTGTTCAGCGGCTCGATACGCGAGAACATCCGCTACGGGCGATTGAACGCGAGCGATGCGGAGGTGGAACACGCCGCGCGACTGGCCGACGCGCACGGCTTCATCACGGCCCTGGATCAAGGCTACGACACGCCGGCGGGCGAAGGCGGCAGCCGCCTGTCCGCGGGTCAGAAGCAACTGGTTTCACTCGCCCGGGCGATCCTCGCCGACCCGCAACTGCTCGTCATGGACGAGGCGACCTCGTCGGTGGATACCGAAACGGAACTCGCCATTCAGCACGCGCTGGCGGAGATATTCCGGGGCCGCATCAGCTTCGTGATCGCACACCGCCTGTCCACGATCCGCAATGCGACGCGCATCCTGGTGGTCGACGAAGGCCGCATCGTCGAGTCCGGCGACCATCGCGAACTGATGGCGGCGAACGGCCGCTACGCGGCGCTCTACCGGCAGCAGGGGCTCAACGAGGCGACCCGAGGCTGGGGGGAGGCGACGGGGAAGGATCGATTGACATCGACTTGATCGTCGTCTCCCCAGAAATCGGTTGCCCCTGTACTCCGCTTCAATTAGATGTTCAGTACACATCTCTTTGATGGTACATTGCCCGCACGCCTTTTCGCCCGGACACGACCAATGCGAGAGCCGTTAGCACGAGAATCCAAGCGACATTCCGAATCTACGCACGCCGTGGGCATGGATGGCATCGACGTGTCGCCACTTGCCTTGGCAGATCCATCGGCGTTCATTCGGACCGCGCGCCTTGGCCTCCCCGGCGCCATCGTCAAACAGGCGGTGGGCGTCCTTGGCCACCGCGAGCTTTTCGTTCGATTGCTGGGGACGACCGCAGGCAACCTAAACCGCTACTACCGACGCAAGAGCCTGGGTCCGGCACAATCCGAGGCGATGCTCGACACCCTCCGGTTGGTGTCCCAAGCGGTTTCGACTTTCGGCGATCTGGAACGGGCTAGCGAGTGGCTTGATACGGCGCTTCCCGGGTTGGGTGGCCAACGTCCCATCGACCTTTGCGACACCTTCGAGGGGCGCGGGCTGGTGCGGAACGCCATTCGTAGGATCGAGTACGGCGAGTTCCCCTGATGCGGCTGTTCCGCATCACGAGCCTTGAACACCTCGATGACCTATCCGGATTGGGCGCCAGCTACCAAGGCGGGGGCCGCTGGAACGAACCCGGCGTCCCGGCGTTGTACTTCGCGCAGGCGGCAAGCGTCGCCATGCTTGAAATGGCCAATTACCTTCCCTCCCCCCGCCTGGTGCCGAAGACCTACCGGCTCGGCGTGTTCGAGGTCGACAACGACATCCCCATGGACCGCTGGACACTCGATGGAATGCCCGACGATTGGCGCGACTTTCCGTATCCGAAGTCCACGCAGCGGATGGGTACCGATTGGCTGATTCACGGCCAAGCCGTCTTGCTTGCGGTCCCGAGTACCGTGGTCCCGGCTGGGTTGGAGAACACCGTACTCGCAAGTCCATCGCGTCTGGGCCCGGAGACGATCCAGCTACGGGCCACGGAGTCGGACATCTTCAATCCACGCGCTTTCGCGGTTGACGGTCCTCCGGAAGAGACGCGAACTGAGTGAAGCGTGACGTTCCATCAAGCCGGATCCGGTGTTAGCGTACACGGCACGACCATTCTCGAAGGAAGGCCCAATGCACACCAGAGGATCCTCCGCTACCCACGGGCTCACGATGTGCGCGCTGGCCTTGGCGATCTTCGCCACCCAGGCAGCGCGTGCTCAAGCCGCCGACTCCACCGCGACGAGTGCAGCCGAGAACGTAACAGCCTCTGCGGTCATCAAGCGCTGCGACACGCAGCAGCCGATCGGCCGCGCTCGACTGACCGAGCGCGCCACCGAGGAGGGCGTCAAGATCGTTGACGTGGAAATCGGTATCCGCAACGGTCTGACGGAGGGCAAGCACGCCGTTCACATCCACGAGACCGGCGTGTGCGAACCGTGTTCAGCCGCCAAGGGACATTTCGATCCGGGGCCCAACAGCAATACAAGCCCCGACGGCAATCATCCGTTCCACGCGGGCGACCTCGTAAACATCAATATCACCGACATGTCGGGCGGGGTAACGCAAGAAGACGGCACGCCGTTGGGGAGCGGCAGACTGCAAACGCTGACAACCCGGATCACGCTATCGGACGGCCCGCTTTCCCTCTTCGATGCGGACGGCAGCGCGTTCATCATCCACGTCGACCCGGATACATACTGCCCCGGCGGCGAGGAAGCGGGCTGCGCCGGCGGTGCCCGTGCCGCCTGCGGCGTGATCGTCAAGGATGAATCGATCGGATCGGGGTGACGGGATTGAGCCCGTCGCGCCCAAGCCGGGCCATTGCATTTGCGCCGCCCGCGCCAGCGCCCCGATCTGCACGTCGAACCCCGCCACCCACGAGTCCTTCGGACGCGGCCGGGCCGACTATGGGGCGCTACGGCGTCTCCTCTCCTTCGCCGACGAGCAATTCGCGGACGAGGTCGCGAAGTCCGTTGTGCGGATCGGCTGCAACGCCGCTGTCGGTCAACACGGCAAGCACGAAGTCGATCAGTACCTCGTCGTCGTCGAGTGTCTCCGCATCGACGACCGGCAGGGCCGGGTTGCCCGCAACAACCGCCGCGGCGTATACGCCCCGCCCAATCCGTTCGAACGAGCCGTCCTCGGCAAACACCTTGACGCCCGCCAAACCGCAGCTTGGCGAGCGGTCCGCGAAAATGTAGCCGTGAACATCGTCTAGCACTGGAGAGACTTCCCGTGCGTATCCCTTGAGGCGGTCCGTAAAGTCCTGATTCGGATCGTCAACCCTGACCACGCGTGGCGCGGCTGCCTTGCCGACAAGCTGGATCGGCTCTCGGGGGACACCCATGCCGATTCCCACTTCCGGGCAGATGCCAATCAAGGTGAAGACCCGCTCAAGCCGTTGTCGTGGCCATGTATCGCCGTTGTCCTCGCCGTTCCAACGCACCCCTCGCCCGATCAGGCATTCGCTCACCGCGACGCGTATCGACCGGCCTCCCAGGGGCGAGCGGCGGTCATCCGACGCCAACGAGGAACTCCCAGACCGAATCGGCACCGCGGTCCGCAATGCGTCTGCCGAGTTTTTCCTGCCAATGGGTCTCGCGACCGTATTCGTCGCGCCACGCCCACAGCCGGCGGGTGAAATGGTGCAGATTGTGCTCGTGGGTAAAGCCCATCGCACCGTGCACCTGGTGGGCGGTCTCGGCGGCGGCGCCGGCCGCTTCGCCGACGCGGGCCTTGGCCGCCTCAACGGCGACAGCAAAATCGGGCGATGCGGCGGCCATGACGGCACCATCGCAGGCACAACGCGCTGCAGCCACCTCCCCCGCCATGATCGCCAGGCTGTGCTGCACCGCCTGGAACTTGGCGATGGGGCGACCGAACTGCTCGCGTTCGGTGGCGTAGTCGATGGTCATGGCGAGGATCCCTTCAAGCGCGCCTGCCATGAGCGCCACGCGGGAAAGCGCCATGCGTTCGTAGAACTGCGCGGGCAAATCGACCCGATGGGTGTCGTGCAGTTGTATCCGGTCCCGACTCTCGCCCGCTAGATTCGCGGCCTCGATCACGCTGAAGTCGCTGCTGATCTCCCCTTCGACCGTCAACACCCGGTCCGCCACCCGAGCCCACGGCGCGACACCGTCGACGGCCACGGTGGTGAAACCGCAGTCATCCAGAACGGAATTGGCGAGCAACGCCTCCGCCAGCGGCAGCGGCACGGCATGCCGCCCGGCAAGCCCCAACAGTCCATAGACGTCGCGACCATCGGTTCCCGAGCCCGGGCTCCCGACAAGGTGCAGTCCCGTTTCCCGGACGACGTTCCAGAGCGCGCGCGGAAACTCGCCGCTCTCCGCTGCGTCCAGAACATCCTTGTCGACGTGGTCCACGAAGATGCGCGCCGCGGTGTCGGCGATAAGGCCGTCCATCAACGCAACCCCAACCCACGGGCGATCACACCCCGCAGAATCTCGCGCGTTCCCCCGCGCAAGGTGAATGACGGCGAATGCAGAAGTGTCTGGTGCAGGCATTTCTCGAGACGGGCGTGTCCCGGCGGTGCCTGAAGGCGTACCAGTTCGCCGAGCAGTTTCTCGAAGTCGTTGCCCAGCGACTTGACCAGTGCGGACTCCACCACGGGGCTGCCGCCCTGCTGCAACATGCCGGCCACGGATATGGACATCCGACGCAGGGTGATCAGGTGGCTGGCCAACCGGCCGATCAGCGCCGCCTCACCGGGTGAGGGTTCGCCGCCGAGAGCGCGAACGAATTCGACGAGTACCCGAAACGCCGAGAGAAACCGCTCGGGACCGCTCCGTTCGTAGCCAAGTTCGCTCGTCACCTGCGTCCAGCCGTTGCCCGGTTCGCCCACCACGCAGTCGTCGGCAACGAAGCAGTCCTCGAACACCACCTCGTTGAAGTCCTCGCCGCCGGCGAGGTTTCGGATCGGCCTTGTCGTAACGCCATCGCCGTGCAGGTCGATGAGCAGTTGCGACAATCCCGCATGCCGGTGCGCCGATGGCGGCTCGGTGCGTACCAAGGCGATGATGTAGTGGTTGCGGTGGGCGTCGGTGGTCCAGACCTTGGTGCCGTTAACGACCCACCCATCCTCGACCTTCTCGGCCCGGGTGCGGACCGAGGCGAGATCCGAGCCGGAATTCGGTTCGCTCATGCCGATCGAGAAGAAGCATTCGCCTCGGGCGATTCTCGGCAGATAGCGGCGGCACTGCTCTTCGGTGCCGTAGTTGAGCAGCAGAGGACCGCTTTGTCGGTCGGCGATCCAGTGCGCGCTTACCGGCGCACCCGCAGCCAGCAACTCCTCGGTTACGACGTAGCGTTCGAAGAACGTGCGCTCGCCGCCACCGAAGCGCTTCGGCCAGGTCATGCCGATCCAGCCCCGTTCGCCGAGCCGGCGCGAGAAGTCCGGGCTGTGTCCCTCGTTGAAATCCGAGTTCGGCCAGTAGTCCGGCGGAAGCTCCCGGGCGACGAAGTCCCGCACATCGGCCCGCAACGCTTCGGCCTCGGGCGGCAAACGGGTCGGTTCGAACGCCAGCGGCGGCACTCCAGCCTGGCGGGTGTTATTCATAATGCGGCATCGCAGATGCGACTCGAGTGAGAGCCTTTTTCCGCGTTCAAGGAGTCTAGCCCGGTGAACATACGGCTCGGATCACGGTTTCGCCAACATCAATTGGGCCAATAGAGGTTCGTCAGGGTGCCAAGGCCCGCTGGATCTCGTGGGCGACCAGCCATAGCCGGTCCTGGCCCCAAACCCGAAGCCGTGTCTTGCCGGCGCCATCGAGCAGTCGGAAACTGGGCACGCCCCAAAGCCCGAATTCGTACATCGCCCGCCGATTCGCCTCGATTTCATCGCGCCAGGCATGGTCGTTCCAGACATCCTTCCCGACGATGGATTGGGCGTCGGCCCATGGCAGTCCCGCGGCTTCAACCACGTGACGCAGGCCGGTGTCGGTATTGGTGTTCACGCCCTCGCGAAAGGCGGCGCGCATGAAGGAACTCAGGAGTTCGACGCCGCGCCCCTCGGCGACGGCCCAGGCGTAGAGCGAATAGCACCGCTCCACCGGCCTGCCGACGGGCTCGTAGTAGTGGCCCCAGTCCATCTGGCCGCTCGCCCTCGCCTCCCGCGCGGCATCCATGGAAATGTACACCCCCTTGGCCCGGGTCACCGGCACGCCGCGCATCACCATGGGCAGAACCGGGCGGAGGGCGAGACGAACCCCGGTCGCCCGCGCAAGTTCCACCGCCGCGTCGAAGGACAACGCCGTGTACGGGCTTCGCACCGACGGGTAGATCTCCAAGGTCATCGAGCCATCGTCGCGGTACGGGCCGTTCTCCATCGCCGGTTGTGGGGTCAAGAGCTTCCAGCCGTCAGCGCCGTCAGGACAGGCACCGAGTTCAGCCAGCCGGTTCTCGAGGTGGCGGAGACGATCGACGCCCCAATACCATTCCTTGCCGTAGTGGAACATGGCGCCCGAGTAGTGGCCAAGCTCGGTCCGGCGTTTCGCCCCTGACGCGAGAACCGCTGCGGCGTCCGCCACCGGCGAGTAGCGCGCCGCAAGATCCCGCAGCGATTCCCGCGAGCCGGACCAAAGCGCCTCCCCGACGCGGGGGGCCGCTTCGATGAAGGTATCGGCGTCGGTCACCACTGCCGCAAGAGTGCGCGTTGCCAGATCCACGAGTTCGCCATCCGGCGGATCCCCGCTCCCGGGGAACGACAGCCCGTAGTGGGGGCCGATCCGGGCGGCGTCGTAGCGGGACAGGCCGAGTAGAAAGTCCGGCTCCGGCGCGTTCGGGCCGCTCGGTGCCGGGACAAGGTGACAGACGAGGCGAACGTCGTAGCGCGCAACGAAGTCACCGAGCACCTGCGCGGCGAGGTGGCTGTAGCCATCGTCGACCTGGTGGAAGTACTCGACGACGTGTGCGGCCCGCCTCTTTCGTCGCCTCGTTTCGAAATCGCTGCGGCGAGCGGTAAATCGATCCGGATCCGCAGCCCGCGCGAGAACCCTGGACATGGCCCAGCGCAACAGCGGCGACGGATTCGCCATCGCCGCGCCACCGGGTTTCCTTGCCCGCATCAGCCCCCCCAGGGTGTTAGCAAAGCGTCCTCCCGACAATCGGACATACGCCGACGGTGACGTCAGAGTCCCGTCACGTGAATGGCCTCGCTTTGCGCGGGCAACCTGAACTCGGTGCCATCGCGGGTGAGGACTGTGTCGTCCGGCAGATCGTGCCGGTATATCCGCTCCATCAGGAAGTTCCCGGGCGGCGGCACGTAGTGATACACGCCGAGCATGCGCACGCCCGTTCGTTCCCGAAGCGCCCCTAGTTCGACGGCAGGGGCGTGGTAGGTGGTGATGTCCTCGAAGATCTGGGCCATGCGGGACGCGCCTGCCTCGATCGCGGCGGCTTCCAAGGTGCGAACGATGCGCATTGACAACACGTCGTGCAACAGCAGATCGGCGTCCCTGGCCGCCGCTTCGAGGTTGAAGGTTACGACCGTGTCGCCGCTAACGACCACCGAGCGGCCTCGATAGTCGAAACGGAACCCGAAGGCGGGCGCGATGGGCGCATGGTTGACGGTGAAAGCCGTGATCGTCAGGCCGTCGTCCTCGACGACGACGCCCGGTCCCACGGTTTCGGCGCGCATGACACCCAATTCCGGGTCCAGCAACTCGGCACCGTGATGGGCAACCCGGAACTCGCGGTCGATGGCGAACGCCTCGTTGAACCCGCGGACAACCGTGTCGACGCCTGCCGGACCAAGGACTCGCAGGGGCTTGTCCCGACCCACGACCCACGACTGCAGATTCATGTCCGGGATGCCGGTGATGTGGTCGGAGTGCAGGTGCGTAACCAGCACCGCCCGCAGGTGCCCCATCGGCTGGCGATGCATCTGCATCGTCGCGGGCGACCCGGCACCCGAGTCGACGAGATAAAGCGACTTCCCGGCGGTGACCGCAACGCACGCCTGCGCACGACCCGGCAGCGGCGAGCCAGAACCGCACAGGAAGACGCGCAGGCCGTCGTATTCGGTCGGTGCCGCCCCCGCGAGAATGCCCGCAACAGCGCGTTCGAGGGCCAGGTTCTGACCATGACGGG
>CAZJRX010000089.1:5057-12622 GCA_964548145.1 uncultured Pseudomonadales bacterium | reverse complement strand
CCCAACCACCCCCAACCCCCCCCCAACCACCCCCAACCCCCCCCCAACCACCCCCCAACCCCGTGCGGGCGACCACAAGGGTCGCCCCTACGGTAGTATTAAGGGTCGTCCCGGGTGGAGGGGATTACATGGAAATCGGGGACTGGAAATCGACCGGCTCGGTGGCGCTGCTGCATCGGGAACTCAGGCAGCTCGGGCTCGAATCCAACATCGCCGAACTCGCGTCGTTCGGCTTCACGGTTGTACCGCCGGAGAAGGTGGGGCCGCCGGAACTCGTCGAGGAAGTGCGGGAAGCCCTGGAGAAGACGATGCTGCGGCGCTACGGACCGGACGGGCTCGCGCCGGAGCGCTGGGCCAACGTCAACGACATCCAGCGTTTCATGCTCTGGGAGGATCGGGTGTTCGAGCGGCTGTCCTACAACCCCGCGGGTCTCGGACTCGCTCAATACCTGCTCGGAACGGACTGCGTGTTGAGCCTCTGTGCCGCCTGGGTGAAGGGGCCGGGCGAGATCCGCACCGGGATTCACGGCGACTACCTGGACCCGGCGATCAATGCCCAGCCCGAGCGCGTCATCAACTGCAACATGCATTTCATGGTGACCGACTACACCAAGGACGACGGTGCCATCTCCTTCGTGCCGGGCAGCCATATGTGGCGCCGTCAGGTCACCGCCGCCGAAGCCGAGAAGTGGGCCGACCAAGCAGTTGCCGTCGAGGCGCCCGCCGGCTCCATGGTGATCTGGGGCAACCACACCTGGCATGGTTCGTATCCCAAGAAAACGCCGGGCTTAAGGATGACGCTGCAGTGCGAATACATGCGCCGGCGTCACCAGCCGGAGGAGGCCTACCGGGAAACCGTCACCCAGGAAGCCCTCGACCGGAACCCGGTCCGTTTCGCCGGCCTGATGGACGTCTACAGCCTGTTCCCGTTCGGGAAGAACGACTGGGACCTCGAGCGCCAGGCCAACGCGGCGCCCGGATCCAAGGGGGGCCAGTCCATCAATGCCTACCGCAGCCTGTTCGACATGGCGCCCGCCAACGGCCGCACTACGCTGCGACCGAAGTACGACTACATGCACCACGACGGCAGGATGACCTCCGAACGTAACGCCGCACGGGCCCAGCGGATGGAATCGGCCGATAGCCGGAAGGCCGCACGGAAAGCCGGGACCAACGGCGAGCAGACCGGAGAGCGGGCGAAATCGTCGTGACGGAAGCAGTCGAGGTCGCGGAAGACGTCGTCGTCGACGGCCTCAACATCACCGAACGTGTCGCCGAGATCGAGGACAAGGGCTTTACGATCGTCGAGGACTTCATCACGCCGGAGGAGGTCGCGCGAATCCGCCTCGCCTTCGACACCGAGGTGCACATCACCGAGATGCGCGCCATCGGCACCAAGACCGGCAGGACCTGGCGCGCCCACAACCTGCTCGCCAAGACCCGGGCCGTCGACTACCTGTTTCTGGATCCGCGCATCCGTGCGCTCGTGGAGGGGGTTCTCGGCAAATACACGCAGATCAACGTCACGACGCTCTTCAACGTGCTTCCCGGCGAAACCCGGCAGTTCCTGCACCAGGACGACGGCCTGTGGCCCATTAAGCGCCCGCATCCGCACTTCGTCTGCAACGCGCTGATCGCGCTGGACGACTTCGATATCGAGAACGGCGCCACGCACATCGTGCCCTACAGCCACAAGTGGCACGACCGGCCGGTCGACCAGGACATCGATACCCTACGCGTCGTGATGCGCTCCGGGACGATGCTGATGTGGGAGGGCGGACTGTGGCACGGTGGCGGCGCGAACGTCTCCAAGGACCGCGAGCGGCTCGGTTTCTTCATGAGCCACAACGTCGCCTATCTGCGGCCCCAGGAAATCCAGTTGCTTAGCGTGCCACGGGAAGTCGTCCGCGAAATGCCCGAGAGGCTGCAGCGGCTCCTGGGCTACCACCGTTTCGGCCTCGGCGTCGACGGGCGGGATCCCGTCGAGGTCCTGAACGACGGCATCGTGATCCACCCAACCGCAAAGCTAGCCGAACACCATCGGGCGACCCAACCGACGAATTCCTAACGCTTCCAACACCACGAGGTAGGCAAATGCCAGCAATCTCTCCCCAGGACGGCCCGGTGGCCGTCACCGGCTGTTCCGGCTTCACCGGCGGCCACATGGTCCGCGAACTCGTCATTCACGGCTACGAGGTTCGCGCCTGCATCCGCGATGCGAACTCGTGGCGCGGCAAGGATTGCGTCGACTACTTGAGCCGCCTGCCAAGGGTCGAGATCGTCGACGGATGCGACCTCTTCACGGCCGGCTCCTACGACGACGCATTCAAGGGCTGCTCGGGCGTGTTCCATGTTGCCGCCGTACTCGGCAATTCCGCGGACGGCAAATCGCAACCGCTCGGCAGCGGCGACGTATCCCAGGACGTCTACGACGGCGGCCTGGTCGGCACGCAGAACGTGATCGATTCGATCAACGCCAGCGGCAGCGTCAGGCGTCTCGTCTATACCAGTTCAATGGCAGCGGTCTCGGGGGCTAGGGGCGCAACCATGCCCAAAGGCTACGAATGGACGGAGTCCGACTGGGCGTCGGACGGCGTGGATCCCGAGCGCTGGCAGGGTCCGCGCAATGCCTATGCCCGGAGCAAGGTGGACACGGAACATTTGATCAACGGTGCGGCGGACGACAGCGATGGCCGCTGGGATGCCATCACCATGAACCCGGCCATGATCTGCGGGCCGATTCTCTTCAGGGCCCAGGTCGGTCAGTGGATCGAACAGATCGGTCGCCTGGCAGGTGGGCTGGAGCCCAGTTGGCCGTCCCGTTACGACATGTACTACAACATCATCGACGTCCGCGACCTGGTGAAAGCCCACCGCCTCGCCGCGGAGTCGACCGTGGACCACAAGGCGACCCACGGCGGCCCGCGCTACGTGATGCACGGAACGGGTGGTCGGTCGGCGATCCGTTTCGGCACGGAACTCGCCGGGATCATCCACGAGTTTTTCCCATCCTATGAGTTGGGCCAGCCCGCCACTGTCACCAGCAGCGGCGAGCCGATCACCGTCGCTTCGAACATGGTCAACGACTGCAAGAAGGCGAAGGAAGTGCTGGGTGCCACGATCCGGCCCGTGGAGGACACGATCCGCGCAGTAGTGGAAACCTCCGTGGAACTGGGGATAATTGAGCCTATAGTGGAACGAACCACGTAGGGCGACGCCGTCGTCGACCGCATCGGGTCTCGGAACGGCTCGGTCGGTTGCCGAGAACGCTCGAAGCACCTATTGGTAGGCAACCTACGGGTGGCCGGGACGGGACAAGCCCGTCCCCTACGGCGCTCCGCACCGTCGGCGGTTGCGGCGGGGCCGGGAGGTAGCATGTCGGACAACGTGCCGAAGACGGCTGAAGCGCCGAAGACGGCTGAAGCACCGAGAACGGCGGAGATCATCCAGCTGTACGACGATGCGTCGCCCGAACTGAAGCGCGTCCTGGAACGCAAACTCGGCAACGCCGCCGACGCGGAGGAGATTCTCCACGACGCGTTCGAGAAACTCCTGCGGCTGTCTGACCGGCAGCATATCCGGGATCTACGGCGCTACTTCTTCACCATGGCGAACAACATGGCGCTGAACGCGCTGCAGCATCGCGACGTCGAGCACCGCTACCGCGCGGCGCAAACCCTCGCACACCAGAACGAACATCACGATGCACCGAGCCCCGAACGAACCGCAGAGGCGACCGAGGACCTGTTGCGCGTGCAGGTCGCGCTGGCAGCGCTGCCGGAGCGGACGAGACATGTATTCCTACTCTTTCGGTCGGACGGCCTCTCCTACCGCGAGATTGCCAACCAGCTCGGCATCTCCCGCAAGGGCGTGGAATACCACTTGAGACGTGCCGTGGCCGCGGTCGTGGAGGCGATGGAGAAGTAACCGAGGTATCGGGCCCGAGGAGACCATGGATACGCAGAACCGAAAAGATGCCGCCGCGGACTGGTTCGTTCGGCTGCACGCCGACGACGTCACTGACGGTACGCGACAGCAGCATGCGTCGTGGCTCGCCCAGAACGACGAGAATCGGTCACGGTATCTCGCCGTCGAACGGTCCATGCAGGATGTGTCCGGCCTCGGCGACTGGATGCGCGACCAAACGTCCGAACTCAACCGGCGCGTCATGGCTCGCCAGGCACGTCGCAACAGGACGTGGACCGCGGGTCTTGCGGCAGCCGCCAGCGTTGTCGCCGCCGTGGGGTACTGGATGCTGCACGAGCCCGAAACCGTGTTCGAGACCGCGCGGGCCGAACAACGTGAAGTCTCCCTCGATGACGGCTCCCGGCTCCATCTCAATGCCGAATCGAAGGTCGTCGTGACATACACGGACACGGCGCGCGAAGTCGAGCTGACCAGGGGCGAAGGCGTTTTCGACGTGGCCCACGATGAACACCGCCCCTTCGTGGCCACGGCGGCGGACACGGAGGTCGTGGCCGTGGGAACGCAGTTCCGCGTTCGTTTGGACGCGACCGATGTAACCGTGACCGTGCTGGAGGGAACCGTCGCCGTTTCGCCAAACGTCCGGGAGCCCCACATCGGCCGCCAACCCGAAGGCACCACCGTCCACCAAGCGAGCACGACGCTACTCAATTCGAACGATCAGGTAACCGTCGTCGCCGACGGCCGCACATCGGACATAGAAAGCGTCGACGCCTTCGCCGCCACTGCTTGGCGGGAGGGCAAACTGATCTTCGAAGAGACGCCGCTACGCCAGGTGATCAAGGAAATGGCGCGACACTCCCCCTTGGAGATCATGGTGTCCGATGACGTCCCCGATCATCCAATCACGGGGCTCATCCATATCCGCAGTTCCGAAGCGATGCTGCGCTTTATCTCCAGCGCGGTCCCGGTGACGCCCGTCCGCACGTCGGCAGACACCATCGTGCTGCATGCCAACAGCTAAGTGCCTTGAACGCGGAAAGAGGAATGGCGTGGCACTAGGCTCACTAGGGCTTGACCTGTCGTACTAGTTGCCGGAATAAGCTATACCGCTACAAGGAGACCGTCCCGCGCACAAGCCATGCACCTTGTAACCGAGACCAAGACCGACACCGCCGCCGATTGGTTCGTGCGGCTGCACTCGGGTGCGGTCACCGAATCTGCGCGAGAAGAGCACGCGGTCTGGCTGGACGAGGACGACGGCAATCGAGAGCGGTACGAGACCGTGCAACGCTCGATGCTCGGCTTGGAACCGGTGGAAGACTGGATGCGCACCGAGGTCAATCGGCTGAACGCACGCGTGATGGCCAGGCGAGCCCGCCGCAACAAAGGCCTGATCGGCGGGTTGGCTGCTGCCGCCGCAGCGTTGGCCGTGGTTTCGTTCTGGACGATCACCAGCCCGGCCGGCCTCTACGAGACGGCGCGGGCCGAGCAACGGGAGATCGCGCTCGACGATGGATCAAGGATCCATCTCAACTCAACGTCGTCCGTCGACGTCCGCTACAGCACCGAGGTCCGTGCGGTCGAGTTGAACAACGGCGAAGGCGTGTTCGACGTCAGCCGGGATGCGCAGCGACCCTTCGTCGTGGCCGCCGCCGATGCCGAAGTCGTCGCGATCGGCACGCAGTTCGGCGTCAAAGTCGAGGGTGACGCCGTCACCGTTACCGTGCTCGAGGGCGCCGTCGCCGTATTCAACCGGCCGGCGCCCGGCGTCGCCACCGTCCGAGCCACCTCGCGAGCGGACCAGGAACCCACGCTGTTGTATGCCAACGACCAGATTACCTTGAGCAATGGGGTCATGACGCCGGTGGAATCCGTCAATGCCGCAGTGGCCACGGCGTGGCGCGAAGGCAAGCTCATCTACGATGCAACCCCTTTGCGCCAAGTCGTGGCAGAATTGTCGCAGTACGCGCCGATCGACCTTGCCGTGGCCGATGGTGTGCCCGATTACCCTATTACCGGTCTGATCCAGATCCGCAGTCCTGACGCCATGCTTCGTTTCATCGCCAATGCAGTGCCCGTCACGCCGGTTCGAGCGTCCAACAACCGGGTCGTCCTGCACGCCATTCCCGAGGCCGTCCAGTGAAACCGTTCCGCGAATCCTGGTCAGCCCGGCGGGCCATCGCCTACGCGCTGGTATTCGCGTTTCAATTGCCGATCTCCGCCGTCGCCGCAGATCCTGTGAACCTGGTCAGCGCCGCGCGCGATACCCAGCGCTATCAGTTCGACATCCCCGGCCAACCGGTCGGCAAGGCTCTCATTCTGTTCGGCGAGCAGACCGGTCTGTCGGTAATCGTCCAACACGACGCGAGGGACGTCGTCACCAATGCGGTCAATGGCGCCCACACGATCCACGACGGCTTGCGGGCGCTGCTGCGTGACACCGGCCTCGACTACCGGTACCAGGATGGTGGCGTGGTGATCTCCCGCAAACCCGAACTCGCGTCTGCAGTCCCCTCAAGATTCTTGGCGCCCGACGACGCCATTCCGGGCGACACCGTCGCTGCCGTCGCCGGACCGTTTCCGAGCCCCCAATTGCCTGCCGAGGAGATCGCGGCCAACGCCGCCCGTCCGGAAGTCGTCGTTGTCACCGGCAGCCGCATCGGACTGCCGCCGTCGCAGGTATCGAGCAACGTCGTCGTGGTTACCGACCCGGGCGATGGCAACATTCCTGGTGCAATAGACGACCTCCCCCAGAACATTCCCGGGGGCAATCCCCTCAACCCGGGCATTGACCTGATTACCGGCGGTCCGCCGACGCCACCCACTACGACGTCGTTCGTGCAGCAATGCAAGGATTTGGCATGGGCCGTGGATAGCCAGCAACTCGGGCTCCTACAAGCGACCAGCCTGTCGGTGGGCGTTACGCCCATGAACCTGCGGGGTATCGGGTCGCGTCGGTCGCTTGTCCTCGTCAACGGCAAGCGGATCGGCCGTTCGGGCTTGCTCGGCGGTTACGCGGACCTTGCCAATATCCCCTCGGCTATGGTGGAACGTGTCGAGATTCAACTCGACGGCGCCTCCGCCCTCTACGGATCCGACGCCGTCGGCGGCGTCGTCAACGTGATCCTGCGCGACGACCACGAAGGCACTACCGTGAAGCTCCGACGCACGGCCGGGTTCACCGGATCATTCGATGGCATAAACGCACTGATTGCCACCACCAAGGCGTGGGGTTCCGGCAGGGCGACCGGCTTGTTCGGCTACTACACCACCGACAACCGAATCCCGCTGGACGACCCGGCGCGAGACTACCTAGCTAGCGCCAACCCCTCCTTCGCGGGCGAGCAGCTCTACCGCGACAAGGAACGGCATGCGAGCCGGCAGCGAACATACCTGCGCATCGCCCTCGATCAGAGTTTCGGCGACATCGACGCCTCGCTGTCGCTGGCCTACACGCCGGGAGAAACAAGGAACGCGACGGCATATCGTCCTGCGATCAACGATGACGATG
The DNA here is from genome assembly GCA_964548145.1 of uncultured Pseudomonadales bacterium. Classification (GTDB taxonomy): domain Bacteria; phylum Pseudomonadota; class Gammaproteobacteria; order Pseudomonadales; family Azotimanducaceae; genus VXYL01. The sequence continues at coordinate 5,184 of CAZJRX010000089.1, read as the reverse complement.
GCTCGTTGTGGCCAGACACCTTCACGGCGGCGACGGACCTCCCGGCCATGCTTACCGCAGGCAACACCGATCGTTTGACCTTCGCCGCCAATGTCGACGGCTCCTACGACGGGTTGCTCGGCTGGGA
>CAZJRX010000089.1:0-5043 GCA_964548145.1 uncultured Pseudomonadales bacterium | reverse complement strand
GCACCTCGGCGTCGGCTACAGTCAGGTGGATAGTCACTCGACCACCGAGGGCGAGCTGTCGCGCGACCTCCTCCGAGACGCGCTCGTCGGCGGCTCGTTCGACGCTTCCGAAGATGCGTCCCTTGATCGTTTCCTGCCGTTCATGCTGTCCGACCAGACATTCGACGCGACCAACCGGGACCTCCTCCTTGATTTCACGGTCAAGCGCTCCTTCACAGCTCTTCCCGCCGGCAAGGTCGACGTCCTGTTCGGCGTGTCGGGGCGGGAGGCAGACCTTCGGTTCCAGCACCACCGGGACGCCCTTGCGCGACACGTTCCCATCGTGGCCCCGGATGCACTGGGCATCTTCTCCACCTACCCGGGCACGGTGCAGGATGGCGAGGCGGACCTCACCGGTATCGACGGCGCAATCGGGCCCATCCCGGACGGCGCCGGGCCGGGTCGAGACATGACCGTCCGAAGCGCTTTTGCCGAACTACAGATTCCCCTCGTGGCCGACCGCCCGCTACTGGACAAACTGTCCATCAACGCGGCCGTCCGGCGCGAGGACGCGAGCCTCCACGGTTCAAACACGACCTGGTCCGTAGGGGCCGTGTGGAACTTGACGGCGGACATGCGGGTCCGCGTCCGCAAGGGAACGTCCTTCACCGCGCCTCCCCTGTGGCTGTCTTCCGTCCCGACCACGACGGCGCCGCTACAGCTCTTCGTCGATGATCGGGGCGACGCATCCGAATTGCTCTGCTGCCCCTTGAAGCCCTGCGAAGCGACGATCATCACCGGCGGCCGTTCGTCGCTTAGAGGCGAATCGGCGACAACGTGGTCCTACGGAATCGAGTTCACCCCTTCCCGATTGAAGGGGTTCCGATCGATCCTCAACTATTCGAAGATCCACTTCCGCGACCGGATCGACGGGGTCACGCCACTGACGCTCAGCCTGATACCCCGTCTTACCGACGATCTGTTCGACCGCTACAGCGCCGTCTACCGGTTCGGCGACCAAGGTGAGTTTCTCGGCATCGACGCGCGCGCGGCCAATATCGGTTCGCAGATCATCGCGACCTACGACTGGACAACGGACTACCAGCGGGAAACCGCGTGGGGAACGTGGTCGCTGAGCGCCAGCGTCACCATGTACGACCGGTTCGAGTCACGCCTCGGACCAAACGAAGTCGTGGAAGACCTCGTGGGTCTCCCCTACGCCATTCCACGGTTCAAGCAGCACGCCCGCGTCGGTTGGACCCGCGGCAAACTGGGCGTCGCACTGAACGCTTCCCACCGGGAGGACGCCGACCGGCGCTATGCGGACGTTAACTCACAGGTCTCGCTGAAATACCCCGTCGTCCTCGACTTCGCGGTGACCTATCGGTTTGGCAGCGACGCGTTCGGCCCGATGCGGAACATGCGCATGAACCTCGGCGTGAGCAACTTCGCCGACGGACACACCCGCTGGGTGGAGACGTCGTGGAATCCAAGCGGGTACCAATCCAGGAGCGCGTCTTTCACCGAAGTCACGAACCCCTGGACCGAGCGCGCCTACTTCGTGGAACTGGCCCACACCTTCCAGTAGTTGGGCCGTGCGCCAATCCCCGACGAACGTCAAAGCCATAGCGTGTGTTTGGCTCGTCGCCACATGCCTTGTTCCAGCCGTCGACGCCTCCGAGGCAGCCACCACGCAGGCCACCGAAGCAACCGCACCAACCGGTGACGATCCCGCCACCCTCGATCTGTATTCGTCACCATTCCTCAAGAACCCGGTAACGCCGGCCTACCCGCGCACCGCGTTGGAAAGGAACCGGGAGGGTTGGGTTCGTCTCGACTTCATGGTGGACCCCAACGGCGACCCATACGAGATTGCCGTGACGGAGTGGGTTGGCGACCCGATCTTCCACAACCCCGCGGTACGCGCGCTGGAGAAATCCAAGTTCGAGCCGGCGAAGTTCGGTGGCAAGCCACTGGACGCCGGACACTACCAGTACTACCACTTCGAGCTGGCCGATGGTGGAGGCGCCCGTCCGCGCTTCGTTCGAACCTATCGGCCCCTCATGGCCGCCATCGGCGACCTTCACGCTGACCCAGTTGTAGTCGGCACCTTCGTATTCGCCCCTCGCCAACCCCATGCGTAGTAGGGAACAACGGCATGCCAAGGACCGATCAGGGGTCGATCAGCACGCCCGGATTCAGGATGCCGTTTGGATCCACGCTTCGCTTCGTGGCCCGCCATAGATCGGCGAAGAGCGCCGGACGTTGCGAATCCCAGCCGCCTCGATGCATCCGGCCCACGGCGTGATGATGGGTGACCGTGCCACCGGCGCCGACCACGGCTTCTGTCGCGGCCTGTTTGACCACCTGCCAACGCTCCATCTCCGCGCCCCGCGGCACGATTCCGCTGAAGCTGTAGTAGGGTGCTGGTCCATCCGGATAGACGTGGGTGAAACGGCAGGACAATCGGGCGCCACTTAGGGACTCGCGCAACGCGACGCCCACCCGGTCACGAACCTCCGCGTCGAAATCCGGCCAACGGTCCCAGGTGATCGCGGTCTCGAAGGTATCGGCCAGCAGGCCGAGCCCGGCTGTCAGCCCGGCATTGACGCCGATGAACGCGTTGCGCCACGCGCCGACCGCACCCCCGCGACCCGTTGCCTTGCCGCCACCGTCGTCAACCAGTACGTCGTCATCGTCGATGCCACCGCCATGGGATCGGGCAATTCGAATCGCGGCACGGATGTTCGGACCCTGGGGAATGCCCGCGGACTCGAAGCCGATGATAAGCAGCGCTTGATTGCCCGAAAGGCCCGCCGAATACTCCGCTTCCGACGGGTCGAGAATGCGCAGGTTGGCCGGCCAGAGTTTGGCCTGGGCAATCTCACGCACGGCTTCGTAGCCGCCCTTCCAAGTCGGGAACGAGACCCCGGCTGTAGCCCGGAATACCGGTCGTTTCTGCAGCCGGAGCCAGCACTCGGTGATGATGCCGAGCGTCCCCTCGGAGCCAAGCACAAGGCGATCGGGACTCGGGCCCGCACCGCTTCCGGGCAGGCGACGCGACTCGAACCAGCCTTTCGGGGTGAGCATCCTCGTGGATTCGACGAAGTCGTCGATATGCGTGTGGTTCGTGGCATAGTGTCCGCCGGAACGGGTCGCCACCCAGCCGCCAACGGTGGACCAGGGAAAGCTCTGCGGAAAGTGGCGAAGCGTGAGACCCCGGGGCTTGAGGGCAGCTTCCAGGTCGGGTCCCAGGATGCCGGCCTGGATGCGCGCGGCGCGCGACACCTCGTCGACCTCGAGGACCGTATTCAAATTGTCGAGATCGATGGTTACCGCGGCATTTGCGTCTGGCGGAACGTTCACGCCCCAAACCACCGAGGTACCGCCCCCGTAGGGAATCGCCGCGTGGCCTTCGCGGTCGCACCACGCCAACGTCGCCTCGAGTTCGGCCTCGTTCCTTGGATGCGCGACCGCGTCCGGCGGATGGTCGAACTCGCCGCGCAGAGCTTTGAGCAGTTCCAACGAGTGGCCGCCGTAGGTGTGCGTGACGCGTTCGGCGGTCGCGGTCGACACCCAATCCGCAAGCCGCTCCGGAACCTGAAGCCGCGGCCTCGGCAGCGAGATCTCTTCGATCGCGGGCACCCGCGGTGGCGCCACGGCTGCACCGATTCGTTCCGCCAGGCGTCTCGCGGCGTCCTGGCGCTGCGCGTCGCTCGGCTCGTCCGAGACGTAGCCCCACGTCCAGAAGCTTCGGCGTTCGGCCCGTGCTGTCATCGTTGTTCCCTCTCTCCTTGCCTAACCTTGCCGAACGCCGTAAACGGCGCCCATGCGCGCCGCCTGATCCCGGAACTCCGCACGCAGGGCCTCCGGTGCCAGCACTTCCGCGCCGCTGCCGAAACCCAGCAGCCACCAGCGCAGGTCGTTCGTGTCCGGCACGGTGGCCTCGATAAGTACCCGTCCGTCTCCCTGCTCGGTGGTGCGATGGTCGGTCGCCAGCCGGCTCTCGGTCAGATGCACAGCCGCATCCGCATCGAACAAGACCTTGAGTTCGAGCTTGCCAGTGGTGCGGGGGTAGGAGAACCGGCGATGTTCTTGGACGTGACTCGCTAGTCGAAATCCCGGCGGCGCTGTCGCGGCCTCATCGAGCAACGTGGGCTTCTTCATGCGATGCAGCACGAAGTGGCGAACGTCCCGGTAGTCCCACGCCGTTGCCACCAGGTACGCGATGCCGTCCCGAACGACGAGCCCCAACGGATCCAAGACCATTCGCTTCGACGGGGCGCCGGCCTTGTTCCGATAGCCAATCTCGATGCGGCGGTTGTCCAGCAACGCGCAATATACGGCCTCCTGCACGTCGTCGCGGACCATGGGCGGCTTCAGGGGCGGCCCGCGCTGGATGATCGCGGCCTTGTCCGTCCAACGGCCGAGTGCCGTGTCACCGAGAACCCTCTCGGCCTGCTGGAAATAGGCGTCGAGTTGCCGGAGTACCGATGGCGGCATGATCGGCTTCAAATACTCGGCGGCGAGACGCAGCACGAATGCGGTCGGTGCGCTCATGGCCGGTATCTGGGTCAGCGCATTCTTGTCGATCCAGAACCAGTGATTGGCACGCCCCCGAGTGTCAGAGGCAATGGGGAATTTGGCCGAGAGTTGCTCAAGACCCCTTTGAACGGAGCGAACCGTGACATCGAAGTCCGGATCCAGGTCGCGCAGATCGTCCATGATCTGCCGCGTGCTCTTGCTGCGCGGATAGGCGGGAATCGCCTGCAGCATCGCGAGGCTTCTGAGCGTGGTTTCGGTCGCCTTGCGCATTAACGTCGTTCGTCCTCTATTGCCGCCGCCGAGGCACGGGTCGCCGCGGCTTCGATACCGGCGTATCTCCCGCCGGACTAGCATTCTTCACGAGCGCCAATCTTTACACTTGAACCAACTTTTGCGGAAGGCGCTGCGAGTCGCTCTTGGACGGCTCGGGTACTCCCGAGACGCGCTCGGGTACTCCCGAGACGCGCTAGCCCGCATTTCTCACCAGCCGCTTGATGCCATGACGAAACTCTTTACAGA
>CAZJRX010000088.1:0-12640 GCA_964548145.1 uncultured Pseudomonadales bacterium | reverse complement strand
CTCGTCGTACTCGTCGTGCCCGACGAGTACGACGAGCAGATCTCCCTCAACATCCAGCCCGAAGTACGCCGGGCCGAAGGCAACTACATGGCCTTCTTCTTCAAGAACCTGCTCCAGTCCACCGGCAACTGGGGCGCCGTCCGGGTCGTGCCGCGCCCGACGCACGCGGTCGATCTCACCGTGACCGCGACGATCGAGCACTCCGACGGCGAGAGCCTGAAGCTCCGCGCCCGCGCCGTGGACGCACGCGGCCAGGAGTGGTTCGAGCGCGACTACAGCGCGCTCGCCAGCTCGTACGCCTACGAGGACACCGCCCCCCGCGACATCGACCCCTTCCAGCCCATCTATCGCCGCCTGGCTGACGACATGCTGGCCTACCTGAAGACCCTCTCGCCCGAGGATGTCCTCGCCATCCGCACGACCGCCGAGATGAAGTTCGCAGCCGCCATGTCCCCGGACGCGTTCGACGACTACATCGCCGAGACGACGCCGGGTGTCTTCGAAATCCGGCGCCTTCCGGCCGAAGAGGATCCGATGCTTGACCGCGTCCGCGAGGTCCGCGAGCGGGAATACATCTTCATCGACACCCTCGACGAGTACTTCGACAACTTCCATGCGCGAATGTACCCGACCTACCAAAGTTGGCGGAACGCCACCTACGACGAGGCGTTCGCCTACCGCACGCAACGCGACAAGGTGCGTCGAAAAGCCATCGCCGGTGTCGTCGGGATTACCGCCGGACTGGTGGGGCAGACTCGGAATCGCGCCGTGACACGGTACGCCGGCGCGGTCTCCGTGATTGGCGGCGCGACCCTGGCGGTCGGTGCCATCCGCGACCTCGACAGAGCCAAGTCACACGCCAACGCGCTGCGGGAGCTAGGGGTTTCCGCCGAAGCCGAGATCTCGCCACACACCATCGAACTCGAAAACCGGACGTTCAGCCTGCAAGGCACCGTGCAGTCTCAGTACCAGGAACTGCGGCGCATCCTGAAAGCCATCTACTACGAGGAGTTGGGATTGCCGCCGCCCGATCCCGAGGTGTCGGCTGCGGTGGCCGCGGCCGAAGATGGCCTCGCGAACACGGTTGCCGCGCCGAAACCGCCCGAGTCCCAGTAACATCGCCGGGACGTGCCAACGTTAGCGGCTGAACCCGGTCTTCAACGCCACGAGACACCCTGACCCATCGGTAGGGCACCTCGCCGAAACACGTCGCACCCTATGTCGGACCCCTACGAACCAACCCTGATCCAACCGGCCAAGCCACCATTGTCCGATGGCGGCGGACGCCGTCGTTTCCTGGCCCACAAACCCGCCCGGGCCAACGCCATGCGCCGCATCACGGGCTTCGGGGCCGCGATGCTGATTCTCGGCGCCGTGGCGGTGTTCGTGTTCGTCTATCTTCCGCAACGGGTGGAGGGTCCCTCGACGCCGTCCCGAAGCGGGCAGCCAACGGCAACCGGCAGCCCGACGCGGGCTTCGCCCGGCGATGTCGTTGCGCCATTCGAGGCAGCCGACTCGGCCAGGGCCCGCACCGAAGCCCAGGCCATTCTCGCCGACTTCTTCGCACTCGAGACCGAACTCCGCGACGAGCTCAACGTCGATGCCTGGGGCGCTGAGGAGTTTGAACGGATCAAGGAACGCGCAGCCGCAGGCGACAAGCTGTTCATCGAAGGACGCTACCGGGAGTCGGTCGACGAATACGCGTTGGCGGTGGCAGAGCTTGGCACCCTGGCCGACCAAGGCAAAGCCTCCTACGAGTCGGCACTCGCGCAGGGCGAGGCGGCGCTTGCCCGGCTCGATCACGACAAGGCCGTCGCCGCATTCGATGAGGCGCTTACCATACGTCCCGAGGCGGGACCGGCTGCGGCGGGCCGTGACCGCGCGGCTCAGTTGCCGCAGATCATCGAATTGCTGCGGCAGGCGGATCGGGCGGTGCTGCGCGGCGAGTTCGCCGCGGCCGAAGGCCACCTCACCAAGATCCGAGCGATCAACCCTGCGACACCTGGCCTCGCCCGGCGTGCCGTTGCGCTCGGCGAAGCCCGCGCCGACGAACGCCGTCGATCAACCCTGTCGGCGGGCTTCGGCGCATTGCAGCGTGGCGACTACGGCAAGGCTCTGGATGCGTTCAACCGCGTCCTCGAACAGAACCCGGACGACCCCGACGGCCTTGCCGGCGTGCAGCAAGCCAAACAGGCCGAGATGCTGGCCGAGATCGACCGACTGCGCGATGTGGCCGAATCCCACGAATCCGCCGGCGAGTGGGCCGATGCGCTCGCCGCCTACGATTCGGTACTGGCCATGGACCCCAGCCTTCGGTTTGCCAGGGACGGCAAGTCGCGTATCGCCGCGCGGGTGGCGCTGATCGACGCCATCGCAACCTACGTCGACGATCCCGGCCTGCTGTCGGACGACCGTGAGTTCGCCGGCGCCCAGAGCGTGCTTGCCCGGGCGGATCGGGTCGCCGACCCTGGCGCGCAGCTTAAGGACCAGCGCGAACGGTTGCGCGCCATCGTCAAGCGGAGTTCCACCCCGGTGCCCTTGATAATCGACTCCGACAACCAAACGGAAGTCATGATCGGCAAGGTCGGGTTCATCGGAACGTTCCTGCGCAACGAGCTGCTGCTCAGACCCGGGCGGTACGTCATCATCGGCAGCCGCGACGGCTACCGCGACGTGCGCGCGGAGATCATGCTGGAGCCGGATGCGAAGCCGATCGAAATACGATGTACCGAGGCCATTGGGGGGGCTGCCGGCAGCTAAACCTGATGACCCCCAACGACGCAATTACCAACGCCAAGCCGGCCACCGACGGCGATCAGATCACGGCTCGTCGGTTCGAACCCACACCGACGGCGGTTGCCAAGGGCAGAGCGTGGTTGAGCCCCTGGCGTGCTGCGGCCGTCGTCGCCGTCGTCGTGGCCGTGTGGTTCCTGTGGTTCATCTTCACGGCGAAGAGTGTTCGCCTCGATGTCACGCCGGCGACGGCTTCCGTGGCCGTGGACGGGGGATTCGCGTTTCGGATCCGCGACATAGTCCTGATGCGCGAAGGCAGCTACCAGGTGGATGCGACGGCGGACGGATACGTCGACCTCCGGCAGCGCATCGTCGTTGGTGGCGCCAGGAACCAGTCTTTCCCGCTGGCGATGGCACCGTTGCCGGGGCGCGTGACTTTCGAGATCGACCCACCGGGCGCAACCGTGAACGTCGCTGGCATCGATGGTTTGGCGGGCAATGCACCGGTGACCCTGCGCGTGCCGGCGGGACCGCAGTCCGCCCTCGTCCGCCATCCACGCTATCAGGATGGAACGGTTGGGTTCGAGGTTCTCGGCAGGGACCAGGCACAGACCGTCAGCCTCACGCTGCTGCCCAACTGGGCGGATGTAACCGTACCCACGACGCCCGACGGGGCGGAAGTTCGCATCGACGGCGAGGTCGCCGATGCCCTCACCCCGGGCCCGGTGGCGGTGGTCGCCGGCGAGCACCGAATCGTGGTTGCGGCACCCGGCTACAAGCCGTGGACGGACATTATCTTCGTCGAGGCGAACCAACGGATCACACTGCCGCCGATCACCCTCGAGAAGGCCGACGGGGTGCTCGATGTCGCCTCGTCGCCTGACGGCGCCGGCGTTACCGTCGGTGGCGTCTACGCGGGAACCACGCCTCTCAAGATCGGCCTCGATGCCGGCAAGTCCCACGCCGTACGCATCCTGAAGGTTGGCTACGCGCCGGAGGATCTAACCATCACCCTTGCCTCCGGCCAGCAACGGAGTGTCGCGGTTTCGCTCACGCAACTGACCGGTGACCTGTCGGTCGTAACCCGTCCCGAGGGTGCCGAATTGTGGATAGACCAGGAGCACAAGGGTGCCGCAAACGGCGTTTTCACCCTCGCCGCGGTGCCCCACGACATCGAGATCAGGAAGGAAGGCTACGCCGGGTTCCAGCGAACGGTCGTGCCGCAACCGGGCTTCACCCAGGAACTCAAGGTGCAACTCCTCACCCACGAGGAGGCCCGCATGGAACGTCTACGCCAGGTTCGAACCACCGGCCAGGGACACGAACTGGTGTTGCTGGGTCCCGGCAGCTTGCGCATGGGCGCCTCGCGTCGGGAACCGGGACGCCGGGCCAACGAAGTACTCCGCGATGCGGAGCTGACGCGGCTCTTCTACCTGTCGCGGCATGAGGTCACCAACGCCCAGTTCCGCGCTTTCGCCAAGGGCCATTCGTCGGGGCAGTTCGAGAACATCGATCTCGACCTCGATGAGCAGCCCGTCGCACGGGTGACATGGAAGGAAGCCGCCCTCTACTGCAATTGGCTGTCGAAACAGGACGATCTCAAGCCCTTCTACCGCGAGGAGTTCGGCGACATCGTCGGTTTCGACACGACTGCACTCGGCTACCGACTCCCAACCGAGGCGGAATGGGCGTGGTCCGCCCGGTACGTCGAGGGTGCGAAGCTGCTTCGGTTTCCCTGGGGCCAGCAGTTGCCGCCCCCCAACCGACACGGCAACTATGCGGATCAATCCGCGTCCCACACCGTCGGCCGGATAATCTTCGGCTACAACGACAACTACATCACCAGTGCGCCGGTCGGCACCTTCCCTGCCAACGACAAGGGGATCTTCGACATCGGCGGCAACGTCGCCGAATGGGTACACGATTACTACGAGATTCCGGACGGCAGCGCCGTCGTCGACCCGCTCGGCCCAACGAAGGGCGACTACCATGTCATCCGCGGCGCGAGCTGGATGCACGGTACCATCTCGGATCTGCGGCTATCGGGCCGTGACTACGGCACGGATGGGCGCCCCGACGTGGGTTTCAGGATCGCGAGGTTCGCCGAGTGAAGCTCTCCCGGCCACTTCGACGACGGGGATTTGCCGCAGCCGTATTCGGTTGGTTGGCAATCACAGCAATCGCACCCGCCGGCGAGCCACGCGCGCCGAGTTCCGTCTGGGCCGCCGCCGCAGGGGATCCCCCGGCGACCGATACCGAAACCGCGGACAAGACCGATTCGCCCGCGGACGGTCAAACCAAGGACAGGGAACCGAACGAAACGCCGGACCCCGACGCCGATAACGACGGACAAGAGTCCGGCGACGAGGAAGCCGCGGATGTCTTTGTACCTAGCGAGGATATCTCCGAGGACATCGACGTCCCGTTTCCCGTGGACATTTGAACCGAACAACGAGGGAATGAAGCGGCATAGCGCCGCAACGCCATGAAGAAGACACTACCTTTCGACTTCATCTACCAGGTGATCGCGCTCGTCGTGGCGGTCATCGTCGTGCATCTCGCCTACGTGACCGTGGTACGGCCAAACGCCGACGCCATCCTGGAGTCGCAGGCCGAACGCGCCCAGGCCGGCGAGGTGTTCGTACCGGACCGGTCTCTCTACGTCGTCCTGCGGGACTACGAGCAGGAGTCCTGTTTCATACTGATGCTGTGGGCCATGGCGATCATGGGGCTCAAGACCAAAAACTGCCTGCGTGAACGGCGCATGCTGCAGAACCCGTTCATCGAGGTTACCGAGGGCATGAGTATTCTTCCCGAGGACACCCGGGAGTATTCGCGTCCGCTGCAGGCATTGCCCGAGGTCACCCGCACCAACCTGCTGCCCCGAGCGCTGCTCGCCGCGCTGCAGCGTTTCGCATCGACGAGCAACGTGCAGGATGTCTCGAACGCCGTCCGCGCCGTCTGCGATACCGAGTCCGACCGGCTCGATAGCGAACTGGCCATGGTGCGCTATATCGCGTGGGCAATCCCGTCGATCGGCTTCATCGGCACCGTGCGCGGCATCGGCGACGCCCTGGGCCAAGCCTACCGCGCCGTCGAAGGCGATATCGCCGGCGTGACGGCAAGCCTGGGTGTGGCGTTCAACTCCACCTTCGTCGCGTTGGTGATCAGCATCTTCGTCATGTTCCTGATGCACCAGTTGCAGCTCATTCAAGAGCGCCTAGTGCTCGACACCCAGCACTACTGCGACGACTACCTGATCCGGCACATGCAGGTCCGCTGACATGCTCGTCCTCGATATCAACGACGCCGAGATCGTCTTAACCCGCGACGGCAACGAACTCTACAGCCAGCCTGGGGTGGCCCGGGTAACGCCGAAGGCAACCGTGTTCGGCCATGCCGCCCTCGGGCAGTCGCGCCTGCACCCGCAACAGTCGCACAACGAGTATTGGCATCGACTGAACGCCGATCCCGTCACCCCCCACGGCCGCGGGGTCGGCAATCAAGCGGATCTGGTATATCTGCAGCTGCAGGAAATCCGCGCCACCACTGGCGAGAAGCGCCCGAGCGTGGTCGTGGTCGCGCCATCGGCGGTTACCGCGGATCAGTTCGCGATCCTTCTCGGCATCACTGCCGAAGCCGGATTCGACGTACGAGCCATCGTCGACGCATCCGTTGCATTTGCCTGTCGGCAAACCTGGGAAAGCGCGTGTCGCGTGGTCGATGTCTCGCTGCAACGCGCCACGGTCGCACAACTCGAACGCGTCGAGGCCGATGCCGGCGCCGTCGTTCGCCGCACCGCAGTCGACGAATTCCCCGCCGCCGGGTTCGCGGCCCTCGCCGAGGGCTGGATAGACGCGGTGGCGGATCGCTTCGTGGACGGTACCCGTTTCGACCCGTTGCGCATCGCCCAAACGGAGCAGCAGGTCTTCGACCAACTCATGGCCGGCATAGAGACCGGCGCGGCCGAATTCTCGATCGAAGTCAGCCACAACGACATCACGCGCCGGGTAAGCGTGTCGAGGCAAGCGCTTGCCACCAAGTCCCGGCAACGCTACGAACTGTTCGCACGGGCCTTGGGGGGCGCCGGAACCCTGGCGGTTAGTCACCGGGCGCTTCGGTTGCCCGGACTCGCGGCGTTCCTGCAAGAAGCCGGTCACCACCTGCTGCCGTTGCCCGCCAATGCCCTCGCTGCCACCATCCGGGATCTCCGGGATTTCATACTCGCCGCACCCGACGGCGGTTCGGGTACCGCCGGGGTCCGCCTGGTCGCCGCCCTACCCGCGGCCACAGGGCCAGCGGCTGCGCCACTCCCGCTCGCGCCCACCCACGTGCTGTGCAAATCCCTCGCCATGCCGCTCGCCGACGGCGCCCGGGCCAGCGACCACCCGGCGTTCCTGCCGGGCTCGCCCGACTTCCAGATCAAGCGCCGCAACGACGCCGTGCTGCTCGTACCCACAGCCGATGCCGCTGTCTCCCTGAACGGCTTGCCGATCGACTTCGAACATCCGGTAGCAACCGGGGACACCATCGAGGTGGGCAACTTGGAATTTCGCCTAATAGCCACGGTTGACGGCGATGATCGGGGGCATTTGTAGGCATGGCTAGACGGACCGGCCGTCGGTTCAATGTTTTCTCGTTGGCGTTCCTCGATGTCATGTCCTGCGGCTTCGGCGCGGTGGTACTGGTATTCCTGATCATCAATCACCGCATCGACGATGATGCGAAGGAAGTCGACACGGAACTCTTGTCCGAGTCGCGGCTGCTCGACCTGCAGATCCGCGAGGGCGAGAAGAACCTCGTCGATCTCCAGGAGCAGTTGGAGGACACCCGCAAGCGGGTGGCCGACGCCAACCGGCAGGCACTCGCCATGATCGAGGACCGCGACCGGCGGCGGGAGGAACTTAAGGACCTCGATGCGCGCACGGCGGCGGAGCGGGATAGCGTCGAGGAGCTGACCTCCGATGTCGAGGCCCGGGAACAGGAGGTGAAACAGCTTCAGGAGGAGGAGGAACGGCTTGGCGGAACGCGGCTGCGCGAGATCGCCGGCGAAGGCGACCGCCAATACCTGACCGGCCTCTTCGTCGGCGGCACCCATATCCTGATCGCCTTGGATGCCTCGGCAAGCATGCTTGACGAGACCATCGTGCAGGTCATCCGGCGTCGGAACATGTCGTTGGAACGACAGCTTGGCGCCCCGAAGTGGGTCCGCGCCCGCAAGACCGTGGAGTGGCTGTCGGCCCAGACTCCCCTGGAAAGCAACTTCCAGATCCTTCTCTACAACGATGCGGCGAGATTCGTCCTATCCGACAGCGGTTGGATACCGGCGACCGACGTGGTCGCCTTGGACAAGGCTCTCGACACCCTTGACGGGATGGCGCCTAGCGGCGGCACCAATCTCCAAGGCTTGTACGAGGCGATCGCGGCAATGCGGCCCTTGCCGGACAACGTCTTCCTTATCACCGATGGCCTGCCGACACGGGCGAATCGGGAGCCGCGCTCGCCGACGGTCGACGGGCGCAGGCGCATGCAGCTGTTCTTTGACGCCGCCAAGCTCTTGCCGACCGGGGTTCCCGTCAACGTGATCATGTTTCCCATGGAAGGCGACTGGCGCGCTTCGTCGGCGTACTGGCTTCTCGCCAGCGGCAGCGGCGGCACCTACATGTCACCGTCGAGGGACTGGCCGTGATTCGCCGACGGGCGCTCGAGGAAATCGGGCTGTCGTTCCTCGACGTCATCTGCTGCGGGTTCGGCGCCATCATCCTTCTGCTGATGATCGTCAAGACGGTTGAACCCATCCACATCGAGGATCCCTTGGTTACTCGCGACGGCGTGGTTCAGCAGCGCGAGGAACTGAACGAGATCGTGGGTGAGACCCGTATTCTCGAACGCCAACTAACGGACGAGGAGCGGCAGTTGACCCGGGAGCTTCTCGAACTGGCGAGGCTCGAGCGGGACATCAACGACATACTCGGCCGCTACAAGGCCACCGAGGAGGAGGCCGAGTTCCAGCAGACGGCGAGGGAGCGGCTAGTCCGGGCCAAGCAATCGTTGACCGCCGAGATGGAACGCCTGCTGGGCGTCGACTTCGTCCGTGCCAGCAACACGATCGGTGGTGTTACGGTGGACAGCGAGTACATCATCTTCGTCATCGACACGTCCGGGAGCATGCGCAACTGGGCGTGGGCAGGCGTTCAGCGCAAGGTGGGCGAAACCCTCGACATCTATCCCCGCGTCAAAGGCATGCAGGTCATGAACGACATGGGCGACTACATGTTCCCCGAAACCGCGGGAACCTGGATCGAGGACTCGGTGGCGCGTCGGCGCGAAGTTCTGCGGCGTTTGGCGGGGTGGAGCGCCAACTCCAACTCCAGCCCCGTGGAGGGAATCCAGAGAGCCATCAACACCTACTACTCGCGGGACCGGAAGATCAGCATCTACGTGTTCGGCGACGACTTCAGCGGCCGCTCCGTCGAGCGGGTCGTGGACACCGTCGACCAGGTCAATCGAATCGTCGAAGACGGCAGTCGACGCGTTCGCATCCACGGCGTGGGTTTTCCGGTGCGGGTCGGCGACGAGTCCGGAAACCGGTTCGCGGCGTTGATGCGCGAGCTTACATTCCGTAACAACGGTACCTTTGTGGGCCTATACAGTTTGCAGTAGGCTCTCGTCCTAGTGGCAATGGAGCGACAGACGATGGTCGAGCGTGCGGCAGTGCGCCGTCGAGTGGCGAGCCGCCACGTGCCCCCCTTGGGTCGCAGGCGGCTAGGCGTGCCTGCCCGGCGTTCCCGCAGCGTTCCCCGAGCGGGAACCAACGCCTGGGTCCGCCCGGGGCTTGCCACGGGGTTGGCTTTGCTGGTCGCATCGCTCGCTGGCTGCAAGGGCGGCGCTTCGATCACCGTCGACTCCTCGGTTCCCACGCCACTCGTCAATCCCATCGAGGCCGCCATGGGTGTCTACTTCGACGACTCGCTCGTCAGCTACGTTCACGAGGAGGAACTCGAAGAGTACGGCGCCTACCGCATCGACATCGGCGCGTCCCAGGCACCCGTGTTCGCACGCGTATTCGACGCCATGTTCAAGGACGTGATCCGTGTCGAGCGCGCCGAGGATCCCGCTTCACCTGCCACCGCAGCCGCTTCACCTGCCAACGCAACCCCTACCCCCGACAGCGCCGAAGAGACCGCCGAGCCAGCAGCGAACGTTCCCGTTAATTTCGTGGGCGCCAACGGTGGGGTGCCGACCGTCGACGGCTACATCGCGCCTTCCATCGAGGAGGTGCAGTTCGCGATACCCGATCAAACCGGCGGCGACTTCTACGAAGTCTGGATTCGCTACAAGCTGACGCTCTTCGATGGCGGCGGCAAACGCCTCGGCGAATGGCCTTTGATCGGCTACGGCAAGGCCAACGAGCGCAACTTCGGCCACCTAGGTCAGCAGACACCGGCGCTTCACGAGGCGACCACATGGGCGCTGCGCGACGCCGCCGCGGTGTTGGCGTTCCAGTTCAGGAGCCAAAGGGAAGTACAAGACTGGCTCGCAGCCATCGGGGCGCCGAGCGGCGATCAAGGCACGGTGCCGTGACGACGCCCGGACACCGCCCTTCGCCATGGCGGCCCGCGTCGATTCTGACGGTGGCCTGCCTGTTGCTCGGATTCGGCTCGGCAGGCTGCGTCCAGACCACGGCGCAGGGCGTCCGTCAGGCAGACACGCAGATTGGCATCGGCGAGTCCATCGTCATCCTGTCCCGCAAGCACAAGACCCAGGCCGAGACGGAGGACGATTTCGTCACCTGCGTCAGCGAGTCGGTGAACCGCGGCACGGGCGCGCTGCCGATTTTGAGTGAACGGGAGTTCGTCGACGCCACCTTCCCCTGGTTCGAGCCCCGTACGGCCCCCCTCAACATGGAGGATCTGGCGACCATCATCAACCGGCCGCTGATCGCGAGACGCATCGACGAGATCGGCGTGCGCTACCTCGTCTGGGTCGAAGGAACCACCGAACGGTCGGATGAAAGCGGCAGCCTCAACTGCATGTTGTATTCCGGTGGCATACCCATGTGTTTCGGGTTCCTGTCCTGGGAGAGCGGCTCGAACTACGAGGCATCGGTCTGGGATGTCGAACGCGGCATGTCAGTAGGCACGTTGAGCTCGGAAGCGGCCGGCACCAGTTTCGTTCCCGCCGTGGTGGTACCCATCCCGGTAATCGCCCGCGTCCGCGAAACGGCATGCGCGATCTTGTCCGACCAGATCAAGACCTTCATCAACCCAGAGGCGGTTGTCGACCTTCCCTAGCCCGCGAATTGCACGACGCCGCTCGCTCTGGCATTCGCTCCATGGGAACGACACCGGGGCCGAGTCGCCGAGGCGCAGGGAACGACGGATCCTAGGGGACGGGCCCGTCCCGTTGTGCAGGCACCGGCATGCCCGGCGGGGGCGACGCCGGCGCCCGACTAGCGCGGCTGCCGCCCGGTTCCCCGTTTCGGTTGGATGTCGAGTATCTCGCCCGTGGTCCGCGACGGCTCAACGGCGTACCACTCCTTCAGCGTCACCCGCCAGGACTGCTTCGCGCACGCATCCGCCAATTCATAGAAAGTGGGACGCCCCGGATCGGCGATGACAAACCGTTTGGCACCGCCTTCGAGTGCCCGACGAACCACCTCGAACAGTGGCTTCACCATACTGTCCCAGAAGCAGATGTCCGAACCGATCACGAGGTGCGCCCGGCCCAGACATTCGGCGGTGAGATTGTTGAAGTTGCCGGCCATCGGGGCGACCTTGACGTCGTTCAGCGCCGCAATGACCTCGAGGTAGGGGAAGACGTTGCTGTCGAGGTCGACGCCGGTGACCTTTGCCTTGAACCGTCGGGCACAGAAGACGCCGGCGGGTGCCCAACCGCAACCCAGCTCCATCACCCGCACACCTTGGCGGGGCGGGTTGTGGAGCAGGTAGTCCATCAGCAGGAAACTTGCCCGCCAGGCCTTGTTGCCATGGATCGACGGCTCGTAGACACGTTTGAGACGGCGGATGAGCCGGTGCTGCGAGGTGAGCAGGTAGATGCCGTAGGCCCGGTAGATGTGCTCCTCGGGAATGCGCTCCAGTTCGGGCATTGAAGCTCCGGGCGGCAAACGGCCCGAATCTTAGCCGCGTCCGCACCGCGATTGAAGCGCCCGCGCGGCAGAAGAAGCTTGCCCTCGCCGCGGCGCTCATCGCGAACCCCGTTCTGCTATTCCTCGACGAACCCTTCGAGGGCGTGGATGCGGTTACGTCCAGAGTCATCCGGGATCTACTCACGCGCGTCGCGGATCAAGGCGCAACCATCTTCATCACCTCGCACGTTCTCGAAATCGTCGAGCGGCTCTGCACCCACGTCGGGATCGTCGACCGCGGGCGCCTGGTCGTGCAAGCACCACTGGCGGAAATCCGTCAGGCGGGGACGCTGGAGGAGATGTTCCTCGCCAAGGTGGGCTCGGCCGAGGAGATCAGGGCGAACCTAAGCTGGCTGAACGACAGCGACGACACCGAATAGGGTTGCGCGTCGGGGTGCGGGTATTCGAACCATCGCTCGTCTGGCCTATTCTGGGTCTCGCCCGGAAGTTGTCGCGGCGTCGTTGGGAACGCCAAAGCCCCCTCTTGGGCGGCATCGCGATACTCGTGACGGTCATCGGCATCGGTTCGGCCGTCGCCGCGATGGTGCTCGCCTTCGTTCTCGGCACTGCGCTATTGCCCGGTGCCGAACCGTTCGTCCTCCTCTTGGTCTGGGATGGGGTGATCGCGGCGTTTCTGCTCCTCTGGATCGTCGGCCTGCTGATTCAACTGCAACTTGGCGGTGAGAGCCTTTCGCTCGAAAAACTCCTGCACCTGCCCGTGTCGCCGTTCAGTGCATTCCTCATGAACTATCTCGGGTC
>CAZJRX010000087.1:9561-12709 GCA_964548145.1 uncultured Pseudomonadales bacterium | reverse complement strand
TCCGGCATATCGAAGCGCGCCGCCGTCAAGGCGATGGGCATTGACGACACCGCCTTCAGCAGCGTGCAGGGCATTTCGGCGTTCGATTTGGCCGAAGCCCTGGCTCTGCCGACCACCGGGCAAGGAAAAGTCGCGCCAATCGCCTGGAGCAAATACGTCAATGCCGTCAACCTCGCGCTCACCAGCCATGACGTGGAATTCATCGCACCCACCGGAAACGACACCATCGCGTGGCGCTATCCGGCCTGGAAGGTGCCGACGACCTGGAAGATCGAGCGGCGCGACGGCGCGACGGAAGCGACGCTCGGGGCCTGGAGCGAACTGGTCGCAAGCCAGACCGCCACGTCCTACCGGGACACGGCAACCGGTCTCGGGGCGATCGTCCAATACCGCGTCACGCCGTTGACCACGATATTCGGCGACGGGGTGGCGGCAATCAAGTCGACGGGTGTGCCGGACGCGCCGGACGCGCCGACCGTGGTGGGGAACGCCAATGCGACCAGCATCACGGCAACCGTCACGGCGGTGGCCGGGGCGACGGGTTACGAATGGGAATACGCCACCGCCGGGGGGCAATCCCGAAGCTGGATAGACGCCGGACGAACCGCCGCCGACGAACTGTCGATTACGGTGACGGGCCTCGAACCCAATACCACGTATGCGGTACGGGTCCGCGCGCTGAACGCGAACGGCGCGAGCCCCTGGTCCGACGAAGGCACCGCCTCGACGCCGACCCACCCGAATTCGCCGGGCGCACCAACCAACGTCGTCTTGACCCGAATTGCGAACGGCACCTTCCGGGTGGCCTGGACGGCGCCGACCGATACCGGTCAAGGCGGTATCGACCGCTACGGCGTGCAGCTTTTCCTGGACGATGTCGCGGTATCGGGCGACACCTGGACCGTCGTCGGGACCAGGGCGATCGGCCGACAGGCGTACAACGACGGCGGCGACTACAAAGTCAGGGTCAGGGCCGTGTCGGTTGATGGCGGCGTGGATTACAACGGGCCTTGGGTGTTTTCCAACGAAGTCACCGTCGCGGGCATTTCGCCACCGGCCGCTCCCGGCGCGCCGACACTGACGACGCCCGCCGGCGGCATGTCGATCAATGCGTCGGTCACGGCGGTCGCCACGGCCACCGGATACGAATGGGAATTCTCGACGGCCGGCACTGCGTCCCGGCAGTGGACCGCCGCGGGCGGAACGACCGGCCCGAGCACCACCATCACCGGGCTGGAAGTCAACTCGACCTATGCGGTGCGGTGTCGGGCCAGCAATTCAGGGGGCGATAGCGCGTGGTCCGACGAATCGACCATCACGACACCCACGGTGGCTGCGGCGCCGGGCGTGCCGGGCAGCATCATGATGACGGAGTCCTCCGGGTCGTTCACCGTCACCTGGGTTCCGCCCACGGATGTCGGGCAGGGTGGCGTCGACCGCTACGGGGTGCGCCTGCACGTCGACGGCGCGGCCATTTCGGGAACGTCCGCATCGCTCGCCGCGACCGCCAGGTCCTACACGTTCCCCGGCACCTACACGGCGGACGGGAATTACGTCGCCCAGGTTAGGGCGGTTTCGGTGGACGGTGGCACCGACTACAACGGCCCCTGGGGTCAGTCGAACGCCATCACGCTCGGGGTGACGGCTGCGCCGACCGCACCTGGGGCCCCGACGGTAAGTGCCGCCAGCGCCACATCCATTGACGCTTCTGTCGCCGCCGTCGCGACGGCCACGTCCTACGATTGGGAATACTCGACGGCGGCGACTACTGCGCGCGACTGGCAGGATGCCGGGTCGACCACCGACCCGATGACGACCATCACCGGCCTAACCGCGAGCACCGACTACGCAGTGCGTTGTCGGGCCAGCAATTCGGTCGGCGATAGCGCGTGGAGTGCAGAATCAACGGTGATGACTTCGATTGCCGCCGAAGCTCCCGGCGTACCGACCAGCCTTCAGCTTACCGAAACGGGCGGCACTTTCCGGATCGAATGGCTGCCGCCGACTGATACGGGGCAAGGCGGTATCGACAATTACGACGTGCGGTTGTTGCGCGCAGGCAGCGTAATCCCAGGAACCGAAGCGGAAGTGACGGGCGGGACAAGCCAACCGAACCGGCGCGGCGTCAATTTTTCCGGCACCCATACGACGGCTGGAGCCTATACAGGCCAGGTACGTGCAGTTTCGACAGATGGCGGCGTGGATTACGAAGGCCCGTGGGGTGTGTCCAATACCGTCACGCTCAGCACGTCAAACGCGCCCACCGTGACGGCCGTGGGAAATGTCATCAACCAGGTGCAAGCGACATGGACGGCAGTGGCGGGCGCATCAAGCTACGAGTGGAATTACCGACTGCAGGGAGGTACGACCTGGATTTCGGACGGGACGACCACGTCGCCCACCAATCGCATCGGGCCGATCGCCGGCGCGATACCGGGGACCACGGTGGAAGTGCGGGTCCGAGCCGTTTTCGCCGATGCGACCACAGGCCCATGGTCACCGACCGGTTCAGGACAAACCGGCGGGACAGGAGACCCCGATGCGTCTTTGAGGATGGGCGCGGATGCCGCTCCGGGCGGATTTTGCGTAGTGTTGACGACCAGCTTTCCGACCGGTTGGGATGAAGATGAAGTCACCTACCAGTGGGAATCCCTGTTTCTCGGGTCGTTCACATTGTTGCGATGGGGCGACATCGCCGGCGAGACCGGTCAGGCATATCTGCTGTCGAACCCCTGGAACGGCAGATTCCGTATCCGCTGCCGGGTGATGTACGAAGGCGGAACCTATTACACCAACTTCGTGGTGCCGAGCACTGGGTTTCGGCAGCCACATGCGCCAGGAACGCCCACCATCCGGCTGACCGGCTGGAACGCGGAAGTTGACGCGCCGGCCGGGGAAGGCGACCCCAACGCAGTGGCCATCGCTGCCAATGGCGACATCCTGATAACGGGTGCGCAAACGGATCGCATTTACCGCCACGACGGCACGTCCTGGTCGACCGAAATAGCATCCATGCCGGCCGGTGAAGGCAGTCCAACAGGCTTGGCCATCGCTGCCAATGGCGACATCCTGATGGCGGGTGCGCAAACGGATCGCATTTACCGCCACGACGGCACGTCCTGGTCGACCGAAATAGCATCCATGCCGG
>CAZJRX010000087.1:0-9461 GCA_964548145.1 uncultured Pseudomonadales bacterium | reverse complement strand
CGCAAACGGATCGCATTTACCGCCACGACGGCACGTCCTGGTCGACCGAAATAGCGTCAACCCCAGGTGTATCTGGTCAGAGTACACCGGCCGGTCTGGCAGTCGCTCCGAATGGTGATGTCCTGGTCGCTGAGCAGAGAAGTGACCGCATTTACCGCCACGACGGCACGTCCTGGTCGACCGAAATAGCATCCATGCCGGCCGGTGAAAACACTCCAAGCGGTTTGACTGTCACCGACGACGGAGACGTGCTTCTATGTGGGCAAGGCACGGACCGCATCTACCGATGGGTGGCTGGCACCGGTTCGAGCGAACAGTTCGTCTGCCAAGTGCCACTGCGCACCATTGGTCAGTACACGACCATTCCGCAGTCCGGTGCTCGCCCGTCCTGGTACGAGTGGCAATGGCGCCGATATGTTGCTCCGGGCACTCAAGCGTGGCCAAGTTCGCCGTTTCAAGTCTGGGGCCCTCGGCTCACGCTGAACATACAAACTGGTAACGCGCCGAGGGTATCAAGCGACTACCTTACTAGTGGGTTTCAGGTCCGAGTACGCGGCCGAGTTTCAGGACAAACACAAGCCGGGCCGTGGGGTGGTCAGGTAACCTGGAGGCCATAGTTCCGTTTGATACCGCCACCACCCCTCATGTACCATCGTCGCGACCGTCAAGGGGCGAGACATGGCGCAGCGCGGAACCGACATCACCGACACCCCGGTGGACATCAAGACGATTGCCCACCTGAGTCTGGTCGAAGGCACCAAGTATTTCGTCCGCAACCTGTCGTCGACCGTCATCCTGTACGCCGCCGTTGACGCCGAACCCGACCCCGACACCTACCAGGACTGGCTGCCGTTGCCGGCTGACGAACCCGGCTTCCTGACGGTGCCGACCACCAAGTTCTGGATGATGGTGCGGTCCGGCAAGGCACGCCTGGTCGTCGACGAGACTCCGTAATGCCCATCATCCCAAGGGGTCTCGGCACCGACGACAGTGACGGCACCACCACGACGGTCGGCGAAATCCGAATCGAGCGCGTCACCTTTCGCCCGCTGGGCGACCGTACCAGTTCCCGCGCCGACACCCCGTTCGAGGCGAACCCGCAGACCAACCCGTTTTCCGTCATCCGCCCGGCCGGTGAAGGCCAGGAAATCCTGGTCGGCCACAACGGCAACGACTTCACCGTGGCGCCCGGCATCTACATGCTGTTTTCCTACGCCATCATCAACATCGCTTCGTCGCCCACCGAAGACGATGCTTCGATGTTCTGGGAAGTCCGCAAGTCGTCGGACAATTCCATCTTGGCGTCCAGCACCCGTTCGGCGGTCGACGATACCGGCGACGAACGCATCGTCAACGCCGCCTACCTGGTGCTCGATGCCCGCACCGAAATCAACATCTATGTCTACCGCCTGGGCGAAGACTTCTCGCTGCCGGATCCCTGGCATCTGGACTTCCTGGCGGTTGCCCGCGGTAGCGTCCCGGCACCCAAGGGACTGACGGTCGAACAGGTCAGGGACGCGGTCGCCGCGTTCATCAACGACGGCCGGGGCATCAGCGTCACGCACGATGACGAAGCCGACGTGCTGACGATTGCGCTGAACGCCGCGACCGAAGGCAACATCGGTGGCGTGCGGAACGTATCGACCGGTGAAGCGTCCGACCCGGCCGGCACCATCTTCCGGGCCTGGTCGAGCGCGATGATTACCAAGGTGGTCGGCTTGTGGCGCGTGGTGATGCCGGCAGCCGAAGCCGAAGCCGGTGCCAGCGACGTGGGCCGCTTCATGACCGCCGCCGGTCTGCGTGCCGGGGCGAACGCCGCCATCCGTGCATTGGTGCCGGCGGTCTTCCGCACCGGCAACGTCGATCGAATCGACCCGGCCAAGCTGGGCACCGGGGTGCGGGGCGAAGAAACGGTTCTGCACGGCGACGGCGCATGGCGCACCCAGGCCGGCGGGCTCATGCGCGAACTGGCCAACATCGAGCACACCAGCGCGGTCCAGACCGAACAGCGCATCGGGGACTTCCAGGTTCCGAACGACAACAACGTCGTCTTGCTGGTCGAAATAAACAGTGTTTCCGCGTTCTACGCCGGCGATGATTTCGTGGCGCTGCGTTTCGCGGACGGTTCCACGGTCGACGACACCGTCGTCTACTCGAACGCCGACCGTCATTTCCTGATTCGGCATCCGACGAACACCAGCCGTAGCGTCCGGGTTTGGGAAATCGAGGATGTCGAAGCCTTTGCCCAAATCGCCGCCCGGTTCCTGCCGACCGTCAGCGAGACGGACGCCGAAGCCGGCACGTCCCAGCAGCGGCGCATCTGGTCGGCGCTACGGGTCTGGCAGGCCGCAAGGGCCGCGACGGCGGATTCGGTCACCGGGTTGTCCCGGTCGGGCCAGGTCCTGACCGGCACCCGGCGCGGTGGGTCCAACCCGATCGAAGTCACGCTACCGGGCGGCAGTGGCGGCGGTGTGGCGCTCGACCAGGTCGGGTCGCGGTTCACCCATTCCGGCGCCAATTCCGACGAGGTTTACCACGCCACGGGCATCACCCTGACGGACCTTGGGGCCGACGACATCGCCTACATCCGCAGCGCGAGCCCCGGTGACGCCGACCCGCCGCAGTACAACATCATCCGGGGCGACACGCTCGACGGGCTGACGGTAAAGGCCGATGGCGATGCGATCGTAGCCACGGATTGGAGGCGTTACTGGCCCGGTTCCGTAACGGGAATTTCAATCACCCGCACGGCAGACAACGAACTTTTGGCGTCTGGGCATGGTGGGGCGACCGCCGGATGGTGGCTTGAAGTCTATCGGCCCGGCGGTGCAGCGGACGACGTGCGCAGCGGCCTGGTCAGCGTCGGCAACTGGAAGCCGCCGAGCGACGGCACCGCCAGCGACACCACTTGGCAGGCCACCGGCATCATCCTGCCGGACAGCCCGCCGGACGACGCGCTGTTCGAAGTCTTCGCCCACATCGGCGCCATCACGTCGTCGAAGCCGATTCGCGGCAGCGACCTGAAGACGCTGCCGACGAAGGCGGCGGGCGACCAGCGCGGCTCGGACGGCTTCACGGTGGATGTGGTGGCTTCCGGGTTGCAGTTCGCGCAGACGGCGGCGCGCGAACTTCTGCTGTCGCGCAGCACCGGCACCTGGGACGCGGATGTCGACTTCGTCTACCTGTACCGCATCCAGACGGACGCGAGCTTCGACCATCCCGGCGGCTACGTCACCTGGGAACGGTGGGACGGCACGCAGACGACACCGCGGCTGGCGTTCGCGCCCATCTCGACCTCCACGCAGATCCCAGTAAACGGGGATGTTCGACAGACTCTGCTGACCGACAGCATCAACATTGTCGGCGGTGCGCCCGTCTCGCTGCAATACGTTGGGGGGTTGCACGTTGCCCGCACGAGCGGCGGCGATGGCAAACAGATTATTGAAGTGGGTCTTGCGTTTCAGGTGTTCAGGGGTATATCCGAGAAGCAGTTCACCAGAACGTACAGCGTCTACTACGAGATGGGGCGCAACGAAGACTCCCTGCTTCCAATGCCAATCTTCTCCGACGAATTCATGCTGGAAGCCGGTACGGTCATCCCGGTCGACGGTGGCGGCACCTACATAATGACGGAGGCTGACTTCGCGTCCCCCATCCCCTTCCAACTGGAGTTGTTGCTGCGTGGCTACGAGGGTGGCGATCCCACGACGCGCGAGGCGTTCCCTATATCAATCCTCGACTGGCCGGCCGCGACCCGCGCCTTCGTGGTAAGGCAGGTTCCGCTGGTCGGCGAACAGGCGGCGCCGAATCCGTCCATCACGGAATTCACCTTGACCGGCGACCTGATGCCGGCTGCCGGCGACATCGGCGGCGACAGCTACGATTTCGAGACGGCCATCGCCCATTCCACCCTCGTCACCGCCGCGCGCCTGGTCGGGTTCACCGGCACGACACCCGGCGGCGCCGTCACCGTGTTGCGGAATCTCACGCAAGCCGAATTCCACGCCGCCACCGGGCGTATCACCCTGCCCGGTTCGATCGTTCTGGCCGCTGACGGAATCTACACGGTGCGCCTGGAAGTCTATGGCACAGGGCAGACAGTGGGGACCGACGACGCCCTGACCCACCAAGACCGCCGCATCACGGCGCATACGCCAGCGACTGCCGCCTACCACATGGGCGCGGTGCAATATTCTGCGTCCGACGCCGGCGTGGCCGACACGCTCGCGCGCATCACGGACTTCTCGGGCGACTACGCAACCGGCGGAACGGCGACGAGCTTGCCGTCTACACTGCCGATTTCGGTCCCGGCCGACAGCAACGACTATCAGGTTTACCTGTTCGCCAAGGCCGACCAGGCCCAGCCGACCGGCTTCACCAGCGCCGGGCTGCCGGCGACCGCCAGCTTCTACGCCGCGCAGGACAAGACGATCGGAGGCGTCGCCTACAAGGTCTTCATCCTCAAACCCATCTACCGCGTTACGTCCGCCGATAACGGACAGAGTTTCGGAGTAACTTCCTGATGCCGAGATACGAAGGGACACACTCGGACGCCAACCCGTATTTCGGCACGGTTCGTCGTGCGTCCGATCGTGCGCCCGTCACCTTTGCCGAAGACGTGCAGGCTGGGGAAGCATTGCCGGGCGGGGCGACCACCGACAACGACGCGGAGTCCTGGCGCAAGCATCTGAAAGACGGCGTTTCTTCCGCTCAGGAAGGCGTGGCGCACGCGCTGGCACGGCTCGCGGCCTTCGGCGATGCCATCGACCCGAACGGGTTTTCGGCGGTAACGTCAGCCCAAGCCGCTGCCGGATACGCCTTCGCAGTCGTCGAGAACGCGCCAGCAGCCGATGGCTACCTGGCTGGCAACGACGAGCAAACCATTGCAACGTCACCCTCCGGGTCCCTTTCCGTCGCCGTTCGAACGCCGAGGGGCGTGGACGCCCGCGCCGTGGTCATCGACCATCGCCGGGGCGAGAATCTGGTAGCCACCTATCCGAGATCGTCTGACGATTGGGATTTCCTGACGCAACCGGACGGCTCGCCGCACTACAGCTACTGGAAGCTGGTCGATTCGAGCGTCGGCTCGACCATCGGGATCAGCGGCGTGCAGGTTGGCGACACCTTCGACATGCGGGTTCACGACGCCACGGCGTTCGATGACTTCATTGTGGATCAGCTGCCCGATGTGGCGGGCCGGAAAGCCGGGAACATCGTGGTGCTACGCAACCATGACGGCGACCGGCCTCCCGGCCTGTACGAATTGAAGGTCGCTCCGGATGACTATTTCGAGGGGCTTATCGGGGACAACCCGATAGCGCACCAGGATTACATACGAACCGACCACAACCCGGACTCCGCTTTGCTCTACTTTGGCTGGACGCAATCCGGTCACAACAACCCGGACGGCTTTTCCGCCGGAATCCGGCGTTCAGTCTTGTCCGGCAACCCGCCCGCCAACCTCTACGTAGAAGCTACCCACTATTCAGCAGACGGCTCGGCCATCGAGAACAACAACGCCATTGCCGGCTCGGCCACTACAAGGTTCACGTTGACCCGGGACGCCATCGACGACAACGTGTTCGCGGATGCCTACGCCTACAACGGCATAGTGACCTCCGCCGTTATCGCGCTATGGCGTGGATTCGATCAAGGCGGACGGTTGCGCATCAAGGTGTACACCGACTCAGCCTACACGAACGACCTTGTGACCTTGGGAACAAACCAATGGGATAGGCTGACGTTTTCCGAAGACGAGGGGCTGCAGTTGCAGGCCGGGCTGAACGTGCTGAGCGAAGCCATCGCCAGAGCCACCCTGGACCAACGCATCACCGACCAAATCCGCGATTTGCAGGACCGCACCCGCTACATCGAATTCACGCCCGATACCGAACCCGTCTGGGCACTGATAGACGGCAACGACGATGGTTCGAAGGGCGGCGTGGCGTTCATTGGCGACCTGGTGATGAACGCCGACCATACGTTCTTCGACGGGATTCAATACGACGGTTCCCGCCGCATAGCCAGTGATGCTGTCGGCTTCACCCGGTCCGTTACCTCGGTACGGGACTTGGAATACAACAGCGTGGTCATCCTATGGGTGCTGCCCAACGACGCGGTTTGGGACCACCTTCGAGTCAGGGGGCTGCGCTCCAACGGGACCGAAGCGTTCAAAATACGGGCGCAAGACCTGCGGAACGTGCCGGATTCAGCCAAATCCGAACTCAACCTGCGGAACATCCCGGCCGACTACACCGTGCGGTGGACGGCCCACCCGAACAACGAAGTCTACGGCTTGGGGGATGCTGGACCCGGAGCAACGTTCGTCATGGAACAACTGCCCGGTGAGGGCCACATTCCCATCTGGACAGGGGAGTTGCGGGACAGGGCGACGGACCGCATTGACCATCTGGACACCCTGACCAGGGACATTCAATCAGCCGAATCGAGCGGTCCCACTTGGGAGGATGCTTCTTCCGACACCGAAGGTGGATTGTGGGCCAGCGACCTAGACAACGTGAGCCAACAGCAGTTGACGGCAGCCGCTTGGGCGGTCAGCGTCGCCAACCTCAACATCACCACAAGCAACCTGAGGGCCAGGATACCCACAGCATCCGACCCGTCCGAAGCCAGAGTCTCCTTCCATGACGGCCATGACGGTGCATACCTATTGAGCCAATTGGCCTTCCTGGGCGTCATATCCGGTTGGCGCTACTACGAGTACACGGGCACGCTGCGCCACGCGGACGCCAAACTCCAGATAGATGCCGCCCACGCATCCGGCACCACTACCTGGGGAGGCAGGCTGAAGCCCAACAGCGTGACGTTGGACAGCATACCAAGGGCGGTCAGAGATTCCTTGGCCGACCACCACCGCTTCCCCGCCTGGCTGGATGAAGTGGCCAACCTCAACACCGGCGAAACCTTCAACAACCGGGGCTGGCTGATTCCGAATGCCAACCGCTGGAACGTCAACGGCTCCGTATCCATCGAGGACAATGGCGGGGCAATGGACTGGTTGCGCATCGACGCCGCCGCTGTGCTTGGCCCTCAAGGCAGGGGCGCTCAGGGCATCCGGGTGATATTGGAGCGGGGCACCCCGTCCGTCATCATTGGCTCCCTTTTCATCCCTTGGTCCACCTTCCGCAGCATCGACGGCAACTACGTCCACAATGCCGACAGGGGCCACGCCCAAGGGGTGGCTGCCGGGATGTGGGATCCGAGCCAGCGCAACAGCATGATCTTCGCCGACTGCCGCTACACGGACGGCCGGTTTCTCATCACGTTCACGTCCGCCAATGCCGGCCAATCGGCCACTTCGATGACGATTTATACCGCTGGTTGACACAAGGATTCGCCATGACCCAAGCGACCGAAGACGACCTGGAAATCCACGAAGAACCAGCGGGTTCACATCAGGAACAGCACTATTTGGTGGAATACGTTCTGGTCGATCACATGCGGACCATCGGCGCGCACTTCGACGCACACGCCACGGCGCTCGACCATCGCACCTGGACCTACCGAAGTTACAACGCCTTTTATCAACGCCTGAAGAAAGCCCCGGCAACGGACGACCACTCCTATGAAGCCGGCTATAGCAGCCTTGACCGAGCCATGGGCCGCTTGGGAGACAGCGTCACGGTAACCGCTTTTCATTTTGCGGTGTCGTTCTGCGACCGGCAGCGGATTATGGACGCCATCCTGAAGCTCAGCGATACGGACATTCTGGCCGTCTGCACTGGAATCCGTCGTGGTTGGACTCGAGAACGGGCAATCGCCACGGCTGCGGCTTCCCGCGCCGTCGCTGACCGCCTTGCCGCCATCGTCGGCGAAGTCGTCACCATCGCTGCCAAGTCCGCCATCCAGATCACCCAGGGCACCGAACCGGGCGAAACCGAAAGCCTCCGGACCTACGACCCGAACGTCGAAGACGCCGAACAGCTACTGTTGAGCGAGTGCGCCATCAACGATGTCGGCGCCCGCATCGAAGCGTTGGCGCAGCAACCGCAGAACGCCGCCACCGTCTCGGCCCTGACCATCCGCAACGACCTGACCGGGCGCGTCATCACGCTGACCCCGGCGACCAACACCCTGGGCCTGACGGCCATGACGGTACGGCACAACAGCGTCAGGACACTGTACGCTTCCGACCTGCGCGTCGCCTGGACGCTATCGTCCGGCGTGGCGTCCGTGTCACCGCCACCGGCAACACCCACCCCGTAGGAGACCTTTCGCATGGGCGAACAGCACGACAACCTCATACGCTTGAAGGATGAAATCCTCCCGGCGTTCGCGACGGTCCTGTTTCGGGACGTGATTGCGCCGATTCGCCACCCGGCGGGCAACCTCAACCCACTCGCGCCGTCCACAAAATGGATGGACTATTCGCAGCCGCTGAACCTGGAAGAACTATGGGAGGACGGCGGCAACGTCTACCGCTACCGGCCACGCTTCCCGGACAGTGGCGTGGCAAGCGAGTGCAACCTGGACTTCCGCAATATCCGGCTGCTGGAGATTGAAGAAGTCCTGGACCGTTCGTTCGACGCCGTGGATACGGGCGAGCCGACTGACCAATCGAACATGATTGACAGTGTGACGAACGGCGGGTCGGAACCTGTGCCGACAAAGACGAACTGGAAGCGGCTCATCGAGCGGGAAAAGACACGGTCGGAAGAAACCGGCCTGGGTTCGAAGATCACCCAGACCCTGCAAACGACCCTATCGGGGACCATCGGGGTTGCCGAAGGCGAAGTTCAGACCGGGCTCGCGGTCGAGAACTATATCGATCGCAAATTCGGCTCGCAGAACCGGCGCCTGGACGCCCTGGAAGTTGCCCAGGAACGGACTTACACCGCTGCCCCGTTCACGCATCTGGACGTGCTCCAGAAGTCGTCGGTAAAGCGGGCCACACTCAGGCTGGTCGCCCGCGGGCGGCTCGAATGCCGTGTCACCGGGCGCGGAGTCCTGCCGGGCAACGGAACGCAGCAATACCGCCTCGATTTCGACAGCCTTGACGAAATCGAGCGCGTGATTCGGGGCGAACGGGCCACCAAGTATGAATGGTTTTCCGAGTGGTTCACGCGACGCGAGAATCGCTGGAGTAGCGACCGTATCGAGGCAAACCTGAAGCGTCCGGTGTTGACGCTCGATTTGCCGGAAATCGATGGCGAGGAAGTCTTGTCCTCAAGTATAGTCACAGCGGAGCGCAAGCTGCCTGGGCACCCCGAATACGGGGCATGAACAACCAAGGAAACCTGCCATGTACCGAAGACAGCATCCGAAGGAACCCGACGTCCATGACGACCGCCGCGCCGTCTGCGACCGCGTCTACAACGACGCCTTCAACTACCTGAAGCGCGGCGAGCGCATCCCTGCGGTCCTGAGCGCCGCGCTCCACTTCCTGGGCTACCGCGTCTGGATGCTGCCGAACAACGGCTTCACGCCGCCCGAGACGCCGC
>CAZJRX010000086.1:1647-12745 GCA_964548145.1 uncultured Pseudomonadales bacterium | reverse complement strand
CATGGTTTCGACCAAGAACCAACGCGCCGTCGAGACGAAGATGCGCGAAGCCCTGCAAGCGGACCGGGCTCGCGTGCAGATCGGACGCATCTCGCGATTCGGACTCATGGAGATGTCCCGGCAGCGCCTGCGGCCCTCCCTCGACGAGTTGACCACGGAGATCTGCCCGCGCTGTACCGGCCAGGGGCGCATTCGCGATATCAAGTCGCTGGCGCTGTCGATCCTACGGGTCGTCGGGGAGGAGTCCTTGAAGGAACGTAGTTCCATCGTTCGCGCACGCGTGCCCCTAAGCGTTGCCGCGTACCTCCTGAACGAAAAACGTCGCGAAGTGGCCGACATCGAATTGCGCACGAAGACGCACATTGTCATCGTGCCCGCGGTGGAACTGGAGACGCCGCACTACGATATCCAGCGAATCCGCGATGATACGGTCGATACCGAAGGCAGCCTGCCAAGTTACGAGTTCACCGAACCGTCGCTGGTGTCCGACCTTCCCGACGTACGCGAACCCCGATCCGCCCAGCCCGAGCAAGCGGCCGTCAAAGCCGTGCCCATGGCGCCGCCGGCCCGAGAGCCGGCCAAGGTTTCGCCATCGGGCGCCAAGGCCGCCGGCAAAGCCGGTAAGGCAAAGCCCAAGGGCCGCTTTGCCAGCGTCCTCCAATCCGTGAAAGCCAACCTCTTCGGCGGCGATGCCCCGGACCCCGTCGAAACCAGGAAGCCCAACGAACGGCGCCGCCGAGACACGAAGGGCGGTCACGCCGAGCGCCCCAACAAACCTGCTACCGGAGGCAACCGGTCCCGGCGCAGCGAAGCGAAACCCCGCCTCGACACTCGCGCCGGCGACAGTCGCGACGACAGCCGTCGGCGACGTCGGCGCCCTCGCAAGGAGAACGCTTCTGAGGGCTCGCCGAGCCGGACGGAGGAAGCACCGCGTGGGGAAAACCGATCCCGGCGCCCTCGAGCCGCGCAGGGCAACGGCGAGAAACCCGAGCACAGGGCTCGCCGAACCGAGCAGCCGAAGGCCGCCGCGCGATCCGCGAACACCGCCGATGGGACGGGTTCAACCAACGCTGCGGCCACCCCGGGCAGACGCAAACCACGTCGTGACCGTGCCGCGATCGCCAATAGCTCGAATCGCACCACGCCGGCCCCGGCCGCAAGCAGGGATGCACCGAAGACCGACGTCACCAAAACTCCACAGACGACGGCCGATGAACCCAGCACCCCCGTGACCACCGAGGCAACGGTCCCGGCGGCGGCTGCCGAACAACGTCCAAGGGCATCGGGGGGCCGGGCTAGCAACGACCCGCGGCAACGCAAACGCGCCGTTGCGCCACCGGCGCCGGTGGAGGGCAGCGAGACCGAGGATGCCCGAGGGGCCGGCAACGACAGTCCCCCGAGGTCCGCGCCGGAACCGGAACCACAGCCACCGGCCCAGGTCGTTGAGAGTGCCGTTGCCCCGGTTGTCGACGCGGAACCGGTTGTCTCGCCGGAACCGGTTGTCTCGCCGCCGTCGGCGTCCGCCTCCCTAGGCCGTGCGAGCAACGATCCACGGCAGGCCCGACGTCGTCAGGACGCACCGGTCAACGAGCAGACATAGGATCGACGGAGCAACCTTGTGGCCGCCCGGTTTGAATGAGACGGGCGGCCACAGGCATCATTCCCTAGCCCACATTGCTCACCAGTGGCCGCGATGATGCGCGCCCTGGCGGGCGCGGTCGAGGATTTTGGTTCCGTGTGGACGTGCTTCCAGCAACGTTGTGTGGCGAGCGAAATGTCTACGAATTTGAGAGGCGGCACACTAGCGGTCGGTGCCAAGGACCCGAGGTTCAAGCTCGAGCGTCACACCGAACCGGCGCTGCACGTCCTGGCGGATGCGACAGGCAACGTCAAGCACCTCGGCGCCGGTGGCGCCACCGAGATTGACGAGCACCAGCGGCTGGGTCGGCCACACCTGTACCCGGCCAAACCGTACGCCCTTCCAGCCGGCACGGTCGATCAGCCGCGCCGCCGGGATCTTGCGTCCTTCGTATCCCGCCGGTGCGGGATAGTCATCGATGTCCGTCAGTCCCCGGATGTGGTCGAGTGACGCATCGTCGACCACCGGGTTCTTGAAGAAGCTACCGACATTGCCCACCCGGTCGGGATCCGGCAGTTTCCGCCGCCTGACCTTGGCGACGGCTTCGGCCACGGCATTGCAGTCCACGACCCGACGCCCGGCGAGTTCCCGGGCCACGTCGGGATAGTCGGTCACCAATCCGGCGCCGCCCAGCAAGAACGCGACTCCCACGATCACGTACCGCATTCGGGCATCGCGTTTGAACGTGCTGTCCCGGTACCCGAAGGCGCAGTCGTCGGGCGTCAACGTTCCATACCGTTGCCGGTCGCGGTCGAAGACGGTGACAGACTCCACGAACTCCCGGAGCTCACGCCCGTAGGCACCAATGTTCTGCACGGGGGCGGCCCCCACGCAACCGGGTATCAACGTCAGGTTCTCCAGGCCGCCGATCCCCCGCGCCAACGCCCCGTCGACGACGTCTTGCCAACGCTCCCCTGCGGCCGCCTTGATTCGCCAGACGCGGTCGTCCAGTCGTTGGTAGGTGACGCCGCGTAACCTCGCCAGCACGGCCACGCCTGGCAAACGGGCACGTAGCACGAGGTTCGAGCCGCCGCCGATGATCGTCACCGGTACCTTGTGGGCGTCGGCGTCGACGATCAGCGCCGCGAGAGCGTTGCGGTCCCGAACGGTGTGAACCTCGTCCGCGATGCAGCCCACACCCAACGTATTCGGGACGCGTCCCTCCCTCACGCGTATTCCGAAGGCACGGCGGACGCGCCGGATCGTGAGCCGGCCACGCAAGGCGCGTCGGCAGACCCCGGATCCCGGCCAACATGCACGAGTCCGGTAGGCGGGCCATAGGTCATGATGGGTATGATAGCCCCCGGTCGCTGTCGATCGGCTCGGTCGTGGCAACGGCCCGAAGGAATGCAACGCCGCCGCCCGTCCGCGCGGCGCAATGCCGAGTTCACCGAACCAACCAGGGGGAAACCATGGATATCAACGACAAGGTCGCCGTCATCACCGGGGGCGCTTCCGGTCTCGGCAAGGCCACCGCGCAAACCATCGTTGCCGCCGGCGGCAAAGTCGCCCTCCTCGACCGCAACGCCGAACTCGCGGCGCAGACGGCGGCGGAGCTTGGTAGCGATGCTGCGGCCTATGCCGCCGACGTCACGGACGCGGCATCGGTCGCCGCGGCAATCGATGCCGTTGTCGAGCGCTTCGGTGCCATTCACATCGATGTCAATTGCGCCGGAATCGGCACCCCCGGACGGACGCTGGGGCGCGATGGTCCGCTGGACCTTCGCGCATTCGACTTCGTGATCCAGGTGAACCTGGTGGGGACGTTCAACTCGCTACGCTTGTGCGCCGCGCAGATGGCGAAGAACGAACCCACCGGCACCGACGGCGAACGGGGCGTCATCATCAACACCGCTTCGGTGGCAGCCTTCGACGGCCAGATCGGTCAGGCCGCCTACAGCGCAAGCAAGGGCGGCGTCGTCGGCATGACGTTGCCCATCGCCCGGGATCTGGCCCGGAACGGCGTACGCGTCTGCACGATTGCTCCCGGCATCTTCGAGACACCCATGGTCGCGGGCATGCCGGAACGGGTCCGCCTGCCCCTGATCGAGATGGTGCAGTTCCCCAATCGCCTGGGCGTTGCGCCGGAATACGCGCTCTTAGCGCAGCAGATCATCGAGAACCCCTACCTCAACGGCGAGACCATCCGTCTCGACGGGGGCATCCGGATGCAGCCGAGATAGCGATCAGCCGAGAACCGCACGAACGCGATCCACGTCGGCGGGGGTATCGACACCGCCGGGCACCGGCGCTTTGGCATCGGCCACCGCGATCGGGTGACCGTGGTCCAGAATTCGCAACTGCTCCAACGCTTCGATCTCCTCCAGCCGACTCGGCGGCCGGGACACGAAGGCCCGCAACTCCCGCACCCGGTAGGCGTAGATGCCGATGTGACGCCGCCATTCGCTGCCGATCGCGCCGGGCACAGCGTGACCGAAGGCGTCGCGCTGCCAGGGAATGGGCGCACGGGAGAAGTAGAGTGCTCGTCCATACCGGTCAGCCACCACCTTGACGATGTTGGGATCGAACACGTCGCCGGGTTCGGTGATCGGCTCGCTCAACGTTGCGACGCCGCACGCGTCGTCGATCAACGCGGCGACCTGGTCAATCACCACCGGTGGAATCAGCGGCTCGTCGCCTTGCACGTTGACCACGACCTCGTCGTCCGTCCAACCCGCCGCCTCCACCACCTCCATGACCCGGTCCGATCCCGAACGATGGTCCACCCGGGTGAGGACCGCCTCGGCACCCGATCCGTCCATCGCCGCCACGATGCGAGAATCGTCGGTGGCGACGACGACACCGGCGGCAGCGGAGGCGAGGGCCTGCTCCGCGACGCGCACGATCATCGGCTTACCGGCGATATCGATGAGCGGTTTCCCGGGTAGCCGGGTGGAGGCGTAGCGGGCGGGGACGACCACTCATCGATATCGCCGGTAAGCCGATGATCGGTAGCCCATCGGGCGGTCAGGCCTCGACCGTCGCCGGTGTCGAGGCGCAGAGCGTCAACCCCCGGGAACGAAACAGTTCCTCGAGGAAACCGTCCACGGGCTCGGCAAAATCCATCTCGATTTCGAGATAGAAGCAGTTGTCACCGACGCCGTGGAGATCCTTGATCTTCTCGGCGTCCTTCTCCGTCACCACCACCGCCGTTGCATCACCTGGTTCCAGATCGCCGACGACGAAGCGATGGTGGTCCGGGAAAGTACGCATCAGCGGCGTTAGCCCAACGGCTGCCAAGGTCGATTGGAAACGCTCGGGATTGCCGACGCCGGCAACCGCCAGCACACGACTCGCATGTCGGGCGATGAAATCATCCGGTGCCAAGCGCTCGCCGGTGCTCAGGTTCACGAACGCCGTAGCACGCGCGACGACGGTGGGCGCACCGGGCACGGCGGCGCTGGTCTCGCCGTTGGCCACCACCCAGTCGCATTCGTCGAGCCGCGAGGCTGGTTCGCGCAAAGGTCCCGCAGGAAGGCACAGTCCGTTGCCAAGACCCCTCGAACCATCCACGACGACGATCTCGACATCCCGTTCAAGCGCGTAGTGCTGCAGGCCATCGTCGGCGATCACCACGTCGACCTCACCGGTCTCCAGGAGTTTGCGCACCGCCCGTGGCCGGTCGGGATCCACCACAACCGGGCAATCGGCACGCCGGGCCACCATCGCGGCCTCGTCGCCGCATGCCGTCGCGGACGTAGTCGGCGTCACGACCATGGGATAGGTGCCCCGCCCCCCGTAGCCGCGGGAGACTACACCGGCACGTAGCCCACGACGCGCTAGCCATTTCACCAGCCAGATCACCAGCGGCGTCTTGCCCGTGCCGCCGGCGGTGAGATTGCCAACCACCACCACGGGAACGGGCGCGCGCCAGGACCGTGCCCTGCCCTTGCGAAACCGGTCGCGGCGGCGCCGGGCGATCCAGGCGTAGAGCATTGCGAGCGGCCACAACAGGCGTGGCCAGAATTGCCTTCCATACCAGGCCTTCACCAACGGCCTGAGCCAACCTGCCGTGGACCGGACGGTAGCAGGCACCACGGGATGGCGCGACCGCGGCATCCGCGGGGCACCGTTGTCGTCCAAATGCGAACGATATAGCTTGGCGTAGGCGCCATCGGCCGCCATCAACGACGCGTGATCGCCACGCTCGATGATCCGCCCGCCGTCCACCACGAGGATGAGGTCGGCGTTCTCCACGGTAGACAGCCGATGAGCGATGACGAGCGTCGTGCGATCCCGCATGACCGCTTCGAGTGCCGCCTGGATATGTCGTTCGGCATGCGCGTCCAGGGACGATGTCGCCTCGTCCAGAATCAGTATCGGTGCATCTTTCAGGAGTGCCCGGGCGATAGCTATCCGCTGCCGCTCGCCGCCGGACAAAAGGACACCGTCATCGCCGACTACAGTGTCGAGGCCATCAGCCATCCGGTCGATGAATACGTCGGCATGGGCGCGCCGGACCGCGGTCTCGATGGCCCCCCGGTCCGCATCCACCAGCCCCCCGTAGGCGATGTTGTTGACCAGGGTGTCGTTGAAGAGCGTAACCTGCTGCGGGACGAGGGCGATTTGCCGACGCAGGCAGGCCAGCCGGTAGCTCGCGAGGGGTTCGCCGTCGAGAAGGATTCTCCCTGATGTCGGCTCGTAGAAACGCGCGATCAGGCTCGCCAACGTCGATTTGCCGCTACCGGAGCGTCCCACGAGTGCGACCGTCTGCCCCGGCTCGACCGTGAACGACACGTCCGTGACCACCGGCTTGTCGCCGTCGTAGCCGAAACACACCGCCTCGAAGCGAACGGCACCCTCGACGCGCTCGACGTCGATGCCGCCGGCATCGTTCTCCGCGTCCTGGTCGAGCTGCGCAAAGATGTCCACCGCCGCCGCGAGACCGCGTTGCAGGCGCGCGTTGACGTCGGAGAGCCGTTTGATCGGATTTGCCAGCAAACCGGCAACGCCGATGTAGGTGATGACGGCGCCGGAGGTCATCGCCCCGGCCACCTCCGGTCGCAACAGCAGCCCCACCAGGGTCGCCAAACCCGCCACCGCCAACAGCTGGATGACCTGGGCACTCGTGGCCTTCGTGGCGGTCATCTTCAGATTTTGACGCCGATTGGTGTCGCTGGCCGCCGTGAAGCGTTGCCTTTCGTAGTCCTCGCCCCCGTAGACCTTGACATCCCGGTACGCGGCGACCGCCTCCGACGCGACGTGGGTCACGTCGCCCATGGACTCCTGTATCCGTTTGCTGATGCGCCGGAAGCGGCGCGATGCGTACCGGACGATGATTCCCACGACCGGTGCGATGACCATGAAGATCGCTGTCAGCATCCAGTTCAGATAGACCATGTAGCTGATCAGGACGATGACCTTGAGACCATCCTGGACGACGATCTTCAGCGCATCGGTGACGCTGTCCCGTAGCTGGGCGGCAGTGAACGTGACCCGTGACACCAGATGCCCCTGCGCGCTCTTGTCGTAGAACGCGCTCGGCATGACCAGCAACCGATCGAACAACTGGGCGCGTATCACATGGATCGCGCGGAACGATATGCGCGACAGCAGGTACTCGCCGGCAATCGCACCCAGGCCGCGCAACAGGGCCAGAACCAGCATCGCCACCGGGATGGCCCACACGAATTGGATTGCCCAGAGGACCAGCGCCCTATGCCGGTCATCGGCAACCGACACGGCCTCGTCGTCCGCGTTGAAGGTGTCGACGATGACGCCGAGCACGGTGGCGAATCCCGCCTCGGAGATTGCGGCAAGCAGAAACCCGAGAATGGCGAGGAGAAAGTAGAACTTCTGATCCCCGACGTAGCCCAGGAGCCGCCTATAGGTCTGCCAGTCCCCGGAACCCCCGGTGCCTGCCGCCACGACGGGTTCCGGCAGCCGCGTATCGTCTCGCTGCGCCTCGTCAGCCATCGTTCGCCTCGTCCTCGGGCTTAGGCGACCGAGCTTCGGTCAGAACGCGCACGTTCGTCAATCCTACTTTTCGGGCGGCGTCGAGCACGTGGACGACGTCCTGGTGCCGGGCATCTGCGTCGGCCGCAATCACCAGCTGCGGTTGCGGATCCGCCGATCCGGCGTGAGCCTGTCGAAGGGCAGGCACGAGTCTGACCGGACCCCCAAGCGCCTGGCCGTTCACCACGAAACTCCCCGCTTCGGACACGCGAACCTCGATACCCCCGGGGGGCGGCCGGGCAGACGCGGCGGCGGTCGGCAGGTCGACCTCGATTGCCGATGTCCGGACGAACGTCGTGGACACGACGAAGAAGATCAGCAACAGGAAGATCACGTCGATCAGCGGCGTAACCTCCACCACCGCGAACCCGCGACCCGTGCGCCGGGGGCGTTTGAACCTCATGCCCGGGCACGGTCCCCGTGAAGCAGGTCGAGCAGCCGGCTGGATTGGCGCTCCATCACCACCACGAGTCCGTCCACCCGGCGTAGCAGGTAGCGGTGCATGGCCAGGGCCGGAATCGCTACCGCCAAGCCGGCCGCCGTCGTCAGCAGCGCTTCGGATATGCCCGCCGCGAAGATGCCCGGATCGCCCAGGCCAGCCGCCACCAAAGTCCGGAACACCTCGATCATCCCCACGACCGTGCCCAAGAGTCCGAGCAACGGACTGATCGCCGCGATGGTGCCCAGTGCGGTCAGGTAGCGCTCCAGTTCGTGGACGACCGTGGCCGCGACATCCTCCATCGCCTCTTGCGCGGCATCCCGGCCACGATGTGCATTGGCAATACCCCCGAGGAAGATCGTCCCGAGGTGGCAGCCTCCGCACAAACCCTCGATGCGCCCGGAATCGACGTCCCCGCCGGCAAGTTGCCGCTCGACTTCCGCCACGAGGCTCGGCGGTGCGACCCGGCGATCGCGAAGCGATAGCAGCCGCTCCAGGCAGATACCGAGCGCCGCGACGCTGCACAGCCCTATGGGCACCATCAGCCAGCCGCCCGATCGGATTAACTCAAGCAGTGTCCAGATCGGCGATGTGCGCCGCCTCATCCGGCGAAGGGGCGGCGATTATCCCCCTTACCGACCAACCGCGCGAGGGACGCGGGAAAAGTCCCTCACCCGAGTCGCATTTGCGATGCCGTATTGTGGCCGTCACTCGTCGGGCTGTTCTACCCCCGCTGGGTGTGCGCGGACCACTGAGCCGTGCGGTCGTTGCTCGCCGGGTCCGTACCCCGCAAACTTGCCCTGTTGCACCAATGAGACACGCGAGATGATCGATGCCGTCCTCTGGGACTTCGGTGGCGTGTTCACTACCAGCCCGTTCGAGGCATTCAACCGCTTCGAAGCCGCTCGCGGGCTTCCCGACAACTTCATCCGCACGGTCAATTCCACGAACGGCCACGATAATGCCTGGGCGAAGTTCGAGTCATCGGAAATCGACGTCGACGAGTTCGACGACGCCTTCCGGCGCGAAGCACAGGCCCACGGACACAGCGTCCGCGGCAGGGATGTGCTGGCCCTCTTGTCCGGCGAATTCCGGCCGCGCATGGCCCGGGTGCTGGCCGAGTGCAAGAAGCACTACAAGGTGGGCTGCATCACCAACAACATGAAGAACACGCCCCAGGCCAGAGCAACGGCCCCGGCGCCTGACCCGGAACGCGCCGCGCGAACCGCCGCGATCCTCGAGCAGTTTGATGTCGTCGTCGAATCCAGCGTCGAAGGCGTTAGGAAACCGAATCCCCGCATCTACGAAATCGCCTGCGAACGACTCGGCGTTGCAGCGGATCGCGCCGTGTTCCTGGACGATCTCGGCATCAATCTGAAACCCGCCCGGGCAATGGGCATGATCACCATCAAAGTGGTCACCGAACACCAGGCAATTGCCGATCTGGAGCGAGCGACCGGTCTCAAGTTTCCCTGACCACGAGCGTTCTTGACGGGCGTCCCCTACGGCTCGCCGGTCCGAGGCAGGGCGTCGCCACGGGCGACCAGCGACTCGACGTCGGTCAACGATGGTAGCGAACTTGCCGCACCCGCCCGGGTTACCGCCAATGCCCCCGCCGCCGAGCCCATCCGGAGTGCCCGCTGAAGCGGTTCTCCCCGGATCAGCGACGCCATCAGGAAGCCGATGAACGCATCGCCGGCTGCAGTCTCGTCAACGGCGGTCACGTTGTGGGCCGGCAGCGTCGCGAGTTCCTCGCCCTGCGTAAACACCAGGCCATCCGCCCCAAGGGTCAGCACGATGTCCGCCTTCGGCGCACGCTCCCGAAGGGCGCCGAAGACCGGCGACCACCCGGCATCGACGGCATCGATAGCCGCGAGGGCCGCCGCCTCGATTTCGTTCACGATCAGGAGCTGAACGCAGGACAGGTCGTATCGGGCCTCCCTCCCATCCACCGGCGCGACGTTGAACGCCACCTGGCAACGGCGTTCCCCGGCGAGGCGCAGCACGCGTTCCACGTCGTTGATCTCGTTCTGCAGCATCAGCCAGTCGCCCGGTGCAACGCGGTCCATCGCCCCTTCGATATCGTCGTCTTCGAGCGAACGATTGGCGCCCCCGAAGATGACAATCGCGTTCTCTCCAGCACCGTTCACCTGGATCACAGCGTGACCCGAGGATCCGTCGATGACGCGAATGCCCGACACGTCCACGCCCTGGGTAGCCAACGTCTCCATCAGCCACTCGCCGTCCTTGCCGACGCAGCCCACGTGCACCACCTCGATTCCCGCCCGGGCAGCCGCGATCGACTGGTTGAGACCCTTGCCGCCGGGGAAGATCTCATGGGTCGAGCTCGACACGGTCTCGCCGGCACCGGAGAACGACGGCACCTGGTAGACATGATCGATGCACAGTGAACCGAGATTGACCAGCTTGGGCATGCCGAACGCTCCTCGAAGTAGCTCCACGATTGATTCTACCGGTAGTTCGCAACCGCTCCGGAATCGGCAAGCCGCCGGCAACCGCGTGACACCGAACCGTCACACCGGCGTCATAGAAACCTGCTAGTCTCCCGAGTCGCTTGGGGGAAGCACACGGCCATTGATCCGCGCTGTCTCGCGAACAGTGACTTCGTTAACATCTCCCGCGCGCCGACGCGCCGAGTTGACGCGCGCGATTCCCTCTTTACGACAGCTACGACAGCTACGACAACTGGAAGTTTGAGACCAACGTGCCTTGGCTAGAGATCTGGATGGTCGTCGGTTTCCTGCTGGCGGCATACTCCGTCGTCGCCAACGATTCGATCCAGACGCTCGGAACGTTCCTCGCCTCGAACGCCAAACGACCGTGGTGGCTGTTGTGGCTGTTCGCCGGGAGCATCCTGCTCGTTGTCATCTTCTACGGCTGGTTCGTCAACGACGGCGATCCGGCCTTCGGTCGCCTGGAGAAATTCCCGGTTCCCGAGGGCGGCGTGACCTGGCTGCACGCCATTCCGCCCCTCGCGCTCCTGATCCTGACCCGACTGGGCGTACCGGTCAGCACGACGTTCCTGGTGCTGACGGTATTCGCCG
>CAZJRX010000086.1:874-1637 GCA_964548145.1 uncultured Pseudomonadales bacterium | reverse complement strand
GCTCACCAAGTCGTCGCTCGGCTACCTGGTCGCCTTCACCGCCGCGATTGTCCTCTTCAGCCTCGTGTTCCGGCGCTTGAGCGAGTACTTCCACCGCACCAAGGGCGAGGCGATTCCGACCTACTGGGTGTTCCTGCAATGGGCGTCCACCGGGTTTCTGTGGAGCCAGTGGCTGATCCAGGATCTCGCCAACATCTTCGTCTACCTGCCCCGCCAACTTTCCCTGGAATGGCTCGCCTTCGGCATCGCCGCCCTGCTGCTCATGCAGGGCTACATCTTCTACCGATTCGGCGGCGAGATTCAGAAGATCGTCACCAGCAAGACCGACACCGCCGACATCCGCGCGGCGACGATCATCGACCTGATCTACGGCATCGTCCTGCTGGTATTCAAGGAGGCGAGCAGCATGCCGATGAGTACCACCTGGGTGTTCCTCGGTGTCCTGGCCGGACGTGAGTTCGCCCTGTCCTTCTACCTGGCGGACACCGACACCAAGGGCACGGCACGCAAGGTGGTCTCCGACGCGCTGAAGGCACTCTCGGGGCTTGTCGTGAGCATCGTGCTCGCCTTCGGACTGCCCTGGCTCTATAACGCCTTCTTCGCCTGACGCGCTTGCCGCGACCGCCGCGAATCCAGCCGGCGGTAGGGCTACACTTCCACCCACCGGCTTCGCGACGCCCGAACCACGTCCATGGCAAGTACCGCGCCCAGCGCCGCCCTACCCCATGACCCCGTCGTCAGCGTGGTCGGCCTTGGCTACGTC
>CAZJRX010000086.1:0-864 GCA_964548145.1 uncultured Pseudomonadales bacterium | reverse complement strand
CTTCGAGACCCGGGGCTTCGACATCGATTCCGTTCGCGTCGAGGAACTCCGCGCCGGCGTCGACGGCACTCGTGAAGTCGAACGTGGCGAACTCGACCAGGCAACGAGGTTGACTTTCACCGCAGAGGTCGGCGACCTGCGCGGCAGCAACGTGTTCGTGGTGGCGGTGCCGACGCCGATCGACGACGACAAGCGTCCCGACCTCGCCGCCCTCGAAACGGCAAGCCGCACGGTCGGCGAGGCCCTCGAACCCGGGACGGTCGTCATCTTCGAGTCGACCGTCTATCCCGGCGCCACCGAGGAGGTCTGCGTACCCCTGCTCGAAGACGCATCGGGGCTCCGTTTCAACCGTGACTTCTATGTTGGCTACAGCCCGGAGCGGATCAATCCCGGGGACAGGCAGCACCGATTGACCGACGTCGTCAAGGTGACCTCGGGATCGACGCCGCAAACCCTCGAGTTCGTCGACGCGCTCTATCGACGGATCGTCAACGCCGGCACGTTTCCCGTCGCCGACCTGCGTACCGCGGAGGCCGCGAAGATCATCGAAAACACCCAGCGCGACCTCAACATCGCGCTGGTCAACGAGTTCGCGATGATCTTCGAGAGACTTGGCGTCGACACCGACGCCGTTCTCGAAGCCGCCGGTACGAAGTGGAACTTCCTGCCGTTCCGGCCGGGCCTGGTGGGCGGCCACTGCATCGGCGTCGACCCCTACTACCTGACCCACAAGGCCGAGGCGGTAGGCCACCGCACCGAACTGATCCTCGCTGGACGACGCATCAACGACGCCATGGCCGGCTACGTCGCGAGCCGCGTGGCGAGCCTTATGGAACGCCACGCGATCGCGATGCCCGGATCCCG
>CAZJRX010000085.1:0-12921 GCA_964548145.1 uncultured Pseudomonadales bacterium | reverse complement strand
ACCACCGTAGCCCCGAGTTCATCCGGGTCATCCGTGTCTGGCGTGGTGAACGCCTACTCGCGCTACCCGATTAGGCGGTATCTCGTACCAAGGGTCGATGATCGCGCCGGATTTCGCCCGTCTATGCATGCTGGTGACGGGCCATGATGAAAGGTATGTGCGCACAGACGGGCAAAAGGCTACGCATCGGGTTGTTTTCTCATCCGTCGACCGACCGGGTCTCCGGCCAAGGATCGCTGCGAACCGTGTACGCACCGAACATGCCCTCGATGAGCTTGTCGTGGGCCTGTTGCCAGCGCGCCTTGGCGTCCCGCGAGGTGAGATCCCAAACGCGCACCCAGAACACGCAGGAGTAGCTTCGTACGCGCTTCGACTTTCCAGCCTCGTGGATCGGATTGAGGTGCTTGACGACCTGACTGTCCGTTAGGCGCACGTCGTAGGGAATCGCGCCGAATCCCAGGCGCTTGGCTTCGTTGGCGAAGCTGCCGCCGTTGTCATCC
The DNA here is from genome assembly GCA_964548145.1 of uncultured Pseudomonadales bacterium. GTDB lineage: Bacteria > Pseudomonadota > Gammaproteobacteria > Pseudomonadales > Azotimanducaceae > VXYL01. The sequence goes on along the minus strand of CAZJRX010000085.1, from coordinate 12,421 downwards.
TTCGCCCCGCCGGGGGGTGTCGCCGCTCGACGCACGACGATCGCGTCGTCGAACACGCCAAGGTTGAACGAGTAGTAGGGCTTCTCGCGCGTGCCGTCGCCGTCCGCCCGCGGCACGACCTGATACCAGCAGGGAGGGTTGTGGCCCTTGGCGTGGAAGACGCGCAATTCCTCCATCGCCTCCTGGGCGCGGCGTTCGGCCTCTTGAGCCACCCGCACCGCCTCGGCGGCCGCGCCGTCCTCCTTGGCCAGCACGTCGCGGAGCACTTCGTTCTGTCGCCGGTGTCGTTCGGCTGCCTGCTCGGCTCGTTCCTTGTCACGCTTGAGCGTCACCACTTCGTCCGGCGTATCGAACTGCTCCGTCACCGGGCGCCATTCCTCGAGCGCGACCAGCCCATCGCGTAGTTCCTGGGCGGCAGCCGTCTCCAACTCGCGCTTGCGATCCCAGCTCTGCGCCAGGGCGAGGAACGCCAACAGAATCAGAAACAGCAGCAGGATGAAGATCTCGGCCATGGTCAGTCCCAAAACCGTTCCGCGCCGATAGGCAGCGTCGGGGCCGGCGGTCAACGCGTCGATCCCGCGCCGTCCGTCGTCGGCGTCTTGGATTCCTCGACGGGTGTCGCGCGACGCCACAGCCAGCCCCCCGACGGTCTGTCGTCGGTTTCCGCTGAAGACTCGCGTTCGCCTGGTGCGTTCGCCGATTCCTGCACATCCCCGTCGGGACCACCTAAGACCCGATCGTGGACAACGGACCCCACCGGGACGCTCGCTGCATGTTCCTTGACGGCCTCGACGGCTTCACCGAGTGCGTCTCGCAAGGGTGCCGCCTCGTTGACCCATGATTGGACCTCGCGGATCGCGAGTTCGGTCAGGCGGCTGGCTGTTTCCGCGTTCTGATCCGCAGCTTCCTGCTGCCGGGAGACCGCGATGTTGAGTTGCTCGATCACCGCCGGCAGTGACTTGCCGACCGCTTCCAACTCGCGAGCCATTCCACCAAAGTCATCGATGTTGCGGCGCAACGCGTCCACACCGTCCTCCTGGTATTTCCTGACGTTCTCGGCCAACGCCCGGTGGCTCTCGACGATGCCCGCGACGCGGCTGTCGAGATCGCCGCTGATCGATGTCGCCGTGTCTCGGAGCGCTTGAACGCGACCGTCCGCCTCTGCCAGGTTGCCTGTGAACGACAGCAGGCCGTCGTTGATCCCGGCGAGCTGCAAGATGATCGCGTCCACCGCCGCCTTCGTTCGCCGCACATCCTCGCTCGTCGACGTCGAGGCTGCTTGCGCCTCGTCGGCAAGCGTTCGCCAAGCCGTCGCAACTCGGCTTGTCGCATCGCTAATGGCGTGGTCGAACCGCGCCACGACCTCAGCGGCCTGCGATCCTATCCTGTCCGCCGTTTCCTGCCAGGCAGTCGCCGTGGCGCTCAGACCGGCTTGCGCCTGTTCGCGAGCCGTCGCTTCCAGTTCCCGCCAAACCGCCGCGGCAGTGCGCAGGCGGTCCTGGGCAACCTTCTCAAGGCGTGCGTTGAACTGCTGCGAAAGAACTTCCGTATGGGTCTTCGTCCGATCGGCCTGGGTCAGAGTCATCCGGGTGAAGTGGGAGAAGGCGTTTCTGGCTTCCCGCAACTCGTCCCGCAGCGCCCGCACGGATTCCGCGAACTCTGCCTGGACCGCGTCGTCCCCGAGGACAGCGCCGCGCCGGGGCTCCTCTGATCTTGGTTTCGGGTCTTCATCGACCTCCGCCTCGCTCGACGGTGCATTGGCGCGGTCCTGCAGGAGGATGCGACCGACGATGCCGGCAACGGTGGAGAGCAATGCGATGCCGAAGTTGCCGATAAGCCCATGGGTCCGGGCTTCGAGTTCGCCGCCGGGGTTCCAGACGAACAACTGCCAAAGCGCCATGCTAAGCGACACCAGGGTGAAGAGCAGACCGAGGTAGTAGAGATCGTCCCCGGCCTGGTGCGAGTCGACGTCGGCTTGCTTGTGGTAGTAGATGCCCAAAGCCGTGATCGCCGCGATCGCCGCTACCACGGCGACAATCGCGCCGGCCAATCCCGTTACAAGCCACCGCGATAGCAGGATTGCCAATACGCCGCTGCCCAATGCGGTCAGGAACGGTCGCTTGCCGCCCACTACACCGACTCCTGCCAGATGACTTCGCCGCCTAGGGATTGCAGGAGCTTGGTCCACCAGTAGTAGTGCTCCGTGGTCTGCCACCGTGCATCGCGGCTGCGTTCCAGCCGATACAGGCTCGCCTCCACACCGGTGAGATCGACCTTGAGATGCCGGAGTCCGGCCGATCTGCCAACCGATTCCGCAGCCGGGTGCGGGCCGTAGTGGGAAAGATCGTCCGAGTGCTGCAGCAGGTCCGAGTAGATGATGAGATGGGTCCGGGTCCCGGATGCCATGCGGGAGCTCGGCACATGCCGAGGGACGACCACCCCGAGGAACTCGATGATCGGCGATCGCGTCTGCGCGGACGTCCCCGTCGCTGCGAACAGCGGCTCAACGCTCTCCTGGAATCGCTGCCAGCGGCGCAATGCGATGGCCTTGCCCTCGGTGAGTTCGCGTTTCCAGGTCCAGTCGTCGGGCCTATCGCCTGGATTGCATACGCGGATCCGAGGTTCGACCGCCGCGAGATCCTGGGTCAGCTCATAGACCACCAATGCGTCGCCCGGGCGGATGCGGAAATCCGGCGGGCCATCGGGTTCCTGCAACTCCTTTACCAGCCTCGCGAAGACCTCGCGTTGCTTTGGATTCAGCGGATCGGAGGTGTCCAACAGGAGGATGGTCGTGCGCGCCGGTGTCTGACCCACCGGACAGAGGTTCTCGTCAAGCCGGACGCGGTCGCAGGCTACCAGCGCGAAGACGAGCGGGACGGCCGCGAGGCCGAAGCGCGCACCCGTCACGCGTCGCGCCCATCGCCGTCGAGCTCTTCGAGCGTCGGGTACCTGCGAGCGGCCTTGCCAAATTCGTTCTGGAGTTCCTCGATGGTGCCGTGGACGTGCCCCATGACGTCGTTGAACATCGTCGGCGGCGGGGGATTGAAAGCGGGCGGCGTATCGATGACCTCTGCATCGATGCGCACTCGTGTCGCGAAGTGTCGCGGTGCCGGTTCCGTTCGCGCGGCCCGATTGGCCGTTCGGTATTCCTCGATGAGATGGTCCAGATCATGGGGGTACTGGCCAAGGTTGAGCTTGTAGTCGTCGACAAGGTGCTGCCCGCGGACACAGATGTCCTTCCATGCGCTTTGCTTGATTTTGAGCTGCTCCCGGCGGTCCTCCAGCTTCGACGCGAATTCGTCGTATACGTTCTTAAGGTCGCGCTGCGCCGTGTCGTACCGTCCGATGTAGTCGTCCCGCCGCGACTGCAGTTGACGGTGCCGGCGACCGTAGTCCGGATACGGATCGTCGCGTTGCAGCCACTTCCACGACGCGATGCAGAAGAACAGGAACCCGAGCAACGCGAGCAGATACGACTGGAACGAATCCAGGGCCGCCGCGTTCGCGAGGAATCTGGCCACCACGTCGGTTCCCAGCGCGAGCACGTCGGCGCTCGGGTCATTGACGACTGCCTGCATACTGTCCCTGAAGTGACCGATCGCCAGGTTGAACGCCACGGTCGTCGCAAGCAGGAAGGCGATGCCAATCCACGCCAGAGACTGGCGTATCACACCGACGCGATTGCGTTGGCGCAGCAGGAAGCCCATGGCCAAACCCGCGGCAAAAATGTTCACGAAGCTGATGAGCGCCATCTGGATGCTCGAACCCACCAGGCCGAACGCATTGACCTCCATCAACAGCGTCGCGTTGAGGATGATCTCGACCACGAAGCATGTGAGAATCACCGGCAGCGACCACCGGCGGTGGGAGTAGTCGGCCTGGCGCGTCAGCCGCGCCCGATGGCGGAACGCCCGGAAATCGGCGGTGTCCTCCCGCACCGACTCCCTGGCATCCAGGAGCATATGGCCGCCTTTGTCGACCTGCGCGCCCAAGGCCAACACGCCGTTCCGGCCCAGTTCGCTCACCTCCAGCTTCAGATCCTCGAGATCCCCGTCGCTCTCCATGTCGACGAGCGCCCGTTCGAGGTCGGCTAGGTGATCACTCACGTTGCGGCGGCAGATCAGGGCGCGGCCGTTTACCCAGGCGAGAATCCGCTCCTCTGTGGCGTCTAGGCCGTCGGATTTGGGTGCCGGCAGGTTCGCCGCGCCTTGGCGACGACCCTCTTCGCGCACGTCATGCTTGGCGAGCCACGCTTCAAGGTCGAGCTGGACGTAGCGTTCCTTGACCTCGTCGAAGCCGGGTTCGTTGTCCCAGTCCACTTGTCGCCCTTTGCCGGAATCCGTCACCGAAGCATAGCAGCACCCCTGTGCTCGGATTCACGCCAGACCAGGCAGTGATCCATGCCGAGACAAAGACCATTTCCGGCGCGGAATGTACGAGGCGGGGGCGCAGAGCGAATGGCGAAGGCGTCCTTGCCGGACCGCGGCGGGTTCGGCTTTGAGGCGCTACGGGGCGCCGAGGATTGTCATTTCGTCGATTAGCCAGTGGGCGTCGTCGATCTTCTCCATGACCCACAGCATGTAGCGGCTGTCGACGTGGATGGTTCGCGTCGTGCGGGGGTTGAAGTCCCAGTCCGAGACGACGCTCTCCAGGGTGCCGTCAAAGAGAAGGCCGACCAGTTCGCCTTTGGCGTTGAGTGTCGGCGAACCCGAGTTGCCGCCGGTGGAGTCGAGATCGGTAAGGAAATTCACCGGCACCGAGCCGATGGATTCGAGGCCGTAGGCGCCGTGATCCTTGGCGCGGGCCCGTTCGAGTAGCGCCGCCGGCGCATTGAACGGCGCCACGCCCGAGTCCTTCTCGAGGATGCCTTCGAGGCGCGTGAAGGGTTCGTAGATCAACCCGTCCATCGGCGACCCGCCGAGGACGGTGCCGTAGGTGACGCGGAGCGTGCCGTTGGCGTCCGGGTAGGCCGCCCGACCCCGGGACCGTTGCCAGTCGATGATGGCCTGCATGTATTGCGGGCGCAGCAGGTCGCTGCGGCCGCTGCGGGTCTTCGAGGCTTCCTCGCGTTCGAGGTCCGATCCGTGGACGGCGACCGCCAGACGCAGAAACGGGTCGGCGTGTTCCTCGATTTCCCCGGGGGTCGCGTCCATCAACGCCAAACGCGTGTCCCGGTCCTCCAGCACAGTCGCCGCGTAGTAGCCGTCGAGTGTCGCCGACAGTGCTTCCTCGTCCGTGTCGCCGTCGATCCCGAGCGCTTGATCGAAGGCGGCCACGTGCCGCTCGGCGGGCTCTGCCAGGTAGCCGCGCAGCCCATGCATCCACAACGCCTTGTCGACACTCGCATGGTAGCGCCGTTCGAGGCGACTCAATCGTTGGCGAAAGGACCTGAGATCCCGTTCCTGGTACCCGGGCTCGCGCTCGGCGTCGGGCAGTTCGCGCTCGCGCGCCAGCCGGTAGAGCCCCCGCGCAATGCCGAACAACGCCGAACCGTGGGCCGCGTTGTAGTGGTAGTAGCGCCGGCTCACCTCGGTGGCCTCCCGGGCGAGTGCATCGTAGTCCCGGATCGCGCCGGCGAGGGGCCCGTTGTCATCGTTGGCCGCAATGAAGGCGTCCAATGCCGCATCCCGTTCCGCCCGACGCTCGACGAGGCGTTGCCGGCGGGCCCCTTCGAGTTGTCCTTCGACGTTCTTCATGCCGTTGTTGAGGCCGGCCAACTGGCCGGTGTAGCGGATCCGCAGTTCGGATCCCTCGGGGGCCGCGGCCTCGATTAACGCGATGCGCTCTCGGCTTCTCGCGAGGGATCGCGGGAACTCCCGCTCGAAGCGGTCCTCCACCGTGACATGGCGGGCATAGCGCGACGTGCCGCCGGGATAGCCGATGGCCATCGCGAAGTCGCCGTCGTCGAGCCCCGCCGCCGAGACCGCAAGGTAGTGTTCGGGGGCGTAGGGCACGTTGTCCGGCGAGTGATCCGCAGGTTCGCCCGTCGGCGACACGTAGGCCCGGTAGAAGGCGAAGTCGCCGGTATGCCGGGGCCACTGCCAGTTGTCGATGTCGCCGCCGTAACGGCCGATGGCGTCGGCAGGCGCATAGACCAGGCGGACGTCGCGGATCTCCAGGTACTTGATGAGCTGGTAGGCGAGTCCGCCGAAGAAACCGCGTACGTTGCATCGGTGCCCCGCGTCCGATTCGCATTCCTTCGTCAGTGCCTTGCGTCGTTCCTCCACCACCTCGTATCGGTCGCGCGGTGGTAACGACGGATCGAGCCCGCCCGAGACCCGATCCGTCACATCCTCGGCCCCGACGGCCACGTAGACCCGCGAGCCCGGGGGCGCGGGCAGCTCGTCCGCCATCGTGGCCGCCAGAAATCCCGCTTCGAGGTAGTTGCGCTCCGGGGTCGAATGGAACTGCACGGAACCGCGCGCACAGTGATGATTGGTGACGACAAGGCCCTTGGGCGACACGAAGGACGCGGTGCAGCCGCCGAGGGTAATGACGGCACCCATGGGAAAGGCGGTCAGATCGGCAAGCGCCGCCGGATCGAGTTGCAGACCGGCGGTGCGCAGATCCTCTTCGATCGCGGGTAGCTCTGCCGGCGTGAACATGCCCTCGACGGCCCCAGCATGACCGGTAGCCAGGGCAACGGTGACGACTGCGCTGGCGACGAGCGTGCGGAATGAAGCGGTCATCTACAGATCCACCTTGTCGCGTTCCCCGCGATACCAGTCGCGTAACGAATCCTCGGTCCATGACGCCGCCAGCGCATCCGCCTTGGCGAGGTGTTCGGCGGCCGACTTCGTCTCGGCAAGCCCGATATGCGCCTTGGCTGCCGCCAGTCGGATGAATGCTTCGTCCACCGGCTCTTCGCCGTTGGCGGCGATTGTCCGAAGGGCGGCCGTTGCGCAGTCGAGGGCGCTCGGGTGCTCCCCGACGCGGTTGTTGACGAGCGCGAGCAGGTACAGCGCGCGTTCCTCGTTCTTCCAGGTTCCGCATCGAAGCCAGAACGTGTGCGCGGCCTCGGCACAGGCCAACATCAGCCCGATCCGGTCGTCGTCCAGAGATTCGGAGTCCACCAGTTCGCTGGCGAGGTTGTTGTTGGCGATCGCCATGCTGCGATCCGACGCCGACGACTCGTCGCGGCCCGCGGCCAATCGATTGGCTGCACCGATGACGAGGCCCGCGTCGGCAGACCGGCCGGTTCCGAGTAGTGCGCCCGCCAGCAGCGACTTGACCGACAGATAGGCACCAACCGGGTCGTCCGCCGCGCCTACGGCATCGATCTCGGCCTGTTGCGCCGCGACGGGCTCGCCGTCCATATAGCGGGCGACCGCCAGATGCGCGCCGAGTTTGGCATCGTGACCGTCGACGGCGGCGCACACCGATTCCGCGAACCGCCGCGCCCGTGGCCAGTCGCCCAAGTGCTCGCCGATGGTGTGGTTGGCCAGCGCGACGCACTGCGCCGGCCCGTCCCCCGCCAAACCCTCGACACCCGCGGCCTCCAGTTCACCGGCGAGCCGTTCGCTCTCAGTGTCGTGGTAGGACCAGCCATCGCGAATCAGTTCCTCGAGCAAGGCTCCCTCCGGTTGTCGCGGCACATCGTTCAAATCCGCAGCGCGTCGGCTTCATCCGAGAGCTTCGGCTGATGGACGCCGGCAACCTGGAGCAGGATGCGCTCGAGCGACTGCCAGGCATCGCCGCGCAACATGCCCTTCGATTGCAGGTCGAGCAGCGCGGATTCCTCGTTGAGCCCATCGATGCCCTCTGCACCGAGGCGTTTGACGGCGGCGTTGAGGAGGGGTAATCGCCGCCGCGGCAGGCGCGGATTCCCACCAGCGGCGAGTTCCCGGGCGCGCTGCAACTGGTTGACCAGCGCGGCAACGACCATGAAAACCGCGACGCCTTCCTGGCGCAGCGTCCGGAGCATCCGGGGAATCCGGGTGGCGTGGCCGGCCAGCGCCGCATCGATCATCTCGAACGTCCCGAAGTGGGCCGCGTCCCCGACACTGGCCTCGATGGCGTCGACGCCGAGTCGGGAAGCACCGTGCAGGAGCTTCAATTTCTCAATCTCCTGGGCTGCCACGAGCAGGTTTCCTTCGACGCGGTCGGCAAGGACGTCCAAGGCGTCGCGGTCGAGTTCAAGCCCCGCTCGTCGACAACGCCCGTCAAGCCACCGCGGCAGTTCGCGCGCGTCGATGGGCCAGACCGGAATCACCGCGCCGGCCTTGTCGATGGCCTTGTACCAGGCGTTGTTGCGCTGCCGCCAGTCCAAGCCGGCAGCCCGGCAAAGCACGACGGTATCGGCAAGCGGCGCCTCGAGATAGCGGCGAATCGCGTCGGAACCCGCCCGGTCGAGGCCGCGCGGCGGGATGCGCACGTCGAGCAGACGCTTGGTGGCGAATAGCGACAGGTTCCCCGCTTCGGCGAACAGATCGTCCCACGCCGCCCGCGGGACGGCCTCGAAGATGGTGCGCTCGTCGTAGCCTACGCGGGCGACGGCGGCGACGATGCCGTCGCAGATCTCGTCGACCAGCAGTTGCTCGTCACCGCTGACCAGATAGATGGCCTTCAGGTCGCCCGCATCGAGGTGCCGTCGGATTTGGTTAGCCGGAATCTGCAACGGTCTCTTCCACAGGGTTCGTCAACGCCCCGAGCGTGCGCAGCATGCGCCCGACGAGGTCCTCCCGGGCTTCGGCGTCGAGCAACCGGCGCTCTTCGCTGCTGCCGACGAGATTGTCCCGGTCGAGTCGCGCGACGCGCTCGCTGCGGAGTACCCGGGATGGTGCCAGTACGGTGCCGTCCGCCGCCGCCACGGCAAAGCTGACCTGCAACGAAAGCTCGTACTCCGCAGTACGCGCTCCCCGGGTGACGGAAACGCTCCGCCAGTCGTCTCGCTGACGGGTCAGCCGGACCACCACGTCGGCGTCGGCATCTACCACGTCAACGCCCGCCGCCTCCAGCGCGCGGGCAAGATCGACATCGAGATCGACGCCGCGCTCGGCCTCGATCTGTGCGGACGAGAGGGCCGTCGCCAAATCCCAGTTTCGAAGCTGGAACCCGCACCCGGCCGTGCCCAGGATCGTGAGCCATGCCAGGGCACAGGCGCTGCGCGTCATCCGACCACCAGGCTCACCAGCTTGCCCGGTACGACGATGGTCTTTCTCAAGGTACCGCCGTCGAGGTGGCGGGCGACATTCTCGTTCGCCCTGGCGGCCGCCACGACCGACTCGTCGTCGGCGTCGGCCGGAACCCGCACCCGGCCTCGGACCTTGCCGTTGATCTGCACGGCGAGATCCATCATCGACTCGACGGTCTTTGCCTCGTCGTAGACCGGCCAGCGTGCCGTGTCGAACACGCCGCCGTTGCGGCCGAGGCGGACGTAGAGTTCCTCGGCGATGTGGGGCGCGAACGGCGCCAGCATGATCACCAGCGGCGTCAGTTCGGCGCGCTTCGCCGTTCGGCCGCCGGCACGGACCCGATTCAGGTACTCCATCATCGCCGCGATCGCGGTGTTGAACTGCAGCGCCGGCACTTGCTCGCTCACCTGCTTGATGGTGCGGTGCAGGGCTCGTTCCACGTCGGGATCGGCCGGGCCCGTCTCGGCACCGACGACGCTCTGCCAGAGCCGGTTGAGAAATCCCCGCGGTCCCTGGATCCCCTTGCTCTGGTAGTCCGCGACCTGATCGTAGGGGCCGAGGAAGAGCAGGTAGAGGCGCATCGTGTCCGCGCCGAACTCGTTGATGATGTCGTCCGGGACGATGACGTTGCCGCGGCTCTTGGACATCTTGCGCCCATCGCGGATCAACAGACCATGGGCGCGGAACTTGGCGAACGGTTCGTCGAACGCCAGTTCGCCGAGGTCGGCCAGGGCCATGGTCAGGAACCGGGCGTACATGAGGTGCAGCACCGCGTGCTCGTTGCCGCCGATGTAGGAGTCCACCGGCAACCAGCGCCGGGTCATCCCGGCATCGAAAGGCACGTCAGACCGATCCGCGCTGGGGTAGCGGAGGAAGTACCAGCCGCTGCACAGGAAATTGTCGGTGACATCGGTATCGCGATGCGCCGGTTTGCCGCAGCTTGGGCAGGGCGTCTCGTACCAGTGGGTCGCCCGCGCCAGCGGACTCACCCCCGAGTCGTCCGGCTGGAAATCGTCGAGGTACGGCAACTCGACGGGCAAGTCGGCCTCGGGCACCGGCACCGGCCCGCAGGCATCGCAGTGGATGATCGGAATGGGCGGTCCCCAGTAGCGTTGCCGGGACACGCACCAGTCGCGCAGGTGGTAGTTGACCTGCGCCTCGGCCACGCCGCGACCGGCCAGCCAGTCGACGATGGCGCGCTTGCCGTCGGCGACCGAGAGGCCATCGAATTCGCCCGAGTTGACCAGGGTGCCGTCGCCGACGAATGCCTCCTCGAGCGACGATTGCGCGTCCTCGCCCGGTGCCGCGATCACCCGCACGATGGGCAAATCGAAGCTCTGCGCGAACTCGAAGTCGCGGCTGTCGTGCCCCGGCACCGCCATGATCGCGCCTGTGCCGTAGCCCATGAGGACGTAGTCCGCGATCCAGACGGGGATATCCGCGCCGTTGACCGGGTTGACGCAACAGGCACCGGTGAAGACGCCGGTCTTGTCCTTGTCGACCTTCTGCCGTTCGACGAGGTCCTGCCTGGTGACCTTGTCGCGGTAGGCCTCGACCGCGTCGCGTTGTCCGGGGGTGGTCAGGATGGACACCAGCGGATGCTCGGGCGCCAGCACCATGTACGTGGCACCGAACAGGGTGTCCGGGCGGGTGGTGAAGATGCGGATGGTTTCGTCGTGGCCGGCAACCGCGAAATCCACCTCCGCGCCCTCGCTGCGGCTGATCCAGTTGGCCTGGGCCTTCTTGGTCTTCGCCGACCAGTCGATTACGTCCAAGTTGCCGAGAAGGCGCTCCGCGTAGTCCGTGATCTTGAAGAACCACTGGGGCAACTGACGCTGCTCCACGGTCGCATCGCAACGTTCGCAGAGGCCGTCGATGACCTGCTCGTTGGCGAGCACGGTCTTGCAGGACGGGCACCAGTTGACCGGCGCTTCACGACGCTCGGCGAGACCGGCGGAGAGTAGCTTCAGGAACACCCACTGGGTCCACTTGTAGTAGCCGGGGTCGGTGGAGTTGACGGTGTGTTCCCAGTCGAACATGCCGCCGAACCGTTTCAGCACGCGGGTGAAGTTGGCGACGTTCTCCGGGATGAGATCGTTGGGGTTCTTGCCCATCTTGAGGGCGTAGTTCTCCGAGTGGATACCGAACGCGTCGAAGCCGATGGGCTCGAACACGTCCTTGCCCATGAGCCGCCAATAGCGCCCGTTCACGTCGGCGCCGGTGTAGGCGTAGAGGTTGCCGATATGCAGCCCCTCCGCCGACGGGTACGGGAACATCATGAGGTTGTAGTAGGGATCCCGGGCGTTGCGCAGATCCTCGTCGCTCCACGCATTGGTGCCGCGGCGTTCCCATTCCGCCTGCCACTTGGCCTCGACGGCCTCGGGGTCGTAGCGCTCGGTGCTCATGCTTGAAGGGCGCATCTTCAGAGGGTGCGCCACCTTAATCGAAACGGTGGCGGAAATGAACGGCGCCCGCCAACATGGCGCGGAGTCCGAGCGTTATCGCGGCGCCCGCGTCCAACGTGCCAGTAGCACCGCACAGGCACCCAGGACCAGCAACAGCGGCAGGTGCGTCCAGCGCGAATACGGGGTCGACCCGGCAACGGCGTGGACTGTTCCCGTCAGTACGCCGTCTCCGAAACGCGCCAGCCGATCGACGACATTCCCCTTGTCGTCGACGATGGCCGTGATGCCGTCGTTGGTCGACCGTAGCAGGTACTTGCCGTTCTCCTTTGCGCGCATGCGAGCGATCTGGAAATGCTGCTGCGGGCCGATCGATGCGCCGAACCACGTGTCGTTGCTGATCGTGACCAACGCGTGGGCGTGGCGGGCGTCGGCGGCGACCGTCGCTGGGTAGGCGATTTCCCAGCAGATGGCCATCGCCAGGTCGATGCCCGCCGCAAGCAACAACGGTTGCTCGACCGCGCCGGGGGTCGTGCCCGACATCGGCAGGTCGAAGAACGAGATCAGGCCGCGCAATACCGACTCGAAGGGCACGTAGTCGCCGAAAGGCACCAGGTGACGCTTGCGGTAGACGGCATCGCCGCCGGTGGCGACGGCGCCGTTGTAGTAGGCGGCCACGGACCCCGGTTCGGTTTCGAGGACGAATATGCCAGTAACAATGTCGGTCGACGGCCCTTGCTGAGCCTCGATGAAGGCCTCCGTTCGCTGCAGGTAGTCGGGAATCGCAGCCTCCGGCCAGATCACGATATGGGCATCGCCGGCTTGGGCAGTGAGATCCTGGTAGCGCTGGCGCGACAGAACCACGCCGTCCGGCGTCCACTTGGT
>CAZJRX010000084.1:0-13023 GCA_964548145.1 uncultured Pseudomonadales bacterium | reverse complement strand
CCGGTAGACGATCGGCGACATCTCCGGGTCCATCCAGACGTGTACGAGGCGGAAGTAGAAGTCGTCCGCCGTCAACGGCACACCGTCGGACCACTTGATGCCCGCACGGAGCTTGACGGTGGTAACCCGACCGTCTTCGCTTAGGCTCCAGGATTCCGCGAGGTTGGGCAGGACGTTGCGCATGTCCGCCGAGAGGGTCAGGGCATGCTCCCAGTTGAAGAACTGCCAACTATCCCAGATGGTCGTGCGCGCCGTGCCGCCGTACTTGCCGATGGATTGGTAGGGCTCGATGACCACCGGGTCGTCGGGCAGGCGTTCCTCCACCGGGGGCAGGTCGCGCCCGTCCAGGTAGGGGCTCTGGGCAAAGGCGGTGATCCCGACTTGGCTAGCGGTCTTTGGCGGCTGATACCAGGCCTCGGGCCAGTCGCCGCCATCCCCCGCCTGCCCCGTTGCCGCGACTGCCGTCCCGACCAAAACGCCGGCGAATGTGCCGCACAACCGGCTCATCCGGTCGCCGACGTCCCGCTCAACGAACGCACCATCTATGCAAGATCCCCGAGGACTGCCCCCTCAACGCGACCATCATGGCGGGTGGCTTGTGGCGGCGTCAACAAGCCGCCCGCCGCCAGCTGCTTACAATAGGCCGCGCACATCCGACTTCCCGAGCCGAAGGAGCCCGAAGCATGCGAATCCTATTCACCGCGCTAACAATGGCCGTCTCTACGGCGACAGCAGGCGCGACCGAAACCTCGGCCGATCCCTGCGACCGTCTCGGGGAGCTTCGCCTGGCCGATACGACCGTCACGACCGTCGAATCGGTCGACGACCCGGTCCGACACTGCAAGCTGACCGGCACCATCGGGCGGGAGATTGGTTTCTCCGTCTGGCTGCCCGACGACTGGAACGGCAAGTTCGTCATGGGCGGCGGCGGGGGATTCGTCGGCAACATCCAGAACCAGGCGCTAGGGCTCGGTGTTCTCCAGCGAGGCTACGCGACGGCTGGAACCGACACCGGCCACCGAAACCAAGGCATCGACGGATCCTGGGCCCTCAACAATCTCGAACGGCTGGTCAACTACGGCCACCTCGCCGTGCATCGCGTGACCGAGACCGCGAAGCACATCGTGGAACAGCACTACGAAACCGGGCCCGAACGATCCTACTTCGCCGGCTGCTCGAACGGCGGACGCCAAGCGATGATGTCCGCCCAGCGCTATCCCGGGGACTTCGACGTCATCCTGGCCGGCGCACCGGCGCACGACTTCGCGGGCATCGCCGCAGCATTCCTCAACGTGACCCGGCACATGTATCCGTCCATGGACGACCTGTCGGCGCCGCTCCTGACCCCGGAAGACCGCGAGATCCTCGCCCAGGCCGTTCTCTCCCGTTGCGATGCCCTCGACGGCTTGGAGGACGGTATCCTCAACGATCCCCGGGACTGCGACTTCGATCCCGGCAGTCTCGAGGCGCCACCCGAGAAGATCGCCGCCATTCGCGCGATCTACGACGGGCCGCAGGCCAAGGACGGCCGGATCCACGTCGGCTGGCCGTTCGGCGGCGAAGACGAAGACGGCGGCTGGGGTGGCTGGCTAGTCGGCACCGGCCAGCGTATGCCGAACCTGCCACCGTCGCTGGCATACGGGTTCGGGGTCGAATTGATGCGCCACATGGTGGAGCACGATCCCGGTTGGCGTTATGAGGACTTCGATTTCAGCGGCTTCCGCCACCGTTTCCGAACCGCCGCCGCGACCTTGAGTGCCACCGATCCAAATCTCGACACCTTCCGCAAGAACGGCGGCAAGTTGTTGATCTATCACGGCTGGTCCGACGCCGCATTGTCCGCTCTTGCCAGTATCGAGTACGTGGACGCGGTCTACGCCCGGGACGAATCCGCGCACGATGACGTCCGCCTGTTCCTGATGCCGGGCGTACTTCACTGCGCCGGCGGCCCCGGCCCGTGGGTCGTGGACCTCATCCAAGCGGCGGAACAATGGGACGAGAGCGGTACTGCACCGGACGTCTTGGCAGCCGGCTTCGCCGAAGGTGGCGGCGGGCGCCCCCTGTGCGCCTACCCGCGGCGCCTCGCGTACGCCGGCGGCGACGGTCGGGAACCGGCGAGCTTCGAGTGCCGGTGAGTGTCAATCGCCGAGAAGTGCATCGCACATCCCGTCGAGCGGCACGGCGGCGACATCATCCGTCAACGGGTACGCGTTGGGCGTCCGGCACACCACCGAAAGCGACTCGACCGCATCGGCGGTTAGGACGTTCAGTACCTTTCGCAACGCCGCAGCATCCCTTGAGCGTGGCTGTTCCGTCCACTTGGCGTCCGCGAGATGAAACCGGCCCGCACGGTGCACCAGGAAGTCGGCCTCCCGGGAACGGTCCTGCCAGAAGTGAACATTCCAGCGGCCATGTCGATTGGCCTGGGAACGGCGAATCTCGGCACACACGAGGGTCTCCCAAAGCGCGCCCGCCAAGGGCGTTGCCCGAAGGTCGTCGACGCTGTGAACGCTGCACAGGAAAGCCGCGAGCCCCGCGTCGCGGAGGTACAGCTTTGGGCGCTTGACGAGCGAAACCGTCGGATTCCCGTACCAAGGTTCCAGCAGAACGATCTGGTGGGACGCTTCGAGAACCGCGAGCCAGGATGCCAGCGTCGAACCGGCGACGCCGATGTCCCGGGCAAGGTCCGACCGGTTGAGCAACTGCGCGGACCGCAGTGCCGAGGCGCGCAGGAAACGTTCGTAGTCACGCAGGCTTGAGACCGTGAGGAGTTGGCGGAGGTCACGCTCCAAGTAGGTTGCGACGTAGGACTGCAGGTAGCCACGCGCATCGATCTCCCGATCCGCGTAGAGTTCCGGAAAGCCACCCCTCACCAGGAACTCCTCGACCGCGAGATCCGGGTAGGCTGCCTTTGCCTCGGCGTAGGTCAACGGTTCCATCTCCAGGATGTCGGCGCGCCCGGCGAGGGTGTCGGAAACCGAGCGCATCAATCGCAGGGGTTGAGATCCCGTCAACAGGAACGAACCGTTGCGCCGGTCGCGATCGACTACCGTCTTCAGATGTCGAAACAGCCCCGGGGCGTACTGGACTTCGTCGATGATCACCGGCGGCGGGTGACGGCCGAGAAACGAACCCGGATCCAATTCCGCCTGTTCGGCCTCGCTCGGCAGGTCGAGGCTCACGAAGCCGTGTTCCGGGAACAGCCGGCGCACGAGACTCGTCTTACCGGTCTGCCGAGCGCCGGTCAACACCACCACCGGGCGTGTCGCGACACGTTGCCGAAGCAACCGTTCGACGTGTCGTTCAATCCACATTGGTAGAATTGTACGACTACATCGAACATTTTTACATACTTGACACGCTTGAATCTCACCGTGTCCTATCGCGACTGTGAAGGAGCCCACCCGCTTTGGATCTACGAACGCCCTACCTGATCTTTCTCGGCGACGCCAAGGACGCCCTGGCTGCAAAGACCGGTCAAGGCATCGTTGACTGGCGTCCCGACGCCGTCGTCGGACAATGGCGATTGCCCGGTTGCCAAGCCGACCTCGGCGTCCCGAACATGTCGATCTCGCAGTCCGTGGCGGCCGGGGCCAGGACCTTCCTGATCGGCGTGGTCAATCCCGGCGGTGTGCTGCCAGCGCAATGGCAAGGGGCCATCATCGAAGCGCTCGACGCGGGTCTCGACATCGCGAGCGGTCTGCACGCGCCGCTGGCGAGCAATCCGGCAATCGCGGAAGCCGTTCGCCGATCAGGTCGGCGACTCGTGGAGGTCCGCAGGCCGATTGGCCCCTTCAAGGTCGCCACGGGGAGGAAACGAACCGGCAAACGGCTGCTGACCGTCGGCACGGATTGTTCCGTCGGCAAGAAGTACGCGGCGCTTGCCATCGAACGCGAGCTGAGCCGCCGCGGGGTTTCCGCCGACTTCCGCGCCACCGGACAGACCGGCATCCTGATCGCCGGCTCCGGGATTCCCATCGACGCGGTAGTGTCCGACTTCGCAGCCGGCGCGGCAGAGGCCTTGTCTCCCGACCACGATCCCGACCACTGGGATGTCGTCGAAGGCCAAGGCTCCCTCTTCCATCCCTCGTTCGCGGGCGTCAGCCTCGCGCTCCTGCACGGCACCCAGCCGGATGCCATCGTCGTCTGCCATGAACCGACGCGGCGGACCATGCGCAACGTCGATATGCCCATTGCCCGCATCGACGC
Source organism: uncultured Pseudomonadales bacterium (assembly GCA_964548145.1). Lineage (GTDB taxonomy): Bacteria > Pseudomonadota > Gammaproteobacteria > Pseudomonadales > Azotimanducaceae > VXYL01. The sequence goes on along the minus strand of CAZJRX010000084.1, from coordinate 8,814 downwards.
CGTCATCGACGAGTCCCTCGCCCTCGGCCGGCTGACCAATCCGTCTGTCCGCTGCGTCGGCATCGCCCTGAACACGTCGGCGTTGGAGGCCGAAGAAGCCAACCGGGCCGTCGAGCAGGCACGTCAGGACTACGGTGTTCCGGCATGCGATCCCCAACGGCACGGTGTCGCCGCGATCATCGATGAGTTGCTCGCGTGAGAATCACCGCCACCGTCGAACGCTGGCCCATCGAGCGTCTCTTCACGACGGCCCGGGGCACGAAACGTGTCGCCGAAGTGGTCGTGGCCACGATCGAGGACGGCAGCATTGCCGGTGTTGGCGAATGCGTCCCCTACCCCCGCTACGGTGACGATCCCGGCACGGTCGCCGCTGCCATCAACGGCTATCGAGGCCCGTTCGACAGACACGAACTCCTCGGTGCCCTACCCCCCGGTCCGGCCCGCAACGCCGTCGATTGCGCCCTGTGGGATCTCGAAGCGAAGCGCACGGGACAACCGGCATGGCGGCTTGCCGGCGTCGGGAAACCGATCAATGTGGAAACGGCGTTCACCGTGCCGCTGGATTTACCTGGTGCCATGGGGGAACAGGCCCGCCTCGAGGCCTGGCGCCCCTTGCTCAAGGTCAAGCTCGGGTCCGACGACGTGGCGGCGGATATGGAGCGCCTCCACGCCGTGCGGTCGAACGCCCAGGACGCACGGCTGATCGTCGATGCGAACGAGGGCTGGACAATCCACGAGTTGACCTCGTTCGCTCCCTTGGCCGCCGACCTGGATGTCGAGTTGATCGAGCAGCCGCTGCCCGCAGGCCGGGACGACGATCTAGCCGGGTACGCATCGCCGGTACCGCTGGCAGCCGATGAGAGCATTCGCGACGGTTCGAACCTCTCGGCGCTCGCCGAGCACTACCAAGTCGTCAACATCAAGCTCGACAAGACGGGTGGTCTGACGCGGGCATTAGCCGTCGCCAACGAAGCACGCGCTCTCGGGCTCGACATCATGGTCGGCTGCATGGTGGCCACGTCACTATCGATGGCACCCGCACTCCTGCTCGCCGAACAAGCACGCTTCGTCGATCTCGACGGCCCGGAACTGCTCGCAGCCGACCGCGAGCCCTGCCTTCGCTACGAAGGCGGTCGCGTTTCCTTCAACAGCGGCGTGTGGGGATGATGTGCCCGTGTCGGTCCGTCGGCGCAGGGAAGTGAACATCATGCTTGGCTTGGCTGGAAACGGGCTTGATCGGGGCCGCAACCCCATTTATTGTTGCATATCGTTCGTATGAACAACAATATGCAACAATTAATTGACCGGAGCAACTTACTGACCGCAGTTTCGAGTGGACTCCGTGAAGCCCCGGTCGTCGCTTTGCTTGGTGCCCGGCAGGTTGGCAAGACGACCTTGGCGCAGCAGTTGGCGGCCTCATGGCAGGGACCATCGAGAATCCTCGATCTCGAAGTCCCGGCGGCACGAGAGGCGTTGACCCAAACCCCGGAGGCGGTGTTGCGCGGCAACGCCGGCTTGGTTGTCATTGACGAGGTGCAACGCATGCACGGCCTGTTCGAGGTGCTGCGCCCGATCTGTGACGACCCCCAGCGTCAGGCCGTGTTTCTGCTCCTGGGAAGCGCTTCGCTGGACCTGGTCAAGGGCGTATCGGAGACGTTGGCGGGTAGGATCCTGTTTGTCGATGTGCCTGGGTTTTCCCTCGCCGAAGTGGGTCCGGACCACCAGAAGGATCTATGGATGCGGGGCGGCTTCCCGCGTGCGTGGCTGGCTTCCTCCCCTGCAGCGTGGACCCGGTGGATGCAGTCGTTCACGCAGACCTTCCTAGAGCGAGACATACCCGGCCTGGGGTCACGGGTGTCGTCGGCAGCGATCGGGCGTTTCTGGCGAATGCTGGCGCACTACCACGGCCAAGTATGGAACGCTGCCGAACTGGCCCGTTCAATGGATGCGGGTCCGACGGCGGTCAACCACTACCGCGACCTTCTGGCGGGCACGTTCATGGTTCGCGTACTGCCGCCTTGGTTCGAGAACCTCGGCAAGCGGCTGGTCAAGTCGCCAAAGATCTATCTTCGGGACAGCGGCATCCTGCACTACCTCCTGGGCATCGAGGATCCGGTCGACCTACCGATGCATCCGCGCTACGGCGCGAGTTGGGAAGGCTTCGCGCTGGAGCAGACCCTGATCGCGCATGGTGCCCACGAGGCGTACTTCTATGCCACACAACGAGGCGCCGAGTTGGACTTGCTACTGCTGCGTCGTGGCGAACGATGGGGATTCGAGTTCAAGTGCACGGATGCGCCCAAAACGACCAAGGCCATGCACACCACAACGAGCGACCTCGGGCTTCGGCATCTCTGGGTCGTCTATCCTGGAACGATGCGCTACTCGTTGGCGGACGGGATTACCGCGTTGCCACTCGCAGACGTGGCTTCGATTTCGTTCGCCAACGGCTATGATGAAACGCCATGACCAGTGACCCGGATTGGGCCGTTGGCCAAGCGGCATTCGATGCACTTGAGCGGCTTACCCTTGAAAGATCTTTTGGTGGGCGCACACATCGTGCCGGACAGCGAAGGCGGTGCTGCATCCGTGCCCAATGGCATCTGTATGTCGGCGTTGCACCACACGGCGTTCGACGCTCATTTGATCGGCGTCGATCCGGATTTGTGCATCCACATCAGCCGGACCGTCTTCGACAGTCGCGATGGCCCTTTGCTGGAGAGCTTGAAAGATCTTGACTCCCGAAGTGTGCGAGTACCGACGGAGGCAGTGCTTCAGCCGAAGCGCGAGTACCTTGAACGGCGATTCGATCAGTTCGTGAAGGCCCAGCCGTAGCGCGCTTGAGCGGTGACCGGTTTGTCCGACGATCGTTGAGCCATCGGCGGCACGTTCGTTTCAACGACCGACGCTCGACTACAATGGCGCGCCCGCGAGCACACGACTGCGCATACCCATGACCAAACGGAAAATCTGGCGTGACGGCGAGTTCATCGACTGGGACGACGCCACGGTCCATGTGCTGGCGCAGAGCCTGCAGCGCGGGTCGCTGGCGTTCGACTACATCAGCGTTCACGAGGCGCGGCGGGGCACCGCGATCTTCCGTCTGCGCGACCATATCGAACGGTTGGAGACCACCTGCCGGATCGTCGGCCTGCCGCTCGGCTACGGGGTGGGCGACCTCGTGGAAGCTTGTGCGGAAACCGTGCGCCAGAACCCCGGTGCCAAGTCCGTCAAGATCAGCGCCCTGATGCCGTCCATCGAAGCGGAGTTGATCCCGGAGAACCCGCACGTTGCGGTGTTCATCGCGGCCTACGATAGCGAGCGGGACCTCCCGTCTCCCAACCTGGAAGTGAGGCGTCGGCGTCGGGAGGCCGTGTCCTTGAAAATCGAGCGCGAGAAGTCGAGCCGTCGGGAGGACGTCATCCCGCCCCACGCCAAGGTGGCGGCCAACTACACCGCCGCCATGACCGCGAAGTGGCGGGCCCGCAACGAGGGGTTCGACGACATCGTGCTCCTTGATGAACATGGCAACCTCACCGAGGGTCCAACCGCAAACCTGTTCATGGTCGATGCCAACGGCGAACTTGCGACCCCGCCGGCAAGCAAGGTCCTGCTCGGCATCACCCGGGATTCGATCATTGCGCTGGCTCCCGCCGTCGGCGGTGCTTGCACAGAGCGCGACATCGCCGTCGACGAGTTGAGCCACGCCAAGGAGGTTTTTCTGTCGGGTACGTCCGCCGGTGTCTGGCCCGTGGTTCGCATCGACGGGGATCGGGTTGCCGACGGCCGCACCGGGCCGGTCACCGTCGCCTTGCGCGACCTCTACCGGGCCGTGGTACGGGGCGACGAGCCCTCGTTCGAGCATTGGTTGCACTACGTGTAGCGAGGTGCCCCGTAAAACCGTCGAGACATGACGCCGGCCCGACATCCATCGTTGGGGACGGGCTTGTCCCGTCCCGCCGTCGGCGACCGTCGCGGGTCCGGGCGACCACAAGGGGGTCCCCGTACGGTGCACCGCAACCGTAGGGTATGGGTCGCCTCATTCGTTTATATCTGATTAGGTTGGGCCGGCAGCGTGCCGGATGAGACGGAGCCGAGGGAGGGCGGTGGTCGTGTCGGGGCCTGAAGAGCGTAAACCGGTGGTATTGACCGAAGTCAAGGCCGAGACGCGCCAGCAAGCCCTGGACCGGCTCTACGAAGAACACGCAGGCGCGCTGCGGCGGTTCATCACCGTGCGGGTGGCCGGTAGCTTCGACGTGGAGGATCTCGTCCAGGAGGTCTACGTCCGGCTGGCGCGCATGGACGCGGTGCCCGAGAAACTGCCGCCGGGCCGGCGTAGCACGCGCGCGTTCCTCTTTACCGTAGCCAACCGGTTGGTGATCGACCGCGAGCGTAACCGGGGCGTGCGGCGCGAGCACGACGAGCGGCTACGGCTTGTGCAGGACCAAGACGACGCGGGCGCCCCGTCGCCGGAGAGCATCGTCCTGGCGAGGGACGACCTCGATGCGGTGGCAGCCGCGATCGAAGACATGAAACCCCAGTGGCGCCGCGCCTTCGTGCTGAACCGGTTCAGCCACATGAGCTACCGAGAGGTGGCGAAGGCCATGAACGTATCGACCAAGACCGTCGAGAAGTACATCGGCAAGGCGCTGCTGCACCTGCGCACGGCGTTGCTGGGCGACTAGAGCGACTGTCGCCATGAACTTCACGAAAGCGCGAATGACGAAAGAGGCCCACGCTGCCGCCGTGCGCATCTACAGCGACGATCTCAGCGAATCCGAACGTGCCGCCATCGAGGCACGCTGTGAGGCGGATCCGGTGTTCAAGGCCCGGTTCGTGGAAGCCCACCACCTGCTCGGGGCGTTGGACGACTGGCGCGACGAACTGCGCGAGGACTCCGTCTACCGGACGTTGTCACGCAAGCCGCGACCCCGAATCGCTCGAAAAGTCACGGCAACCGGCGTAGCTGCGGGTGTTGTGTTCGGGCTCGCCGCCTTGCTGGTTTCGTCGGGGTACTTCGAGGATTCCGACAGCACCGTTGCGCGGCACGCGACCCAGACCGGCGAACAGCGCAGCTTGGCTTTGGAGGACGGCTCGACCATCACCGTCAACACCAGCTCGCAAGTCCTCGTTGCCATGACGGACAAGATCCGGCGGGTGGTCATGGATCGCGGCGAAGCCTACTTCGAGATCGCCCGGGATCCGCTGCGACCGTTCACGGTCGAGGTGGGCGGACAGTCCATCACGGCCCGGGGCACCGAGTTCAACGTGCGCCGAGATGGCGACGGATTCACGGTGGCGTTGATGGAGGGTCGCCTCGCGGTGCATCGACAGGGCGTCGAGCCGCCTGCCGACGTCGATTGGTTGGACCTTGAGGCGCATCCCGACGGCGTCTACGAGTCGCCGGTCGGCGAAAAGCTTGGACTGCTACCGGCTACCGTGCTCGACTTCGATGCTGCGAACCAGACCTTCAAGGCCCGTCACGACCCCGACATCGCGCGCCGACAGCAGTGGCGCGAGGGGCGCTTGACCTTCATCGACGAACCGATGGCGAGGGTGGTCGCGGAGCTTAGCCGTTACTCCGGCAAGCCGATCCGCATCCACGACGCGCACGTCGGCGACATCCGCGTCTTCGCGACGCTACAACTCGACTCGATCGACGCCGCGCTGACCACGCTGGAAAACGCCGTGCCGATTCGGGTGATTCCAACGTCGTCGGTGATCGCGATCCTGGCGGCGGCGGACGACATCGATGCCGCCCGGTAACCATCCAGGCACGGTGGGGACTTGGCGGCAGGGACCAGGGATAGTCGCGCGCAACGAACGGCGAACAAGCCGGAACGGGACGCGTGGGAAGCAAGTATAACGGAGTGGGAGGCAACACGCCTCCGGGGAGAGAACGACGTGAAATCCAACAAATGCATTGGCTGGCTCATCGCCGTCGCGGTAGCGGGAGCGACTGCGACGACCGTAGCCGACGACGCCGAGAATGCGCCCAAGGTCGATCTGGCCATCGAGCGCAAGAACGCCGGCGCGGCACTGGTCGAACTCGGCGAGAGCGCGGGCATCCAGATCGCCGTACCGAGCGGCATCTCGCGCCAGAAGCAACTGGGTCCCATCACCGGTAGCTACACGGTGGTCGAGGCCCTCGACTCGTTGCTTAAGGACACGGGGCTCGCGTATCACTTTGCCGGCAACGACGCGGTGGCCATCGGACTGGACCAGGACGATGCCCCGACCGGAGGCGCGGACCCGGCACCCCAAGCGGTCGATGAGGCCGACGACGCAGAGGAGGATCCGGTCGAACTGGTTCCGCAGAAGGTAACCGGCACCCGGTTGCGGGGCGGCGATCCCAGCGCCCAGGTCTACAGCTTTACGGCCGAAGACATATCCCGGCGGGGCGTATCCAACCTGGAGGAGTTCTTCCGCAAGATGCCGTGGACGTTCCCCTCCATGACCACGCAGACGTACAACGAGGGCGGCGGCAACGAAGTCAATCGCGGCACCGGCCCCGACTTCGACGCCCAGCTCTTCGGGTTGGGACTCGGGGTTTCCACCGTCAACCTTCGCGGCATGGGTTCGGCCAACACGCTGGTCCTGCTGAACGGTCGGCGGATCGCCGGCACGGGCGGTCAGGAAGCCGATTTCGTCAATCTACTGAACGTGCCGCTATCCGCCATCGAACGGGTGGACGTCCAGTTGGGCGGTGCCTCGGCCGTGTACGGTTCGGATGCCATCGGGGGCGTCGTGAACTTCATCACCAAGCGCAACTACCGCGGCCTTTCCGCCAGCTATCGCCAGGAGTCGAGTTCCACCGACGCGGACAGCTCGCGGGCGAGCGTGACGGGCGGCTATACCTGGAACAGTGGCAACGCCACGATGGTGCTCTCACGATCAACCTCCAAACCGATCACCAACGCAAAGACAGGCTTCAGCAGCGCGGACCAGCGGTCCATCTTCGGTCCCGAGAGCGGATTCGACAGTCGGGACATTACCCGAGGCCAGCCCGGCGTCGTGTGCGAATTGGTGAAGGTGCCGCCGCCAGCGTGGGATCCGGGTCGTCCACCTAGCTACCGATGCCCAACTTTCGCGGGCCCCTACTATCAGCTTCCGCCCGGTCACAGCGGCGAAGGGGCCACAGTGGAGGACTTCGAAACCTTCAACGTTAGTTATTCTCCGGTACGGATGGGATCGCCTTGGCCGCTCGACGAGATCGCACCCCAAAACGGCGTGGATTCCACCACCACGTCGCTGCTGCTCACCGCTGAGCAATACATCAACGACAGCCTTCGGGTCTATGCCGACATCAACTGGTCGCTCAACGAGTCCTACCAGGAATTTGATCGAACCGTTGTCAATCATTTCATCGTGCCGGCCAGCAATGCCTGGAATCCGTTCGGCAAGCATGTGTTGGTGAGATATGTCCCGATCTACGAATCCGACACGGGCCGGATGCCGGCACCCTTCGACGAGGCGGAGAACGAAACCCGCACTGTCAGTGTCGGGCTTATCTGGAGCTTCGACGCGCTGGATGCCACCCACGAACTGCAGGTGGACGTCAACCGCACCAAGTCATGGCGGATAACGAGCCGATTTGAGCCTCGGCCGGAACGGGCCAAGTTCGACCCGACGGCGGAGGCGTTCTATGCGGCCCTGTCCAGTTCCGACCCGAACGTGGCCCTCAATTTCTTCGGCGACGGCACGGCTCAGGGCTCGGCATTCGACGAGTTCCTTACCCGTACGGACGGACCGTTCACGGGTGTCAACGAAACACGCGAGTTCGAGGTGACCCTGCGGGGCGAGTTGTTCGAACTGTGGGCCGGCCCCATCGTCTACTCCGTCGGCGGGGAATACCGGGAGAACATCATCTATGCCGAGGACACCTTCTACTCCAGTTTTGAAGCAATCGACAATCCAGACGCCAGATTTACCGGCGGCGGCTCGTTGTTTAGCACCGCGGGCGTAGAACGTCCGACGCGTGACACGCAGTCCTTCTACGCGGAGGTCGCCGTGCCGCTGGTCAACCCGGACAACGCGTTCCCGGGCGTGAACTCCCTGGACCTGACGTTGCAGGCGCGCCGGGACACCAACGAATCCCAAGGGTCTCTCGGCGGCTACGAATCTCCCCGTGTTCCCATCCGCTGGTGGTACTGGGATCCCGACGAGGGTTTCCTGTTCAGCGAGACCACCTGGCCGGCGCGCCAAGTCAATCCCAATCTGCACACCGCCAAGTTCGGTCGCACCAGCCCGCGTGTAGGAGTCCAGTACAAACCTGTATCCGACTTGACACTGCGGTTTTCCTGGCAGCGCAACTACCGCTCGCCCACCTGGCGGAATCAATTCGGCCCCAGGGAACCTCGGGAAGCTAATTTCAGCTGTGGTGGTTTTGGCAGAGGCACCTGCATCGATCCCTTCGATCCGGACGGGCCAACGGAGATCGTACGCGGCAGCGGGATCGTACAGAACATCCTCGACTATGCGCCGGACATCAACGAGGAGCACTCGGACAACTACTCAGCGAGCTTCGACTGGTCCATAGACGCGATTCCGGGGCTGCGCTGGACTCTGCAGTGGGAGAAGGCGGACTTTACCGACCGGATCGAGTCGGTCAGCGGCTATATCTACAACGCCGAGACGTTCCCGCTCGCGCTGGAAAACCCTCAGGTCCCGGTCCGCAACGAACGCGGAGACCTGGTCGGCGTCAATCTCCAGGAATTCAACATATCCGAGGCGCTGAACGAAATGGTGTCCACGCAACTGGAGTACTCCTTCGATTCGCCCGTCGGCGACTTCACCCCGCGGGTTCGGTATACG
>CAZJRX010000083.1:0-13113 GCA_964548145.1 uncultured Pseudomonadales bacterium | reverse complement strand
CCCTCGAGCTTCACAAGATCTACTGTTCGCTCCCGGACGACGAAGCCGCGGCGTCGGGGGGTATCCGGGTCGTTGACGAGAGCGGCGATGACTACGTCTTCGCGACGGGAGCCTTCGTTCCGATCCAGTTGCCGGAGCGGGTCCGTGCTTCGCTGCGGGGAGACGCTTCGTCGTCGTGACGCTGGCAGACCCTGTCCGCGCGGAGTTTCAGTTCCCTCAGGCCCATTGATGCGGCAGACATGCGCCTCAGGGTGCGAGATAATGCCGAACGCAAGCAGCAGGGTGCTGGGCCGTCACGGGCAGGGGCAGTGGGGCTGTACGCAGCGTTCGGCGATGCCAACACCCGATGCCAGTCCCAATCAATGGTGGGCAAAAGGCAAAAGCGTTGGGAAAAGACCAACGCTTTAGAGGATAAGCCTTTACATAACAGATAGTTACGAGGCTGTTCGATTCCGCCCCTGAAGCCACCAACCGCCCTGATCGATCCAGGGCCGGATGCGGTGGGGCCGCGGTCGAACAGGCATCGCCCGTCGCCAGCCGCAGGCACGACGTTCCCTTGGGCACCCAACCCCCTCTACGTTAGCCGTCGCCCCATGGAGCCGAGCCACGTCCAATAGCCCCATACGGCCATCGGGATGTAGACGAGATAGAGCACCGTGTAAGGCAGGATTCCCTGAGCGTAGTACACACCCACCGAAACGACGTTGACAACGATCCAGACCACCCAATTCTCGATCACTTTGCGAGCCGTCAGCCACATGGCTGCGAGACTCATGACGAACACCGCGTTGTCCCAGTACGGATAGGCGGCATCGGTATTCGTCGCGAAGTACCAGCCGAGGACAAGCGCGGCGGCGATGCAGGCGCCCCCCAGCGCGGCTAGCAACGCGGGGCTTGCGCGGGTAACCGGCAGGTCATCGCGCTGTTCGCCGCCGAACAACCAGTGGTACCAGCCGTAGAGGTTGAGAGGAAGGAAGCCGACCAAATGCAGCGCCAGGTTCGCATAGAGGCGCGCCTCCAGGAGCACGGTCACCGATACGAGGACGTAGGCGACGCCGAGCGGCCACGCCCAGACGTTCTCGCGGACGAGGAAGTAGACGATCAGCAGCCCGAGCGCGCCGCCGATCCACTCATCGGCGACGAGCCAGTAGTCGGCCACTTGTGAGATTAGATCCATAGACATCGCGTCCTGCGGGTTCGCGCCGGAGCGGAGTTGGCTCCGGCCCACGAACAACTTAGCATCAATGGCGGCAGTAGCGACAAGTGAAGCCTGCGGTCCTCGGCCGCCTGACAAGCCATGACCCCCCAATCGGCCACAAGTGAAATCGTACCCGTGATCCTGGCCGGCGGTGCTGGCACGCGCCTGTGGCCGTTATCCACCGAACGCTATCCCAAGCAGTTTCTCCGCCTGACGGGCGATACGAGCCTGCTCCAACAGACGCTGGCGCGCCTTGGACCCCTTCATTGCCAAGCTCCCATCGTGGTCTGCAACGACGAACACCACTTCATCGTAGGAGATCAATGCCGCTATTGCGGCATTGCGACCGGTGGCGTGGTGCTCGAGCCAGCGCCCCGGAACACCGCACCGGCTGCTGCGATGGTCGCAATTCGGGCGACCGCAGCGGGCGCGGACCCCGTGCTTTTCGTGCTGCCCGCCGACCACTACATCGCCGACGACACCGCGTTTGCGACGGCCGTGACACGCGGTGCCCCATTCGCCCGGCGTGGCAGCATCGTCGTCTTCGGAATCCATCCGCGACATCCAGCGACGGGCTACGGCTACATCCGTGCGGTCGCCGGAACGAACGGCGGCGGCGTGGCGAAGGTGGCGGCGTTTGCCGAGAAGCCAGGGCGAACAAGGGCCGAGGAGTACCTCGCCGAAGGCGGCTGGTACTGGAACAGCGGCATGTTCCTGCTCCGCGCGAGCGTCTATCTCGACGAACTCAAAACCCATCGCCCCGATATCCTCAAGGCGTGTCGCGCCGCCGTCGACAAGGCGTCGACCGATGGCCGGGTGTATCGAGCGGGCGACGCGTTCCTACGCTGCCCGTCGGAATCCATCGATCGGGCGGTCATGGAAAAGACACAACGAGGCATCGTGGTCCCTGTGGACATGGGATGGTCCGATGTCGGCACCTGGGACTCGCTCGCCGAGGTGCTGCCCTTCGTCAAAAGCCCACCACGGCCCTGGGGTCGCGCCGAAACGTTGCGAAGCAGGGATGGGTTTCGCCTGACACGCCTGACAATACTGCCGGGGAAGGCGCACTTCCCGGACGTGTACGAGCAAGGGGCGTATTGGGCGGTTGTCCGCGGCGTCGCCGAAGTCGTCTCGCACGGGCAGCAACTCGCATTGCCTGCAGGCGAGGCCACCCATGTGCCTAGCGGTATACGACCTCGTCTGAACAACGCCGGCGAAGAGGATCTCGTGATCGTCGAACTCCGCAGATACCGGCGTTTCTACAAGAACGGCGTCGACCCGTTCGACGACTTCTAGCCCGTATTTCGCTACCAAGCCAGATCGATCCCCACTGCCACCGTCCTACCCTTGTCCGGGCGTGCACCGTAGGGGTGTCGACCGACGATGTCGTCGGCATCGGTGACATTCTCGACCCGGGCGAAAAGGCCAACCCAATCGGTCAACTGGTAGTTGGCCGCGAGGTCGAGGGTGAACGAATCGTCGGTCCTCTCGAAGCGGTCGCAGGAAGCGCGCACGCAGACGGCACCGATACGGCTCGCCGAGAGGTGTGCGGCAAACGGTTCCTTGCGCACGCCGACGGACGCGTATAGCTGGTGTTCCGGGATGTAGGGAATGGGATCGCCGGCGTGCACATCGCCGAAGAAGTCGGTGTCCGCAATGTCCGTGTCGAAACTGCCGTCGATGTACGTGTAGGCGAATTCGAACGGCACGTCGAAACCGGCATCCGCGGCAAGGTCGCCACTCGTCGCGAGTTCGAGTCCGCGGACGGTGACCGCGTCGCCGTTGAACGCGTCACCGACCTCGCAGTCCACGCCCGAAGAGGACGTACACGCGCCGAGCAGGTTGTCGTAGTCGGACAGAAACGCCACCGCCTCGACCTGTAGTGCCCCTCGGTTCAGGCGCACGCCTATTTCGTAGTTGAGCGCCTCCTCAGGACGTACGTCCGGGGCATTCGACGGTGCCGTGAAACCCCGGTGGATGCCAGCGAGCAGCGTTGCTCCCTCGCGGATCCGGTAGAGGGCACCGATGCCGGGCAGGAGAACCCGCGTGCGGTTGGCGCGGGTGCTGCGAAGGTTGTCGACCGCACGCGAGGCGGGATTGACGGTTCGACCCGCGCGCGTCTCGTAGCGAGTGCGCCGCTGGTCGATGTCCTCGTAGCGCACACCCGGTGTCAGCGTCCAGGCCCCATAGTCGATTCGATCCTGGATGAAGATCGCGACGGCTTCGGCCTGCTGAATCCGGTTGCCCGCGTTGCCGAGCCTGCCCTTGTCGTCGAGGTGCAACACCCCGTCCTGCTGGCGGTAGCTGCTGTTCCGCTGCAAGCGGTCTTCCTCGTCTTGGTGGTACCGGGCGCCGATTCTCAGGTCGTGCAGAGCATTGCCGAGATGTCCGCGCCACGAGACCCCGAACTGGACGCCGCGCGACTCGTAGCGGCGGTCGTTGGCCCGCAACTGGATGCTGCCCGGGGCCGTGTCGGCGACGCCCTGCAGAATCGCCGCCAACTGGGACGCGGGCAAACCACCCAGTGTGGTTCCCCGGTTCACGGCCTGCACAACGCTCGACCAACTGGTACGGGAGAGCGTCTCGGCGCTGGAACTGCCATCGAAGTCGATGCCCTCGGTCTTGAACCAGTTGCGGGCGTGCCGGTTGTCATAGACGGTCGTCGTTAGCTTCCACGCCTCGACGGGGGTGTATTCGTGGCGGACGATCACCTGTTTGTGATCGGTCAGGATCCTATCGAGCGCCGACAAGCCGTAGCGGCGCTTGGGTTCGGCACGTAAGTCGGCATCCGTCAGCCCTAGGTAGCTCTGATTGGCGGTCTGATGAGCCAATTGAACCTTCAGCTCCAGCCGATGCGCCGATCCGGCCGGCGCAAGGGAGAGCTTGACGGTGTAGTCACGCACTTCGAGGCCGGTGTGGGCATCGCTGCGATCAACGGCCTGGTAGCCGTCGGAGAACCACTGGTGGGTCTCGAGGAGGTAGCCGAAGCCCGAGGCACCCGAGGCGCCGTAGGTTGCATGCAAGCGGTTGGTCGCATGCTGGCCGGTCTCGGCAAAAAGCGTGCCCCGTGGCTCGACGGGTATCGGCGTCGAAATCATATTGAACGCACCGCCGATCGTGTACGGTCCCTGGCTGATGGCGGCAGGTCCCTTGAGGACCTCGAAGGCAGCCATGCGACCCGAAGTGGGGAAATAGTAGGCCGACGGTGCCGAGTAAGGCGCGGGAGCGATCAGCACGCCGTCCTCGAGCAGCGTGATGCGTCCGCTACGCTCGGTCGCGACGCCCCGGATACTGATGTTGGGACGCAGCCCGAAGCCATCCTCGACCTGGATAGAGACCCCCGGCACCTGGCGCACGATGCGCTGCACATCCGCGTAGGAGAAACGCGCCAGCGCTTGCTCATCTACGAGGTGCGCGGCACCCGGGATGCGTTCGATCTGCTCCCGCGTGCCAACGATGGTGACCTCTTCGAGATGCGGTGTCTCGCCCGCGTCTTCGTTCGCGACGGCCAAACCCGCGCCCAGCATCGACAACACCAATGTTCGTCTCATCCTCGCCTCGTCTCTCTCCGATTCCCCGACTGTATTGCAAATGCTAATGATTAACAATATCGAATCCAATGCGGATACGGTTGTGTGGTCTTACGCCGAGTACACCGCCGCGTCTCGCTACGCAGCCGCGAGCGGTCCAAGAGCGACTCGCAGCGGCCTCCGCAAACCTGGTTCAAAGTGTGTAGATTGGCGCTCGTCGAGAACGCCAGTGTGGGAACGTACGGATGGGCATCTTGAGTTGGGTCGTGCTTGGGCTGATCGCCGGTGCCATTGCCCGGTGGATCATGCCGGGTGAAGGTCCGAAGGGAATATTGATCACCGCCGTGATCGGTGTCGTGGGCGCATTCCTCGGCGGCTGGATCGGCGCCGGCCTCGGCTTGGGATCGGTTCGGGGCTTCGACCTCGTGAGCCTGTTCCTCGCCGTCGTGGGTGCAGCGGTCCTACTGCTCCTCTACCACGCCCTCAGAGGTCGCGGCCACGACTAATCCGCCGCCGGGCGAGGGAACGGCAACAGTGTTGCATTACACCGTTGCTTGACACACAGTGCCTGCGGGCATGACGCGGAGGCAAAACATGCGGCTTGGCGTACTCGCCGGTATCGGTCGGGATTGGCACGAGTCGATCGAAAAGGTCCGGATCGCCGACTCGCTCGGCTACGAACTGGTTGCGACCGGCGAGGCCTGGGGTCCGTCGACGATCCCGTGGATGACGCTGTTGGCGGCGCATACCCGCAACATCCAGATCGGCACCTCGATACTCAACACCTACTCGCGCTCGCCGGGGGCGATCGCCCAGGAGTTCGCGGCGCTGGAGACGATATCGGGCGGGCGCATGGTGTGCGGGCTCGGGTCGTCCGGACACCGCGTGATCGAGCACTTCCACGGGGTGCCGTTCGATACGCCGCTGCGGCGTATTCGCGAGTACGTCGAGATCATCGACACCCTGATCCGGGGCGACCGGCTCAACTACGAGGGGCGGATCTTCTCGATGAACCGCGGCTTCCGCCTCGACTACGACCGCCCCCGCGACCACGTGCCGATCTATATCGCCGCGATCACGCCGAAGTCGATCCGGCAAACCGGAGAAATCGCCGATGGCATCTTCCCCATCCACTGGCCGAAGAACTGCTTTCGATCCCTACGCTCGGACCTCGGCGACGCGTCCACGGCCGTCGGGCGGGACGCGAATTCGGTGACCATCGCGCCGTTCACCAACGTCTACGTGCTGAGCGGCAGGTCGAACGACGACGAGAAGACCTGGTTGGCCGCCCGCCAACCCCTGTTCCACTACATCAACCGCATGGGCGACTTCTATTGGAACATGCTGGCCAGCAACGGCTTCGACGCCGAGGTGACGGCTTCCCGGGCGGCGTGGAGCCAGCGCGACATGGACGGCGCGGTGAAGGCGATCTCGGCGGAAATGGTGCGTGAAATCCAGGTGATCGGACCCATCGAGTCCGTCGCCGAACAGCTGGCCGACCGGTCGGCGTCGGGGGCGGAACTGCAAATGGTCCAGATGCCCGGCGGGAGTATCGCCGAGGCCGGTCGCCGGCTCGAAGCACTCCTCGGCTGAGTGCCGACGGGGTTACCCTCGACATCGGGAAACCCCGTCTCCGAGGATCCCGAAAAAAGTACGAATTGCCCCTTGCGGAGCCGGTTCTGCTGCGTACAATGCGCGCCCCTATGAGAGAGATAGCACGACATACGGGCGTCCCGCACGCGGACCGGCTGGCCATGTTGCCAAGCCCGGGGGTGGTCGCGGATGCGGAGCACTGTCTCCGGACGTTCACCTAGGGTCGTTGCACCGTTGTTCTCCCGGTGCAACGCCGGCGAGACAACGAAGTCCTTCCCCCTCCCCTCCTCATTCGTTGTCCCGCCGGCGTTCCCGGTCTTTTTCACGGCGTCCCTTCAGTCAGGACACCGACCGCAGTCAAGCCGCCGTCGAACGAAGCACCCGACGTTCGATCTCTTCGATCGAAATGCTCCCCGGCGCCAG
Organism: uncultured Pseudomonadales bacterium; assembly: GCA_964548145.1. Classification (GTDB taxonomy): domain Bacteria; phylum Pseudomonadota; class Gammaproteobacteria; order Pseudomonadales; family Azotimanducaceae; genus VXYL01. The sequence continues at coordinate 6,369 of CAZJRX010000083.1, read as the reverse complement.
GTTTTCGCGAACCAACCGATTGCCAATCTCCTGAACCAAGGCATTGGCCGGCACGGGTACGCCGTGCAACCGGCCGAGCAGGACGATCTCGCCGTTCATGAAGTCGGTTTCGATGTTCCCCGTGCCACGCAACACGCTCTGCAGCGACGAACCGCCGTGCCGGTCGTGTCCCGGAACGTCGCCGCCCCGGATGCCGGCCCGCCGGGCGCGAGTCTCCTCGACCGTGGCGCAGTGAATACCAGCGGCGCGGTAGCAGGCCAGCGCCTCCTCACGCAGCTTGGCGCCCACCACCCGGGATCCGGCCCCGGTCGCCGCGTTGACGGCGTTGTTGAGATTGCCGAGAAGCTTGGCGTACTTCTGTCCCATGATGGCGCGATCCGCGACGGCGCTGAATCCGGCCCGCCGAAGCGCCGCAGCGACCGTTTCGATGAAGTCGTCGACCCCCGTTGGATAGCAGCCGGCGTCTAGACACCCCGCCGTGTCCTCCGCGAAGTTCACGACCACGCCGGGTTCGAGGTGCTCGGCCGGTAGCAGGACCACCATGCCGTAGGTACGCGGGAACCGGCGCAACGCCAGGCGTTCGTTCTCGACGCCGTTCTGGCAGCAGACTACCCGGGCGTCACCGGCGGTGGCCCCGTAGAGATCCCGCAACGCATCCTCGGTGTGCTGTCCCTTCATGCAAAGAACGACCGCATCGTCACCTCGGATGCCGGCTTCCCCGGGATGGGCGAAACACGGGATGCGCAGCCGCACGTCCTGGGTCGGCGTCACGAAGCGCAACCCGTCGCGCACGATGGCCTCGTAGTGGGCGCCTCTGGCGATCAGAGCGACCTCGTAACCGGCTTGGTGCAGGCGCGCGCCGATGGTGCCACCGATGCCGCCGGCACCGTATATGACGAATCTCATTGGGTTCTCAACTCCTTGTCGCAGCACATCCACCACCGTATTCCCGCAGTCGAATCGGCCAAAAATGAAGGAAGTATGGAATCGAAATCGTTAACCGATTGATGTCATTCGAGATTTCATTGGACCGCCTCGGGGGGTGCCGAAACACCCTCAAATTCGCCGATTCCATCTGCTATATTGAACTCCTCACTAGTCGGGTCTGTATATAGATACAGTGTAGTTCTCCTCGGCAGGGCGATCTCACTCTCATCCATGCAGCCCCGGCTAGTGAGGCCAATCCCAAGGACCACGTTCACGCCAATAACTTCTGTTAAGTCAAGTTCTTACGGCAGCTCGTTGCCCATCACGATGCAGCCGCTGGCGGCGAACATCCCACCGACACCGAGACACAACGAGACCTTCGCGCCGGGAACCTGGGCGGGTGCGGTCCCGCGCATCTGCCGCACGCTCTCCTGCAGTGCGTACATGCCGTACATTCCCGAATGCATGTAGGAAAGACCACCGCCGTTGGTGTTGAGCGGCAACGGGCCTCCGGGTCGGGTATTGCCGTCCTCGATGAACGCCGGCGCCTCGCCGCGCTCGCAGAAACCGAGATCCTCGAGTCCCCAAATGGGAAGATGTGCGAACGCGTCGTACACCATCATGTGGTCCACGTCGCCATGGCCGATGCCGGCCGACCGCATGGCCTCGCTACCCGCGATCCGGAACGCCTGTGAACTGGTCAAGTCCTTCATCTGGCTGACCATCGGCGTCTCGACGCTCTCGCCGCTGCCGAGGATGTAGACCGGCTTGTTGGGGAAGTCCGCCGCACGATCCGCCGAGGTGAGGATCAGCGCACCGCCGCCGTCGGTCACCAGGCAGCATTCGAGCAGGTGGAACGGGTAGGCGATCAATCGCGAGTTCAGAACGTCGTCGACGGTAATGGGATCGCGGTACGACGCCCGGGGATTCAGCCCCGCCCATTCGCGTTGCACGACCGCCACTGTCGCCAACTGCTCGTGGGTCATTCCGTACTGCTTCATGTAGCGCAGGACGCCGATGGTGAACATCGTGGTCGGCCCCATCGATCCGTAGGGCCCTTCGAACTGCGCCAACAGCGACCCGCGGCCACCACCGCCGCCGCCTCGGCCGACGCCGGACCGGCCACTCTCGCCGTGCGTGACGAGTACCGTGTCCGCATAGCCGGCCTCGATGGCGGCCGCAGCATGCCGTACGTGGAGCATGAACGAGCAGCCCCCCACGGAACTGCCGTCAACCCAGCGTGGCGCGACCCCGAGGTAGTGGGCGATGCCCACGGGCGATTCCCCGGCGGTCGCAACGCCGTCGATGTCGCTGGCCCTAAGGCCCGCATCCGCCAACGTGTTGAGCGCCGCGTCGGCATGCAGTTGGATCTGGCTCATGCCGGGAATCCTGCCGAGTTCGGTGGTCTCCGCGGCACCGACGATGGCGACGGTCATGTATTGCTCTCCCGTGGGCGGAACAGGGGAATGGCGATGTCGCCATTGTCCTCGAAAGTCACCTCGAGGGGCATGTCGAGCACCAAGGCTTCGGGGATCTGCTCGCAATCGACGATGTTCGAGAGCATCGTCGGTCCCTCGTCGAGTTCCACCACCGCGATGGCGTAGGGGCCGTCGAAGGACGGGTGTGGACGGTGGTTGATCACGTAGCTCAAGAGCTTGCCGACGCCGCTCGCGACGAATACCTCGACGTCGCGGGAACTGCATGCCGGACACAACGGTCGCGGCGGGAAATAGACATGGCCGCAGTCGCGGCAGCGTTGCAGGCGCAGTTCGCCTGCCTTTGTGCCGTCCCAGAAGTGCGCCGTCTCCGGCGTTGGCTGCGGCAATGGGCGCGGCCGCTTGCCCGGGCTATCCGCCATCTTGCTCACTCCACCCGCAAAAGCGGGCGAGTATGGCGGTCCTACGGCACCGGGGGCAAGGTGTCGTTCCAGGGATACGACGGATCCGCCACCGCCAGGAAATCGGGATTGAGCAGCGACTCCTTGTTGTATCGCAGCGGCTTGCCGCCGAATTGGGTGACGGCGCCGCCCGCCGCCATCAATACGGCGTGACCGGCCGCGATGTCCCATTCCGAGGTGGGCCCAAGCCGCGGGTAGCAGTCGGCACCGCCTTCGGCGAGAACACAGAGTTTCAGGGAACTGCCCATGTGAACTCGATCCACCCGCTCGAAGCCGTCCTCCAGCAGTCGCAGGCAGGTCTCAAGGCGCGGCGTCCGGTGGTTCCTGCTGGCGACCACCGCCACCGTGTCGCCCTGCATGGCACGCGCCCGCAGCGGCGTCCGGCCGCGTTCGTCATGCCGCCACGCCCGGGCTCGGCTGCAGTCCCCTAGGTAGATCTTGTCCTGTACCGGCACGCCGACCACGCCGAGTATCGGCTCGCCGCCGTCGATTAGCGCGATGTTGACCGTGAACGAACCGTTTCGTTGCACGAACTCCTTGGTGCCGTCGAGCGGATCCACGAGCCAATACCGCCGCCAGCGACGGCGTTCGGCGTAGGGCGGCGTCTCGGATTCCTCCGAGACGATGGGCAGATCCGGGGTCAGACCGCGTAGGCCATCGACGATGATGCGGTGCGCGCGGCGATCAGCCTCGGTCAGCGGCGAGTCGTCGGCCTTGATCTCGACGTCGAAGGCGGTGCCATAGACTTCGAGGATGGCGTCGGCCGCCGCCTTGGCGATTTCAATCAATGCGGCATCCACGCGGTTAGTATAGGGGCATGTCCGCCGGATCCGATGCAGCCCCTGTTCGCCTGGACAAGTGGCTCTGGGCAGCGCGGTTCTACAAGACCCGCAGCCTCGCCAAGACCGCCGTCGAGGGTGGCAAGGTGCATTTGAACGGTGCCCGCACCAAGCCTGCGAAAGACGTCATTCCCGGCGACAGGCTCACCGTCACCCGAGGCGAGGTCGAGCAAACCGTCATCATCGTCGACACCGCCGAGCGTCGGGGTAGCGCCAGCATCGCCGCGACGCTCTACGAGGAAACGACCGAATCCATCGACGCCCGGGAGGCCATCCGGGCCGAGCGCCGCATGCGGTCCGCCGGCCTCGTCGTGCCGAAGTCGCGGCCCAACAAGAAGCAGCGGCGGGCATTGCAGGAACTGAAGGCGAACCGGTGACTCCGCCCGCCGACCGATCTTCGAGGTTCGGCTTCCTGCTCGATTGACAAGGCGTGTCGGCGCCCGTTCGACCCCCGCCGCCAGCACCGGCCATATCGCCACACTTGGTACGATTCGGGTCCGTGCAGCCGCGCCCGGTGCGTCTCACGATCCGGCACCAGATGTTGACACCCGAAGAGGGGGCCTGGGAACCGGCGCTGCCGATGATAATCGCGGGCCAAGGGGGTTTCGGTCGTGTAAAATCCCCAAATCCAACCGGGCGACGGCCATGGCGCTCAACTTCGACACTTCGCGGGACTGCCGCGGCTACTACGACCTTTCCAACACGGCGCTCGCAGAACTTGCCGTCATGCGCGGCGAGGGCCGGCTTGCCGCCAACGGCGCGCTCTGCGTCGAGACCGGTGAACGCACCGGCCGATCGCCCAAGGATCGCTTCATCGTCCGGGAAAGTGGTACGGAGTCGCAGATCGACTGGGGTCCCATCAACCTGCCGGTCGAGGCACGCGTATTCGATGCGCTGTGGCGACGCGTCCAAGCCCATCTCGCTGAACGGGATACGTTCGTGTCGGCGCTACATGTCGGCGCCGGTTCCGTCCACTACCTGCCGGTCAACGTCACCACCGAGTACGCATGGCACGCCCTCTTCGCCAAGGCGCTATTCATAACGCCGGCGAACTTCAATCCCGGCCGCAAGTCCACCTGGGAGGTGATCAGCGCCCCGGAATTCATCTGCGAACCAGCCCGCGACGGCACGGCCTCCGACGCCACGGTCATGATCGACTTCGCCGGCCGCCGGGTACTGCTCGCCGGGCTCCGCTATGCGGGCGAGATGAAGAAGGCCATGTTCGGCGTTCAGAACTTCCTGCTTCCCGAACGCGACGTGCTGCCCATGCACTGCGCGGCCAACGCGGGGACAGACGGCGACGTCACCTTGTTCTTCGGTCTCTCGGGAACCGGCAAGACGACCTTGTCCGCCGATCCGGAGCGGCTGTTGATCGGCGACGACGAGCATGGCTGGGGCGAGGGCGTGGTGTTCAACCTCGAGGGTGGCTGCTACGCCAAGTGCATCGACCTGTCCCGGGACAAGGAGCCGGTCATCTACGATGCGATTCGGTTCGGCGCGATCATCGAGAACGTGGTACTCGATCCCGCGAGCCGCGAACCCGACTACGCGGATTCGTCACTCACCGAGAACACCCGGGCGTGCTATCCCCGATCCAACATCGCCGCCAAGGTACCCGAGAACCAAGGCGGCGAACCGAAGGGCGTGATATTCCTGACCTGCGACCTAAGCGGCGTTCTTCCGCCCGTCTCGATGCTGACGAAGGAAGCCGCCGCCTACCATTTCCTTTCCGGCTACACGGCAACCGTGGGCTCCACGGTGGTCGGTGCCGTCGAGCCCTACGAAGCCACCTTCTCCACGTGCTTCGGCGCCGCCTTCTTTCCCCGCCCGGCACGGGTCTACGCCGACCTGTTGATGAAACGCGTCGCGGATTTCGGCTCCGAGGTCTACCTAGTGAACACGGGCTGGACCGGCGGCGGCTACGGGGTCGGCAGACGATTCGACATACGAACCACGCGCAGCATCGTCCGGGCCATCCAGACCGGTAGTCTGAAGGACGCTCCACGTCGCCATATCCCGAGCCTGAATCTCGACATTCCGCTGGCGGCACCCGGCGTCGACGCCGCCCTGCTCGACCCGCGCAATACGTGGGGCGACCCCATCGCCTACGATCAGGCGCGTGCCGCCTTGACCGCCAAGTTCGCAGCCAACTTCGCCCAGTTCGACGTCGGTCAGCACATCACCGCCGCCGGGCCTCGAACGGGCTAGTCCTCCATGGCAGTACTCACGGACTCGTCGCTGGCGGCGATCCGCGGCCGCGCCGAACTCGGCGCCCTGCAACGCGGCATCGAAAAGGAGAGCTTGCGGGTGACGCCCGCCGGTGTCCTGGCCAGAACCCGACATCCGAGCGAGCTGGGCTCGGCGCTGACACATCCGCACATTACGATGGACTTCAGCGAATCCCAGTTGGAACTCATCACCGGCGTTCACCCGAGCGCGGAGGCCGCCCTCGCCGAACTGGCCGACGTTCATCGCTTCGTCTACGCGCACCTCGGCGACGAGTTGCTGTGGGCAGCGAGCATGCCGTGCATGATCGGTCGTGACGAGGCTATCCCCATCGCCCAGTTCGGCACCTCCAACGCCGGCCAGTCCAAGACCGTCTATCGCAACGGCTTGGGCCTCCGCTACGGTCGATTGATGCAGACCATCAGCGGCATCCACTACAACTTCTCGCTGCCGGACGCGCTCTGGCCCGCGATCGCCAGG
>CAZJRX010000082.1:0-13157 GCA_964548145.1 uncultured Pseudomonadales bacterium | reverse complement strand
TGAACGCCGTTGATGCTCGCACGCAGGTTGCATTGGCGCAGCACATCGAACTACTCCTAGACGGCTCCCGTACCCGGGAGACGCGCTAGCAGCCTGTTGGGCAGCTTTGGGTTGGGCAGGATGCGTCGACCGCCAGGTCGGCGAATACTGTGGCGTTGGACAGCGCTGGCTCCGAACCCCGCGCCGAACGACAATAGCCACCGGGAAGCGACGCATGTCCAATCGCGAGGAACGCCACGTACCGCGGTACCACTTCGTGGCGCCGGAAGGCCCCTGCGCGCCCTTCGACCCGAACGGCGCGTTGTACTGGCGTGGTCGATATCACCTGTTCTACATCTTCCAGGACGCCTGCCTGCCGCGGGGCGGGCATTGCTGGGGCCACGCATCGAGCGCCGACCTTGTGCATTGGCAGTTGCACCCGGCGGCCCTCAAACCCGGCCCGGACGTTCCCGAGGACGGCATTTTCTCCGGTTGCGCGCTTCTTACGCGGGAGGGTGTCCCGGCACTCGTCTACTACGGCGTGAACGCCGGCATCTGCATCGCCTACGCCGAGGACGACGCCCTGGTGCGCTGGCGTCGCCACCCCGCGAACCCCGTGATCGTCGAGCCGAAGCGCGGCGATCCCGAATTCGACGTCTACCGGGTCTTCGATCCCCACGCCTGGCTCGAGAACGACATCTACCACGTCATCCTCGGCGGACGCGTCAAGCCCCATGACGTTCGGGACACGGCCTACCTGTTCACGTCGACCGACCTCGAACACTGGGACTACCAGCGCCCGTTCTACAACCCAAGCCCGAACTGGACGGACGACAACGAGGACTGTGCCTGCCCGGACTTCTTCAAGCTGGGCCGCCACCACGTATTGATGTGCATCAGCCACCCGCGCGGCACGCGCTACTACCTCGGACGCCAGCACGCCGGAACTTTCATCCCGGACAGCCACCATCGACTGACCCACCCGGGCGGGGCCGGCTTCGCGTCGGAGTCCTTGGTCGATGGCATGGGTCGGCGCGTCTTCTGGGCCTGGGCCGTGCCGCAACGCCCCAGGGGCATCGACCGTTTCGCGACCATGACCCTTCCCCGCGTACTCACCGCCACGGACTCGGGGCGCCTCATGATCGAGCCTGCCCGCGAGACCGAGCTACTGCGCCGCAATCCCCGCGAGATTCCGGCCGCCGAACTCTACGACGATGAGCGATTGCTTGCCGAACTGGCAGGCGACTGCCTCGAACTTCGATGTGAGATCCAGCCACGCGGCGCACGACGTGTGGGATTAAGCGTCCGGGCCGCCCCGAACCGCATCGAGGAAACGCGAATCGTCTACGATGCCGTTGCCCGCACGCTGTCGATAGACTCCACGCGGTCAAGCCGCGACCAAACCGTGTTTCGCGCTTTCCCAATGGTCGACAAGACCACCGAGAAGCGCGACTACCCGGTGCAAACCGCGCCCTGCCCCCTCGACGACAACGGCACGCTCCGGCTGACGGTCTACCTGGACGCCTCGATCATCGAGGTCTACGCCAACGACCGCCTCGCCCTTACCGGGCGAATCTACCCGACGCTCGCCGGCAGCCGTCAAACGCGCCTGTTCGCCGAGGCCGGGCCAGCCGCCTTTTCGGCAGTCCACGCGTGGGACATGGCGCCCATCGTCTATGCGACGGATGACGTACCGGGCGAGGAGGCGAGTCCCACGCCGCTGGGTTAGAGTGAACGTGCCTGCATTGCGCCGCAAGGACATCGCATGACAACCCCCTATCCCGACCATCCCCAGCTTCGGGGCAACTACGCCCCGATTCGCATGGAGTGCGACATCGACGATGTGATCGTCCGCGGCGAACTACCGACCGCGCATCCCAAGATCGACCCGACAACCGGCGAGATGGTCTTCTTCGGCTACATGGCCGGCGGCATGTTCAGCACGGACGTGAGCTACCAGCGTGTCGACGCCGCGGGCCGGCTCGTCCATCACGACTTCGCCCGGGACCGGCGTAGCCAATATGTGCTCCCCGACGGCGACACGACCGGCGAGCCCGTTTTCGTCCCACGATCAAAGGATGCCGGCGAAGGCGAAGGCTATCTGCTGAGCGTCGTCCACCGGGCCGGCGAGAACCGCAGCGACCTCGCCTTCTTCGATGCCGAGAACCTGGCCGACGGACCGATTGCCTGCGCCGAATTGCCGCATCGCGTGCCGTACGGGTTCCACGGCAACTGGAAATACAACGACGCGTCCTGAGCGCCAGCGACGGACGTGTCCGCTACGGAAAATCGGCGCTCGGGAGAATCTCCTCGAACGTCAGACGAAGTCCTTCGACGGCGGCGGCGATCACTTCCTCGGTCCACGCCATCGTCCGGGACGAGCGATAGCCCCTCGGACTCGGTTCCGTATAGACCGTGATGGTCCGCGCCCGCACATCGACAAGCCAGGCTTCGGGCACCCCGGCCGCCGCATAGCGGGGCATTTTCTCGTTTTGGTCGAATGCAAGCGACGAGTCCGCGACTTCGATGGCAATCAGGACGTCCGCCGGTTGCGGATGTCTCTGCATATAGCGCTGCGGGTCGCGACGAACCACCGCCAAGTCGGGCTCGGGCTGGGTATACCGGGTCAATTGGACGGACGATTGGACGCGTAGTCGCGCGTTAGGGCCGACCAGGGCCGGCAGGACGTTGGCGAGTTCGTTCACGATGCCGGCATGCGGCGGTCCCATTGGCGGCATCTCGACAAGCTCCCCATCGATGAGTTCGACGCGGTCGTCGGCGGCAAGAATCCCCGCTTCGCACATCCTTGCGAAGTCATCTACCGTGAGCCGGCGGCGCTGCGGTTTGTCGACCAATACCGTCTTCGATGAAGCGCTGTGACGAGCCAGGATCATAGCAAACGCCCCGGGGCTCTCTTTCCGTACGACCACGCCACACTGTAGCGCGCGACCCCCGGCGCCGATGTAGGACAGTTGCCATGATTCCTGTGCGTCATAGCTGAAATGAAGCAATCGGCACGTCAAAAGCCCCCACGCGCGGCCAAGTGGGCTTCCTCTTCAGGTGTGGTCTGACGCCCCAGAATCTCGTTGCGGTGCGGGAAGCGGCCGAAACGCCCGATGACGTCCCGATGGGAGTACGCGTAGGGGACGAACCCGGCCGCGAACTCCCGCCACGCCGGCGGGGCTTGGGCGAGCAACGCCTCGAAGAGCGAAACGGATCGTTCCTGGTCTCCGGGATCTTCGCTGTGCTCGAAGGGATGATAGAGAAATGCCCGCCCGGGACAGGCGAGTTCCTGGTCGAAACCGCGCTCGATGGCGCGCCGGGCGACTGCCAGGGCGAGCGTGTCGCCGGCGAAGGCATCCGGTGTTCCGCGGTAGGCGTTGCGGGGGAACTGATCGAGTAGGATCACCAGGGCCAGGGCACCCTCGGGGGTCTGTTCCCAGTCGCCGAACGCACCCCGCCGCGCCTGTTCGATGGCGGGACCGAATCGGGCACGGATCTCGGCATCGAGGTCCCCGTCCACGCGGTACCAGCGCGTCGACGCTTGGGTGACCGACTCAAGGTCATCCGGTGCACGACCCAGCCAGTATTCGATGATCTCGGTCGGCGACATGCCCCTCGCTGTGTCAACCCCACCTGTTGCGCTACAGTAGCCGAACACTTCACCGGAGGCACCGCCTTGGACGCAGCGCAGTCGCAATCGACCGACGGAAACAACGCCTGGCGCCTGGCGACACCGGGCATCGAGGGCTGGACCCGCACCGCTCGCCCGGGCGATCCCAACAAGTACTTCATGGTGTCCACGGATGGCCACGTGCAGGAGCCCGCGGATCTGTGGCGTACCCGTATCGAGGCCAAGTACCGCGACCGACTACCGGGCGTTGCGGTCGACGCCCAGGGCCGCAAGTTCCAGCGGACCGAGGGCTTCCGGCCGGTGCGGATCCGCAACATCGTGTTCGAAGGCGAGGATCGGTTGCGCAACGGCGCCGGGGAAACGCCCGAGCAGCGGCTTGCCGATCTCGCCCGGGACGGCGTCGACGCCGAGGTGCTGTTTCCCAACAAGGGCCTCACGATCTGGGCAACGCCGGACGCCGAATTCAGCCAAGCCATGTGCCGGGTCTGGAACGACTGGGCCTGGGAGGTATTCCGGGACTACAACGATCGGCTGTCGCCCATGGGTTGCATCGCAGCCGCCGACATCGACGGCGCGATGCGCGAGATCGAGCGGGTTGCCGCGCTGGGCTTTCGGGGCCTGGCGCTGCCGTGCAAGCCGATCTGGGGCGCACCCGACCACGAGCATCCCAACTACAACCTGCCGGAATTCGATCCGCTGTGGGCGTGCATCAGCGAAGTCGACCTACCGATCACCTTCCACGTCTCGACGGGACGCGACCCGCGCACGTCGCGGGGCAACGGCGGCGCCGTGGTGAACTACGCGGTGCACTCCCTCGCCCCGACCATGGAGCCCATCGCGAACCTCTGCGCGTCCGGCGTCCTGGAGCGTTTCCCCGACCTGCGCTTCGGCAGTGTCGAAGCCGGCATCGGCTGGGTGCCGTGGACCATCTGGGCGCTCGACGAGGCGTACCGCAAGCACCACATGTTCGTGCGACCGAAACTGGCCCGACTGCCAAGCGACTATTTCCGCCAATGTGGGTTCGCAACCTTCCAGGAGGACAAGCCAGGCCTCGATCTCGCACGCGAGCACAACCTCGTCGACAACTTCCTCTGGGCCAACGACTACCCGCACCACGAGGGAACGTGGCCGCATTCTGCCGCCGCCATCGAGCGCACGATGGGTCAACTGACGGATGCCGAGCGTGCCAGGATCCTCGGCCTGAACGGGCGCGGGTGTTCCGATTCCCGATCCCGGCGCGCTACCACGACCAGGAGGACGTCAGAGCGTTCGTCAACGCATAACGTCTGCGGAATGGAACTCGCGAACCGTCTCGTCGGCAATTGCCCGGAGGAACGCGGCCTCGTCCTCGGCGATGGCGCCGAAATAGTCGTAGCGGGCACCCGACACCGGCCTGCCATAGACGCTGCGGTAGACGACGCACGCCGCGAGGTAGGTTCCGAGCAGGCTGGGGTGGGTGCCGTCGAACCGCTTGTGTAGTGCGATGCCGGGTCGGCGTCCATAGGCCCGCTCGAACGCCAGTCCGACGGGTATCACCAGCGCCGCCAGTTCGTTGCCGAGGGCCACGTAGGTCTGCCTGATCTTGTCGATCATCCCGGGATCGAACCTCTCGTGGGGCGCCACGTAGGCGTGGGTCATGTACAAGGCGACAGTCGCTCCCGTTGCGCGGATCTTGGCGTTCAGTTCGATGGCCGAGCGCCGGAACCCAGCGCGGCTATCCGGGGTCAGGACCTCGCCGCTGCCGCCTTGGAGAATCACGAGTTCGAAGGACTCGTCGATACCGAGCTTGCCTGGCTCGAGCAGATTGTCGATGCCGTGGTGCGACAGCCGCGCCCCACCGATGGTCGCCGACTTGTATTGATAGTCGCCCGCCTGGTGCGGACCCAGCTCCTCGGCGATTCGTCGAACGTGGTTGTGCACGCTGTCGCCGTAGTAGAGGTAGCTGTTGCCGACGAAGAGCACACGCTTGGGCGCGGTGCTGTCGAGTTGCACGACTGTCGGCTCAAGCTTCTCCGTCGCCGCTACGAACGAGGCAACCCACAACGACAGCGCCATCGTTACCAGCAATCTCGCCCTCGTTCCGCCCATGGTCCGTCTGTCCGCATTCAGCGTGGGTTCAGGATTGTAGTGTGACCATGGCGGGCAATTGATCGTCCTGCCACGCACAGTTCAAGGAACCCGCATGCTGCCTATTCGTACACGCTACACCGTCATTGTTCTAACGCTCCTCCTTCTCGCACTCGGCGGATGCGTATTCGTGGTCGATTCCGACTCGCGCTACCGCTACGGCAGGCTGCATGGCGGCGCATCCCTCGACGCGATCGAGCCGGGCCTCACCACCCGGGTATGGGTCATGGAAAACCTCGGCCAGCCGAGCAGCACGTACGTGAACGACGCCGGCAACGAGGTGCTGCGCTACCTGACGGTACACGAGCAGGACACCGAGGTTACGTTCTTCCTGCTGTTCGACATCGACGTGTCCGAGGAAGAGGTCAAAACGCTGCATATCGAGATCGAAGAGGATTGGGTCAAGTCGTTCTGGTTGACCAAAACCTAACGCCCGGCTTCAGCTTCGCGGGGGCGGTGCCGGACATCGTTGTGTAGAAGTCCACGGCCGAGTCCATATCGCGCGTTGAGCGCCAGCTGTAGGCGCATCAAGACGCTTCGGCGGCGGCAGGTCGACGAAGCTCAACGCCACGGGCCACGAAGCTGATCTGGACCGCCGTCCCGTCCGGCTGCTTCCGAAGGGTCGCGCCTTCGCCGAGGAGATGGTCGACGTCGCGCTTGGACAACTTCTCGCGAACGAACTCGCCTTCGAGCCGCGCCGTCCAACCCATCGCGTCCTTGGGCACGAAGAAACCGTAGTTCTCAAACGTCACCCGCACACCGCGGCTCTCGCCCGCTGGCATCAACTCCAGCCAGCATCCCTTCACCTGGCACACCTTGTCGACCTTGCCTTCGACGATCACCCACTGCCCTAGGTGCGCTTCGGGGGCGGCGAGAGCGCCCTTGAGATCAACGGTCGGGGAGTCACCGATCTCTGCACCACGGCGGACGGTGTCGTCTGCCAAGGCGGGATGCCCGTTGGCTGTCAGGACGATGATCACCGCAAGGACACGGGGCCAACGAATTGAGTTCATGGAGTCACCAAAACCAAGTAGGTGGGAAGGCTGAACATATAGCCGTACACGCCGCCTATCAAGCGACGGTTCAGTCGGATAACTCGATGGCCGGAGTGTCGCACACCCCGGTGACGGGCGGGATTGTTCAATCACGTAAGATGGTCGGCTTGTCTACCTCCCGGCGACCCGCCAATCGATGGACGCCACCCGTCCCACAATCGACTCATCGGCGGCATCCCCGGTCACGCCAACGGGGTGGCGGAGCGGTGCCGGGATGTTCCAGTCGCTCGGCATCCGCGACTTCCGCCTGCTATGGATCGCCAATCTCATCGCCTCCTTCGCGATGCAGATGCAGATGGTGGCCCGGGGCTGGCTGATCTACGACATCACCAGTTCCCCCCTGGCGCTGTCCTGGGTCGTGCTGTCGTTCATGTTGCCGTCCGTCGTGTTCTCGCTGGGGGGCGGCGTGCTCGCCGACCGGATTCGCAAGAAGCCGATCATGATCGGCGGGCAACTCGTGAACGCCGCCGCCACCGTCGTGCTGGCCGCCATCGTCTACCGGGGCGATGTGACGTTCTGGCACTTCATCTATTTCGGTCTGTTCAACGGCACGGTGATGTCGCTCTCCATGCCGGCGCGGGCAGCGGTGGTGCCCGAGATCGTCCCGCAACGGGTGATGGTCAATGCGATGGCCCTGCAAAGCGCCACTTATTCCGCAGCCCGTGTAGCGGGACCCGCTCTGGCGGGTTGGCTGATCGCATTGTTCGCGGGTGTCGGCGGCAACGAAGCGGCGACCTCGTCAACGACGGCGGTCGGCATCGTGCTGTACGTGATCGCCGCCATGTACCTGGTCTCCGTCGTCGCCACGGCGTTGCTTCGCTACCAAGGCGATCCACTGCCCCGGCCGGGCGCCAAGATGCTCGACGATGTCGCCGAGGGGTTCCGCTACATGGGCCGCGAACGGGTCGTCCTGGGGCTTCTCGTAATGGGTATCGTACCCATGATGTTCGGATTCGCGCCGTCGTTCCTCGCCCCCGTGTTCAACAAGGACATCCTCGACGGCGACCCGCAGACGCTCGGCTACCTGATGACGGCGATGGGCGTCGGTTCGCTGGCCGGGTCGCTCCTCCTCGCGCGCCTCGGTGACATCGGCGGCAAGGGCAAGGTGATGTTCGCCTGCTGCTACGTCTGGGCGCTGGGCCTGGCGGGGTTCGCCCTGTCGCCCACGCTCGCCGTCGCGATGGGCTTCGGCGTGTTCATCGGCATCTTTGGTTCCATGGCGGGTTCCTTGAACATGAGCGTGGTCACGCTGGCGATCGCACCGGAGGTCCGCGGCCGGGTCATGTCGATCATGATGATGAGCTTCGGCATCATGCCGATCGGAATGATTCCCATCGCGGCGGCGGCCGAGTTCACCGGCATCGCCTCGGCGCTCCTCGGCAGCGCCGTGCTGCTGGCCGTCTCCATGGCGGCCCTGGGAGTATGGTTCCCGGAACTGCGTAAGATCGACAAGGGGCACGGTGGCGGTTAGCGCTGCCGCAGGTGCGGCAGGTGCGGCAGGTGCGGCAGGTGCGGCAGGTGCGGCAGGTGCGGCAAAAGGAGAGATCGGGAGATGGAAACGATATGAGCAATGAGGCGCCGAGTTACGTGACCGACGAGATGCGCGCCGCGCAAGGGCAATGGGGTGGCGTCCGCACCGCGCCGCCCATCACCGCGACCGATATCCGGCGCTGGGCGATGGCCACCTACTATCCGAAGCAGCCGCCCAGGATCTACTGGGATTCCGACTACCGGGTCATCAACCAGAAGAACGACGTTCTGACCGTCGTTGGCGAAGTCAGCGAGAAGTCGGTCGTCGACGGCGAGAACCGTGTTCGCCTGGACGTTAACGTCGTCAATCAGGACGGTGGGGCGACTTGCCCCGGCCACGCCGTCGTTGTGCTTCCGTAGGGCCATGACCTACGCGTCGACCGCCGCGCCGTCGGTACTGGTCATCCTCGACGCCGACAGCCACCTCATGGAGTTGCCGGACTTCCTGTCGCGGCACGTCGAGCGGTCCATGCGCGATCGCATTCCGACGCTCGACGAGATTCGCCTGGCGGACATCGGCGAGCGGATGCGCTCTTACCGCGACGCCCGGGAACACGCACCGGACACCGTCGCCGAGCTTGTCGCGCTGGGCGATCGAATCACCCGCGGCCCCAAGTGGCACGACGCCCTCGGCGCGTTCAACGGTCGCGAACGGGGCCTGGCCCTCAACCTGCTCGGTTTCGAGAGGCAGGTCGTGTTCTCGTCGTTCTGCGCCACCAAGGTGTTCGCGAACGCCGATCGAGTCGTGAGCCAAGCGACGGCGGCGGCGCACAACCGGGCGATGGCCGAGTTCTGCGAGGGCGATGCACGGTTAATCGGCGTCGCGCTCGCGCCCTTGGACGAACCCCAGGCCGCCCTCGCGCTCATCGACGAGGCTCTGGCGCTGAACCTCGGGGCGGTTTGGCTACCTTCCCGAGCACCCGGCGGCCGGTCACCAGGTCACCCGATGCACGACCCCATCTGGCGACGCCTCGAAGAGTCGGGCACACCGTTCATCCTGCATGTCGGCAGTTCATCGCTATCCGTCCCCGACGAGTGGATGAACGACGGCCATCCGCAGCGGCGGAGCGCCCGGGGCGGGGTCGAAGTGATCGGCTCCAAGGATCTCACCGTCATTTTCCAGTCGGCGCAACGTTTCATCTCCGTGCTCGTGTTGGACGGGGTGCTGGAGAAGGTCCCGGCATTGAAAGGCGGTGTCATCGAACTGGGTGCCGGCTGGGTACCGGACACGATCCGACGGCTGGATCACGCCGTGGACATCTGGGCGCGCTCGGAACCGCATCTCGGCGATTTCCAGCGCAAGCCGTCGGAGCAGTTCCGCGAGCAACTGCGCTTCACGCCGTACCCGTTCGAGGATGTCGGGACGTTGATCCGCGAGTCGATGCCCGAGCTGTACCTGTTCTCCTCCGACTACCCGCATGCCGAGGGTGGCCGGGATCCCATCAGGCGCTTCAGCCGTTCGCTCGCCGGCATCGACGAAGCAGATCAGGCGAGGTTCTTCGCCGACAATTTCCGCGACCTGTTCGGGGCCGCCCCCCGCGTGGTGCGTTGATCCGGTCCGCCATGCAGATCGTACTGACCGTCGTCGGCGCCTATCTCGGCGTATGCGGGCTGCTCTGGGCATTCCAGGAGAAGCTGATCTTCCATCCGCGACCGGTGATCCGCACGCCCCCCGATCCGCCGGCGGCGCCTGTCGAGATTGCCCGGGCCGATGCCATGCTGCGCGGTTGGGTGGTCAACGCGGATTCCAAGGGACCGTTGGTCGTCTACTTCGGCGGCAATGCCGAGGAGGTGTCGCGGAACACTCACAATTGGGCGGCACGGAACGCGACAACCGTGCTTCTGAACTACCGCGGCTACGGCGACAGCACGGGCACGCCCGGCGAATCCGCCCTTCGCGCCGATGCCGTCGCGATCAGCGATTGGGCCCGGGCCCGGTTTCCCGACCGGCCCCTGGTGCTGTTCGGCCAAAGCCTCGGATCCGGCGTCGCCGTACTCGCCGCACCGGCGGTCAAGCCGGACGCGATGATCCTGATCAGCCCCTACCGCAGTGTCGAGCATATTGCCCGGAGGACACTGCCCTTCGTTCCCGTCCGACCGCTGCTACGTCACCGATTCGACGCCGAGGCCGCAGTCGCCGACCTGCCGCGCACGTTGATCATGGCCTCCCCCATCGACGGCGTCATTGGTTACCCGGAGAACGAGGCGATGGTGGAATCGATCAACGCCCATGCGAAGTTTCCCGTCGAACTTCGCACCTTCCAACTGCGTCACAACCAATTCTTCAACCACCCCCCGGTTTGGCAAGCGGTGGACGAATTCCTCGAGCAGATCTCCGAGAGCCGCTGAGCGAACTACCGTCGAGTTTCGTAAACTCCGCTCGGGAAGTCGCTGCAGAGGAACCCCGTGACGTTCAATCTCGCCACCGTCAACGAAGCCGTCGCCGAAGCCGTCGCCGACCGTGAAGCCATCGTGTTCCGGGACCGACGCATCACCTACCGCGAACTCACCGATCGTACACGGCGTTTCGCGAATTTCCTGATTGGCCACGGGCTCGGCACACACACCGAGCGAGACGACCTGGCGGATTGGGATTCCGGCCAAGACCATCTCGGCATCTACCTCTACAACGGCAACGAGTACCTCGAAGCGATGGTTGGCGCCTTCAAGGCGCGACTTGCGCCGTTCAACGTCAACTACCGGTACGTCGACGAGGAGCTCGTCTACCTTCTGAACGACGCGCAGACGAAAGCGCTCGTCTACCACAGTTCGTTGGCCGATCACGTCGAAGCCATTCGGGACCAGGTTCCGACGCTCGACGTGCTGGTACAGGTCAACGATGAAGCGCGTCCGCTGCTCGATGGCGCAGTCGAATACGAAGCCGCCCTGGCAGGTGCGAGTCCCGACAGGCCCGACCTCGATTGGAGTCCCGACGACCTCTACATTCTCTACACCGGCGGTACCACCGGTATGCCGAAGGGCGTGCTGTGGCGGCAGAGCGACATCCTCGTCGCCAGTCTCGGGGCACGCCGAACCAACGGCGAGATCATCGACAACCTGGACGGCTTCGTCGCCCGGGCGCAGGCGAGCCACCGCAAGACGCTGCCCGCACCGCCGTTCATGCACGGCGCCGGCCACTGGAGTTCGTTCCAGGCGTTCCACACCGGCGGCACGGTGGTCATCCAGGACGAGGTCAAGCGGTTCGATGCCGCCGGCGTCGTCGAATCCATAGAGCGCGAGGGGGTCAGCATCCTGATGCTGGTGGGCGACGCCTTCGGTCGGCCCCTCCTCGACGCGCTACGCGAATCCGGCGCAAGGTGCCCGTCGCTGCGCAACGTCATCACCGGCGGCGCCATCTTCACCGCGAAGCTGAAGACGGAACTGCTCGAGGTGCTACCCCACATCAACATCATCGACACCGCCGGATCCTCCGAGACCGGCGGCCAGGCGTCACATACCAGCAACGCCAAGGTCGGTGCCGCCACCGGCCGGTTCAGGCTGTCGCCCCACAACGCCGTGCTCAACGACGACATGACCCGAACCCTCGAACCCGGACACGACGGCCTCGGCTGGTGGGCACGGGCCGGCAACATCCCCCTGGGCTATCTCGGCGACGAAGACAAGACCCGCCGGACCTTCCCCGTGGTCGACGGGGTCCGCTACTCGGTGCCCGGGGACAAGGTGCGTCTACTCGATGACAACACCCTGGAGCTTCACGGTCGCGAGTCGGTCACCATCAACTCCGGCGGGGAGAAAATCTTCGCCGAAGAGGTCGAACACGCTATAAAGCACCATCCCGACGTCTACGACGCCGTGGTCGCGGGACGACCATCCGAACGGTGGGGCAACGAGGTGGTCGCCATCGTCCAGACCCGGGATGGCCGCGCGGTGACCGAGGAAAGCCTGTTGACCGAATGCGCCAAGCACATCGCCCGTTACAAGCTGCCGAAGGCGTTCGTGTTTCTCGACGAGATCCTACGCAGCCCCAACGGCAAGGCGGACTACCGCTGGGCAAAGGCGCAAGTGGGGATGGACTCCGCAAAATGACGGCCTGGCCCGCCGCGATCCGGTTGCTGTTGTCGTTAGGTACGGCGGCGTGCCTCGCCGCCGATCCCGAATCCGGCAACACGGGCGAGAATGCCACGGTCGCTCAACCTACCGTGGAAGAGATACTCGACAAACCCCTCGCCGACGAAGACTACCGGGAAGAGAAGTCCTGCCTGTGGCGACGCGAGATCGACGGTATCGAGATCATCGACGAGGGACTCGTCGTCTTCCGCGGTCGCGTCAAGCAGAGAATCTGGGCCAACAGGCTATCACCGCCGTGCGTCGGCTTGCGGCGGGACATGGTCGTGACCACGCGGGCCCGGACCGGGTCGGTCTGCCGGCTCGATGCCATCGATGCCCGACCGCGCAGCGCTAGTCCTTTCGAACCCGCAGTCCGATGCCGCCTCGGCAAGTTCGAAGCCATCGACGAAGAGCAGATCGAGGCGATGAAACGGGCGGTGGAGGAACACGCCAAGTCCTCCCGGTAACCGGCAAGACGGGCGACCAGACAAGCGACCCTGCGCCGCAATAAACTCGTAGGACGGGCTTGTCCCGTCCCGGCGCGCCCTCCGGGCGCGTGTGATCGACCGAAGCCGAACGTAGCCCGGCGGGCGACCACAACGCGCCCGCCAGGGCGCGCGGTCCACCCTACGATTTGCGCGTGAATTCAAGGGGTTGCGGACTTGCTCCATGGAAGACGCGACCGCTTCGCGGTCG
The DNA here is from genome assembly GCA_964548145.1 of uncultured Pseudomonadales bacterium. Lineage (GTDB taxonomy): Bacteria > Pseudomonadota > Gammaproteobacteria > Pseudomonadales > Azotimanducaceae > VXYL01. The sequence goes on along the minus strand of CAZJRX010000082.1, from coordinate 68 downwards.
CCCCGAGAATTCGCTACGCGAATTCTCCCGGCGGCGAGGCGACGCTGACCGCCAGGCAACAAAGGATC
>CAZJRX010000081.1:3383-13240 GCA_964548145.1 uncultured Pseudomonadales bacterium | reverse complement strand
GCTGTCCACGGACGCGATCCCCCACGACGCAACCGCGGCGGTACTCCCGAGACGCGCTAGCCCGCATTTCTCACCAGTGGCCGCGATGATGCGGGCTAGGATGCCTTGGCGGGTACCAGACGCTGTGTAAGCGGTTCCTCGAGGGTGGTTGCCAGACGTTTCAGCATCGCCTCGGTCTCGCTCCAGCCAACGCAGGGATCCGTGATCGAGACGCCGTATGCCAGGTCGCGTCCGATCGGCTGGCTACCCGACTCGATGTTGCTCTCGATCATGATTCCGACGATGGAACGATTGCCTTCGGCGACTTGCCGGGCAACTGAATCGACAACCATGGACTGGCGCTCGTGGTTCTTGTTCGAGTTGGCATGCGAGCAATCGACCATGATGTTGACCGGAAGTTTCGCCGCCAGCAACTTCGATTCGCATTGCTGTATCGCTCGGGCGTCGTAGTTCGGTCCACAGTCACCGCCGCGCAGGACGATATGCGCATTCGGGTTGCCGCGGGTGTCCATCACCGCAACCCGTCCCTGTGCGTCGATCCCGAGGAACCGGTGCGGGCTCGCGACCGCTGCGAGCGCGTTCACCGCAACATCGACCGAGCCGTCGGTGGCGTTCTTCAACCCGACCACCGACGACAACCCCGAAGCCATCTCGCGATGCGGCTGGGACTCCGCCGTACGGGCGCCGATGGCCGACCAGGCGATGAGATCCTGCAGGTACTGCGGTGTCATCGGATCCAACGCCTCGGTTGCGATCGGCAGGCCCCGGGCCGCGATCTCGACCATTGTCTTGCGGGCCAGGCAGATTCCATCCTCCACCTGGCCCGTGTCGTCGAGGTATGGATCGTTGATGAGGCCCTTCCAACCGATGGTCGTGCGCGGCTTCTCGAAGTAGGCGCGCATAACGATGTAGAGGGCGTGCCGCGTTTGCGAGGCCAAGCGCGAAAGCCTGTCCGCGTAGTCGAGGGCCGCCAAGGGGTCGTGGATGGAGCATGGGCCGACCACAACCAGCAGGCGGTGGTCCCGGCGCGCCAATATGTCGACTATCCGGCGCCGGGCGTCGGCCACGGCGCGGAGCAGTCCCCGGCCGGCAAAATGCCGGCGCTTGATCTCCTGCGGGGCGGGCAGGGCACTCTGCGCCGCGATCCTGAGATTCTCCGTTTCGATCGTCACTGTCTCCCCCAAAGCAAAAACCCCGATGGCATGTCGCCGATCGGGGTTTGTGCGAAGGGCGACAGCTGGCGCCCTCGATGTCGAGCACGCCTACCGATAGAAAAACCAATACCACTCGCCACCGGCAGGGGTGGCGACGGCTACGCCCGAGTGCGTCGAGTTCCTATCGCTAGACATCGCGTTCATTGAGCGGCGAACTCTGACGGGATGGCCCCATCATGTCAAGCCGGTTGCGTGGGCGGTTCCGTCAACCCCTAACATGGGGGTCAGCGCGTTCACGGCTGCCTCGAGGCGTGGCGGGCGCAGCGACGAGCCGAATGACATGCCTGTGGTATTCTCGATGCCTTGTCTGCGCAGGGGATTTCGGTACGCATGTGGCACCTCATCGAGGACTTTTTCGAGCAGGGCGTGGTGGTCAAGCTCTCTCTCGCCGTTGGCTGGCTCGCGGTAGTCATCATGATCGCCAGTCTCGTCGATTTGCTCCTGTTCTAAGGCGCCATTCGGTCGACCGATGTGGCTCAAATCGCTCACCGACGAGCAACGCGAGGCCCTTCTGGGGCTCGCCCACAACGTTGTGGTCTCCGACGGATTGCTCGATCCGAACGAGGAGGACATGCTTGACGAGTTCAAGCGTGAGATGGCGGTACGGCCGGATGCCGTCTCGGACTATCTCGAACTCGATGGAATCGGCGAGATCTTCGATTCGCGACGGGCGCGTACGGTAGCGGTGCTGAACCTGTTGCGCCTGTCGTACGTCGACGGCGCGTTCGAAATCGAGGAGGAGTGCCTGCTGAAGGAGGTGGCTCAGGCCTTCGGCATCGATGATGCAGACTTCGCGTTGATGGACAACTGGGTACGCCGCCTAGTGGGTTTGGAGCAGGAAGCGCGGGATCTCATGGCACCGTGAACGGGCGGCCACTGTCAGGACGAACCGTCACCGATCAGTACCCGTTTGGCGAGGTTCAAGGTGGCGGCCAGATAGTCGCTTCCGCCACGATCCGGGTGTAGCTTCTGCATCAGACGTCGGTGCGCGGCGATGATCTCGTCGCGGGATGCCCCGTCCGACAAGCCGAGGACGGCGAGAGCCTGCTCCCGGTCCATGTCGCGTTCCGGCGGCGGCTGCTGACGATCGGCATGCCCGTCGGACCAACCGGGAAATCGGCGATCGAGGTACGCTTCGAGCAACTGCAGGGAGTCGGGTAGCGCGAGTTCGCCATGGAGCGCCTTCAGCGCGGGGAGATCGAGGGCCGAGAGACATTGACCGACGAACTGGCCGGTGAGGACCTCACCGTCCATGTCGCCGCTGTCGTGAGTCAGTGTCATCCGCAATTCGTCGGTGGCAACTGTCGAGGTCGAAGGGCTGTCGTTGCCCGGCGCGGTCCTGTTTCCGCCCTGCATCCTGGATCGCAGGAATTGGCTGATCAGGGGGCCGACGAGGAGTCCGATCAACCAACGCAGAATCGGCAGGGAACCGGCCAATAGGGCGGCGAGCCAGTGCAGTCGGCCGCTGGCGGCGAGAGCCGCCAGGCTCAGTGCCAAGACCAACGCGGCCGTCCAGCCGGTTCTCGACAGCCCCCGCTGACGACTCCCCGAGGAAAGCTCCCGCCACAGTGCAATGAATGCGATGGTGCCGGCCAGGAGCGCGACGATGACGGTGATCATCGGCAAATCAGCGTGGGAGCTGCGCGAGCATGTCCCGGGCGAGACGGTGCTCGATCTCCCCGAGCCCCGACCTGCCACGGGTCGCGTAGCGCGCGACCGCGCCGAACAGCGTTCGAAGTTGATCGACGCTGCCGCTCGCGAATGGAGCGTGAGCACCGCCCGTTATCCGGGCGAGGTCCTTGAATACCCGCCCAACCAAAGGGTCGCCGCCTTCCTGGAACACGAACAGCGGTACCTTGAAGAGCGCCAGCTTGCCGGCGGCGGCCGTTAGTTCCCGGGACGGCTCCTCGCAGGCGTCCCCGACGAAGACGGCGGCGTCGATGGCAACCGACCTGGATTCGGCCAAGGCATGGCCGAGCACCCGCCCAATCTGCGTGAGCCCGCCCCTGCATGCGACCCCGGTCATGCGCCGCAACAGGTCGTCCGGCGAACGCGACCAAGGTGAGACGTGGAACTCGTTGAAGCCCCGGTAGTACACAAGCTGCACGGCCACGCCGAGTGACCGGTTGCCTGCCGGTGCATCGGCTGCAGCTCGGAACATCTCCGCATGCAGGTTCATCGCTATGTCCCAAGTGGGTTCCCGGCTTGCGGTGGCGTCCAGGGCGAACAGAATACGACTGACCCCGTCGGGTCGTCCTGCCGGCGGCTTGCTGGCATCGACGGCAGCCAGAAATCGCGAGATTCCATCTCGGGGAGTTGGGGTCTTGGCCAATGCTATGCACCGAGGAACGAGGCGCTTATGATGCGTATGCGTGGCGTTGTGGGCAACACGACAGACTGTCGGTGCCGCGCCGCCGGTCTGCGTCTTGGTTGGCGGCCAATGGAGTTCAGTCGCAGTGCACCGGGAGGGGTACTTGGGGGATCAGGATTTGGACAAGGCCGAGGTCGTGCGCTGGCTGGAGCAGTTGCGCGTCGAGCATCGGGACCTCGACGAGGTAATCGACTACTTGATCGAGACCGGCCACGACGACGACATGAAGGTGCAGCGCCTGAAGAAGCGCAAGCTTCGACTGAAGGACTCGATTGCGAAGCTCGAAAGCCAACTCATCCCGGACCTCGATGCCTGACCCGGAGACCTTCCTCACGGTCGCCATCTCTTCCCGGGCCTTGTTCGATCTCGACGCGTCGGACGCCGTGTTCCGCGAGCATGGTCTGGAGGCGTATCGGCGTTACCAGATCGACCGAGAGAACGACTGCCTGGAACCTGGGGAAGGGTTCCAATTCGTCAAGAAACTACTGAATATCAATGAGTTGCTTGGAAAACACCGAGTCGACGTGATTCTCCTGTCGCGCAATTCGGCCGATACGGGTTTGCGCGTGTTCAACTCCATCACGGCCCATGGGCTTGACATCGTGCGGGCCGCGTTCTCGTCGGGAGAGAGTCCCTACCGCTACGCCGAAGCGTTCCGCTGCGACCTGTTCCTGTCGACCGAGCCGGAGGATGTCAGAGCCGCCTTGGACAACGGCATCGCCGCCGCGACGTTGTTGAGTTCCCGCAAGAGCGAGAACCCCGCGCAGACGCTCAAGATCGCATTTGACGGCGACGCGGTGCTGTTCTCCGACCAAGCCGACCGCATCTTCCACGAACATGGCATCGAGGCGTTCGCCGAGTCCGAAGCCCGTGCCGCCGAGGAACCGCTGGCGGGTGGACCGTTCAAGGCGTTCCTCATGGGGCTACACCGGTTGCAGGGCGAGTTTGCGGACACCGCCTGTCCGATACGCACGGCCCTGGTGACGGCCCGTGGTGCGCCCGCCCACGAGCGCGTCATAAAGACCTTGCGGGCCTGGGACATCCGCCTCGATGAAAGCCTGTTCCTCGGCGGTCGTGACAAGGCGGCGTTCCTGAGGGCCTACGAGGCGGACGTATTCTTCGACGACCAGACCGCGAACTGCGAGTCCGCAGCTCGACATGTCGCGATCGGCCATGTGCCGCACGGGGTTCGTAATGAGTAACATGGCATAATGGCTTAGGTTAGTATTCCTTTTTGGCCTATAAGCCGCTACGATCAACCCGCAGAACCAATGAAACTCCAGCAGCTTCGCTATATCTGGGAAGTCGCCCATCACGATCTCAACGTTTCGGCGACCGCAACGGATCTGTTCACTTCCCAACCGGGTATCAGCAAGCAGATCCGGTTGCTGGAAGAGGAACTGGGTATCGACATCTTTGCCCGCAACGGCAAGCGCCTGACCCGGGTCACGCCAGCCGGGGAGATCATCCTCGACAAGGTCGGCGAGATCCTCCGGGATGTTGCCAGCATCCGGCATATCGCGGACGAATACAGGAACGAAACCCGCGGCACGCTGTCCCTTGCCACCACGCATACCCAGGCCCGCTACGCATTACCGGACGTGCTCCCGGGGCTGCGCGAGACCTACCCGGAGGTGAGTCTGCACATGCGCCAGGGAACCACCGAGCAGATCGGCGAATGGACGTCCTCTGGCGAGGTCGATTTCGCCATTGCGCCCGAGGCGATGGATCGATTTCCGGACCTGATCATGATGCCGTGCTACCGGTGGAACCGTTGCGTTGTGGTTCCGCGTAGCCACGAGCTGGCGGGCAGGGAGTCCTTGGCGTTCGACGACCTCTGCAACTATCCGATCGTGACCTACGATGCGGGCTTCTGGGAGCGCCTGCCAGTTGCCGACGGCGGCAACGAGCAGCGGGAGAACGGGTTCGACATCGCGCTGTCGGCGGTGGACACCGACGTGATCAAGACCTACGTGCGGTTGGGGTTCGGGGTAGGGATCATCGCCAGGATGGCCTACGATGCGGTTCGGGACAGCGAACTGGTGGCCATCGACGCCGGCAACCTGTTCAGAGCCAGTACGACCTTCATCGGCTGTCGGAAAGGCACGTTCATGCGCCAATTCATGATCGATTTCGTGGGTGCCTTCGCACCCCACCTAACCCCCGAACTCATCGAACGATCCTTTGCCGCACCAAACCCCGCTGCGCGGGCAGCCTTGTTCGACGGGGTCGACCTGCCGGAACGCTAGCGTTCGACGACGCGGATCGGCTCGGGCACGTTCTGGGCGTGCAGGCCGCATTCCTTGTGTTCGACGTGCTCCCACCACCAGCGCCCGTCACGCTCGTGTTGGTGGGGTCCCACCGGACGGGTGCATGGCTCACAGCCGATCGATCGGAAGCCCTGGTCGTGCAAGGGGTTGTAGGGCACCTGATGGCGCCGGATGTAGTCCCAGGTGTCGGCGCCTGTCCAGTCGGCCAACGGGTTGAACTTGCGGATTGGGTGATCGGCGGTGGCGAACGCCAGATCGTCTTGTGCCGTCGGTAGTCCCTCCCGAGTAATGCTCTGATCGGCCCGCTGACCGGTGATCCAGGCATCGAGGTCGCGAAGCTTGCGGGACAGGGGAGCGATCTTGCGGATCGCGCAGCACTCGCCGTGGCCATCACGATAGAAGCTGAAGAGCCCCTTGTCCCGGACCAGTTGGGCGACGTCGCCGGGATCCGGCGCAAGCGTTTCGATGGCGACGCCGTAGTGCTCCCGAACCGTTTCCATGAAGCGGTGCGTCTCGGCATGCAGCCGACCGGTATCGAGGCTGAATACCGCCAACTCGGCGCCGACAATCCGCGTTCCCAGGTCGATCAGGACCACGTCCTCGGCGCCGCTGAAGGACACCGCTATCCGCTCGTAGGCCTCGAATGCACCGGCGAGCAGTTCCAGCGCCTGGCGTTCGCGCGTCCGGAGGAGCGGGCGGCGACTGCCGACTGCGGGTTTGGCGTCGTCTTGGGGTGCGATGTTCACGGACGGTTCGGCCACGGGCGACGGTCTGACTGACGATGGCAAGCGACGTAGCCTAGCAGGGCGTCGCTGCACCAAGAAATAACGTCTCGCCATAACCTAATGACCGCAGCGATGCGCGCCAACCCTGTAGAATCGCCGGGTTTTGACGGGTGATCGCCTTGAACGTTCTTTGTCTCGACTTGGAAGGCGTGCTGGTACCGGAGGTCTGGCTAGCCGTTGCCGAGCGCACCGGAATCGACGCACTCCGAAAAACGACGCGGGATATTCCGGTGTATGACGATCTCATGCGCATGCGGCTGGAGATCCTTGAGGAAAGGTCGCTGACCCTCGGCGCCATCCAGGACGTGATCGCCGGCCTGGAGCCTCTGCCGGGGGCGGCGGACTTCCTGGCTTGGGCGCGCAAACGGTTTCAGGTTGCGATACTGTCCGATACGTTCTATGAATTCGGCATGTCGCTCATGGCGAAACTCGGCGATCCGCTTCTGCTCTGCCATCGGCTACGTGTCGAAGGGGACCGCATCGTTGGCTACCGTCTGCGACAGGAGGATCCGAAGCGCCAAGCGGTTCGGGCCTTTCACGCAATGAGATACCACGTCATCGCTGCAGGCGACTCCTACAACGACGTCGCGATGCTAGAAGAGGCCGATGTGGGTCTGTTCTTCGATGCGCCGGCGACCGTGGTCGCACAGTACCCCGCGTTTCGGGCCGTCAATGGCTACGCCGAGCTAACGGCGGCCCTCGAGCCGCTCGCCGAGGCCCGTTGATGACCTCGGCCGGCACCCGGTTCCGCAACGCCATGGGCGTGGAGAATCCACTGCAGGTGGTGGGTGCGATCAATGCCTATGCCGCACTGATGGCGGAACGCGTCGGCTACCGCGCCATCTACCTTAGCGGCGGCGGCGTGGCCAACGCGTCCTACGGGCTGCCCGACCTTGGCATGACCTCGTTGAACGACGTCCTCGAGGATGTGCAGCGGATTACGGCGACGGTTGAAACGCCGCTCCTGGTGGACATCGATACGGGGTGGGGCGGCGCATTCAATATCGCCCGCACCGTCCGCTCGATGATCCGCGCCGGTGCCGGCGGGGTCCACATCGAGGATCAGGTGTCTGCCAAGCGGTGCGGGCACCGGCCCAACAAGGAGATCGTCCCGGCCGGCGAGATGTGCGACCGGATCAAGGCCGCCGTTGATGCAAAGACCGATGCGGCGTTCGTGGTGATGGCCCGTACCGATGCCTTGGCGGTGTCGGGCCTCGATGCGGTCCTCGAACGGGCGTCGCTATTCGAGGAAGCAGGAGCCGATGCGATCTTCGCGGAGGCGATGACGGAACTCGGCATGTACCGCCGGATTACCGGTACGGTCGATGTGCCGGTCCTGGCCAATCTCACCGAGTTTGGGCGCACACCGTTGTACACGCTCGAACAACTGCGCAGCGTCGGGGTCCGCATGGCGCTCTACCCGTTGTCGGCGTTCCGGGCGATGAACCAAGCGGCGCTCGCCGTCTACCGGGCAATTCGCGCGGAGGGGACGCAGCGCCGCGTTGTCAATACCATGCAGACCCGGGACGAGCTTTACGAATTCCTCGGCTACCACGACTACGAAGCGAAGTTGGACGAGCTTTTCGCCACCCAGGGAGCGACGACACAAGCCCCGGCCAGGGCAGGAGAAGAGGATGGTTGACAAGCAACTCGGCGGTGCCGGTTTGCGTGGTCAGAGTGCGGGAGAAACCGCACTGTGCACCGTGGGCCGATCCGGGACGGGTCTCACCTACCGGGGCAACGACATCGCGGATCTCGCCGGCGGGGCGACCTTCGAGGAAGTGGCCCACCTGATTCTCTACGGGAAGCTGCCAAACGCGGCCGATCTCAACGCCTACCGGAGGCGGCTTCAGGTCCTTCGCGGTCTCCCTGAGCCGTTAAAGGAGGTCCTTGAGCGGATTCCCGCCGAGGCGCACCCGATGGATGTCATGCGTACGGGGTGCTCGGTACTTGGGAACCTGGAGCCGGAAGGCGATTTCGGGCACCAGCAGGATGTCGCTGACCGCCTGCTGGGTGTGATGCCCTCGATCGTCAACTACTGGTACCGCTACAGCCACGACGGCGTTCGCATCGACGTCGACACGGACGAGGACAGTATCGCTGGTCACTTCCTGGCAACGCTCACCGGCGCGAGCCCGAGCACGCTTCGGCAACGGGTGATGGACGTGTCGCTGATTCTGTACGCGGAGCACGAGTTCAACGCGTCGACCTTCACCGCCCGGGTCTGTGCCTCGACGCTCTCCGACATGCACTCGTGTGTGACCGGCGCGATCGGTTCGCTGCGGGGACCGCTACACGGCGGCGCGAACGAAGCGGCCATGGACCTGATCGACCGGTTCGAGACCCCCGAGGCCGCGGTTGGCGCAGTACGCGACATGCTCGCACGCAAGGAGGTGGTGATGGGATTCGGGCACGCCATATACCGGCGTTCGGACCCGCGCAACGCCATCATCAAGCGTTGGGCGGAGAAGCTGGCCACCGAAGTAGGCGACGAACGGGTCTATCCGATCTCCCTTGCCATCGAAAGGCTGATGTGGGACGAAAAGGAGCTGTTCCCGAATGCCGACTTCTACCACGCCGCCGCCTACCGCTTCCTAGGCGTTCCCACGAAGCTCTTCACGCCCATATTCGTCTGCTCCCGGGTCGCAGGATGGACGGCCCATGTCATGGAGCAACGCGCCAACAACCGCATCATTCGTCCGAGTGCCGACTATATCGGCCCCGGACCACGCCGATTCCCCAAGCTGGCGGAGCGCTAGTGGCAAACGTAGACCTTAATGCACGACCGGACCCGGATCCGGAACTCGTCGCCATCGCCGACTACGTCGCCGACTTCGAGATTACCGGTGACGATGCCTATGAGACGGCTCGCCACTGCTTGATGGACACCCTCGGCTGCGGTTTTCTCGCGCTGCGGTTCCCGGAATGTGCCAAGCACCTGGGCCCTATCGTGCCGGGAACCGTGGTACCCCAAGGCACGCGCGTACCGGGGACGCAGCATGTTCTCGACCCCGTTAAGGCGGCCTGGGACATCGGCTGCGCGATCCGCTGGCTTGATTTCAACGATACGTGGTTGGCCGCCGAATGGGGGCATCCGTCGGACAACCTGGGCGGAATCCTCGCGGTTGCCGACTGGGTGACGAGGCGCGCGGTGGCTGAGGGCAAGCCACCGCTGGTAATGCGCGACGTTCTGACGGCGATGATCAAGGCCCACGAG
>CAZJRX010000081.1:0-3373 GCA_964548145.1 uncultured Pseudomonadales bacterium | reverse complement strand
GATCCAGGGATGCCTGGCCCTCGAGAACAGTTTCAATCGCGTCGGGCTCGATCACGTTCTCCTGGTGCGGGTTGCGACGACGGCGGTCGCGACGGCGCTACTTGGTGGCTCGAAGGCGCAGATCGTCGACGCGCTCTCCCACGCGTTCATCGACGGCTCAGCCCTGCGTACCTATCGCCATGCCCCGAATGCCGGTCCCCGCAAGTCGTGGGCGGCAGGCGATGCCAGCAGCCGCGCGGTGCGGCTGGCGATGCTGGTGCTCAAAGGCGAGATCGGCTATCCCAGTGCTCTCTCGGCACCGACATGGGGCTTCTACGATGTGGCGTTCGGCGGCAGGAAGTTCAAATTCCAACGCTCCTACGGCAGCTACGTCATGGAGAACGTGCTCTTCAAGATCTCGTTCCCGGCCGAGTTCCATGCGCAGACGGCGGTGGAGGCCGCGGTGGCCTTGCACCCCGAGGTCCGCGACCGATTGGATCGAATCGAACGGATCGTGCTGACCACCCACGAGTCCGCCATCCGGATCATCAGCAAGACCGGCGAACTCAACAATCCTGCGGATCGGGATCACTGCCTGCAATACATGGCCGCAGTCGGATTGCTGAAGGGGAACCTCACGGCGGACGACTACGAGGATGCGGCGGCTGCGGACCCGCGCATAGACCGGTTGCGCAGCCGCATGGTCGTGGAAGAGAACGACCGCTACAGCCGGGAGTACCACGAGGTGGACAAGCGAAGCATCGCCAATGCCGTGCAGGTCTTCTTCGACGACGCCTCGAGTACCGAGAAGGTCGCGGTGGAGTATCCCATCGGTCACCGCCGGCGCCGTGCCGAAGGCATTCCCTTGCTCGTGGCCAAGTTCGAGGCGAACCTCGCGACCCGTTTTCCAAGCGGGCAAGCGAAACAGATACTCGACCTCTGCTTGGACGGGGAGCGGCTTGCACGGACGCCGGTAGACGAGTTTGTGGGCAAGCTGACGATCTGACGGGCGCTGGAACGCCCCGGGTTCCAACGCCGGTCAGACGGCGGTCAGTCGATAGCGGGGGTTCTGCGTGTCAGAACTGCGCTTCCTCCGTCGAGCCGGTCAATGCCGTGACAGATGATTGGCCCCCCTGGATGACCTCCGCAACGCGGTCGAAGTAGCCCGTGCCGACCTCCTGCTGGTGGCTAACGAACGAGTAGCCCGCGTTGGTCGCGGCGAATTCCTTTTCCTGGAGTTCCACGTAGGCGGCCATCTGCCGATCCACGTAGTCCCGGGAAAGGTCGTACATGTTGAACCACATGCTGTGGATGCCGGCCAGGGTGATGAACTGAAACTTGTAGCCCATGGCCGCCAGCTCGGTCTGGAACTTGGCGATGGTGGCGTCGTCCAGGTTCGCCCGCCAATTGAACGACGGCGAACAGTTGTAGGCGAGCATCTGGTGCGGGTGCTCGCGGTGGATGGCATCGGCGAAGGTCTTGGCTTCATCGAGGTCCGGTACTGCGGTCTCGCACCAGATGAGGTCCGCGTAGGGCGCGTAGGCAAGACCGCGCGCGACGGCTTGGTCCAGGCCGTTTCGGGACTTGTAGAAGCCCTCGGGGGTGCGCTCGCCGGTGAGGAACGGCTTGTCGCATTCGTCGATGTCGCTGGTGACCATGTCGGCAGCGTTGGCATCGGTGCGGGCCATGAGTAGCGTCGGCACATCGCAGACGTCGGCTGCGAGTCGGGCTGCGATGAGCTTTTGCACTGCCTCCACGGTGGGCACGAGCACCTTCCCGCCCATGTGACCGCATTTCTTGACGGATGCGAGCTGGTCCTCGAAGTGAACCCCGGCCGCGCCCGCCGCGATCATCGCCTTCATGAGTTCGAAGGCGTTGAGCACGCCGCCGAAACCGGCCTCGGCGTCGGCGACGATGGGCGCGTAGTAGTCGATGCCGTCGTCCACCCCCGTGGCCCACTGGATCTCGTCGGCGCGTCGAAACGCGTTGTTTATGCGGTTGACCACACTCGGCACCGAGTTCACGGCGTAGAGGGACTGATCGGGGTACATCGTCTCGGACGTGTTGTTGTCGGCGGCGACCTGCCACCCCGACAGGTAGATCGCCTTGATCCCGGCCTTGACCTGCTGCACCGCCTGGCCACCGGTCACGGCGCCGAGGCAATTGACGAAACCTTCGTCCTGAAGGAGGTCCCAGAGCTTGTCGGCACCGTGAGCGGCCAGCATGCTTCGATGCGGTATCGTGCCACGCAGGTTGACGACATCCTCCGCCGTGTAGCCGCGCTTGACACCTGTCCAACGGGGATTGCTCTCCCACTCCTGTTCGAGTTCCTCGATCTGTGCTGAACGTGGTTTGCGGGGCACGAAGTGCAGTGCCATGGGGAGCCTCCGGGCAAAAGCGCGCCATTGTAGCGATGCGGGCGAGGAATGGAAGCGGTTGTAAGGAGCGCAAGGAGCGCCTACCGCAAGGCCATGGGATGGTGCTCGATGCCGGCCTCCATGAATGGTTCGCCGGTCACTTCGAAGCCGGCGCGTTCGTAGAATCCCACGGCATGGGCCTGGGCATGCAGGAAGATGGTCTCGTAGCGGTCGGCGCGTGCTGCGTCGACGGCCAATGAAAGGAGCCGCGCCCCCAATACCCCGCCCCGCCCCAGCGTGAGCACGGCCAAGCGGCCCAACGGACCCCACCGCAAAAGTCACGCAGTGCCGATCGGGTTACCCGAGGCGTCTTCGGCGATGAAGTGACGAGAATCGGGGTCCGCGCCGTCCCATTCCTCGTCCTCGGCAACGCCCTGTTCCGCCACGAACACCGTTCGCCGCAGGGCGGCTAGCACCCGTTCGTGGGTCGCCCAGGAAACCTCGCGGGCGCCGACGTTGGTCACGGATCCTCGCCGAGTACGCGTTGCGCGAGTTGGGCGGCAATTCCCGTGTAGCTGTCGGGCGTCAACCGTTGCAGCCTGTCGCGGTCCTCGGGCGATAGCGGCAACGCGTCGAGAAGAGCCCGATACCCGGCTTCGTCCAAGGCACGGCCACGGGTCAGGCGCTTGAGCAGTTCGTAGGGCTCTACGCCGCCTCGGGCGCGCAGAATCGTCTGGACCGCTTCGGCAAGGACCTCCCAGGCGGCCCCTACGTCGGTGCCGGTACGATCAAGGTCGATGTCGATCTTGCCGATGCCCCGGGTGGCGCTGTCCCAGGCGACGAGGCAGTGGCCAAACGCGGATCCGACGCTGCGCAAAGCCGTGGAGTCCGACAGGTCGCGCTGCCAACGCGAGACGACGAGCTTCTCGGCAAGGTGGCCGAGAATGGCGTTGGCCAGTCCGATATTCCCCTCGGAGTTCTCGAAGTCGATGGGATTGACCTTGTGCGGCATGGTGGAACTGCCGGTCTCCCCGGAT